>CAYPIM010000099.1:1332-20486 GCA_964410795.1 uncultured Lewinella sp. | reverse complement strand
AGAATCGAGAATCCTGAATCGAGAATCGAGAATCCCAAGCCCCGTTCAGCGGACGAATCAGGGCTAGCGCCCGCTGCGGCCGACGAGCTAAAATTGATCTGCTTCAGCGTCCCTTTCCCCGGCAATCTATACTCCGCCTTCCGCTGCGCCCAACACTTAAAGCAAACCTATCCTAACATAAAGACGGCTATGGGCGGAGGGTTTCCAAATACAGAGCTGCGCTCCGTTACTGATGTCCGGGTGTTTGAGTACTTCGATTACATCACGCTAGACGACGGAGAATTGCCACTTGAACTCCTGCTAAAGCATTTGTCCTCAAGCGATAAAACAACTATTGCACCTGCGGCCGCGCCCATTAAACCACTGCTGAAAAGAACTTTCCATTTGGAAGAAGGAAAGGTCATCTACAACGACTTCTCCCTACAACGCGACTATCGACAGAGCGAAGTCGGCACCCCGGATTATACAGGCCTGCCGCTAGACCGCTACATCTCCGTCATCGAGATCGCCAACCCGATGCATAGTCTTTGGAGCGATGGCCGCTGGAACAAACTGACCATGGCCCACGGCTGCTACTGGGGTAAATGCACCTTCTGCGACGTGAGCCTCGATTATATTGGCAATTACCAACCCGTGCAGGCCACTATGCTGGTAGATCGGATGGAAGAACTCATCGACCAAACCGGAGAAACTGGCTTCCACTTCGTGGACGAAGCCGCGCCGCCCGCCCTGATGCGTGACCTGGCCCTGGAGATCATCCGCCGTAAACTGCGCTTGACTTGGTGGACGAACATCCGCTTCGAGAAAAGCTTCACCCCGGACCTTTGCCGCTTACTCCAGGCCAGCGGCTGTATTGCAGTTTCTGGCGGATTGGAAGTGGCTTCTGACCGCCTTTTGGACCTGATCAAAAAAGGTGTTACCGTAGCGCAAGTCGCAAGGGTAACTGGTGCTTTTACTGACGCGGGCATCATGGTGCACAGCTACCTTATGTACGGCTATCCGACACAAACGGAGCAGGAAACTATCGACAGCCTTGAAATGGTGCGGCAACTCTTTCAGGCCGGAATCATCCAGTCTGGTTTTTGGCACCAATTCGCCCTGACGGCCCACAGCCCCGTTGGCTTAGACCCAGATAGTTACAACATAACTCCACACTACAACGAAATCACCTTCGCCAACAACGACGTTCAGTTTACCGACAAGACTGGCATCGATCACGGGAAGTTCAGCTTCGGACTCAAGAAATCGCTCTTCAACTATATGCACGGTATGTGCTTCGATTATCCACTAGGCGATTGGTTTGACTTTGAGGTGCCAACCACAAATATTTCTCCAGATTATATTTCAGATTGCCTGGATTTTGAACAAGATCAATTGTCTCGTTCCAACGGCAGATTAGTGTGGCTCGGCGGTGAGCCTTCCTGTTTAACTTTGGAGAATAGTGATGTCGAACTTTCCCTTTTTGATCGCCGGGACGAAGATCTTTTAGTGCTGCCTTCTACCATAGGTAAGTGGCTGTATGATGTGCTTATTGACCTGAAAGAGGATGAAGAGCAGCCGGTAACAATAGCCTCTTTCCGGTTCGACTTTGAGCGGGCTACGGGCATTGCACTTGAAGATTTCTGGTATACCGAAGAAATGGACATGGTACGGGCTTATGGCTTGCTGGTGGTTTAGTCTGGACGATGCGCTCTCGGAGCGCGAGCGGTGTGAGCACGCTCTGCGTGCGTCGCAGCCGGAGGCTGCTCTTACCGCTCGTGCTCGGAGAGCGCATCGTCCAAGAGTCAACCCAGAATCTTAACTTTCGCCCATGAAACTACACCTACCTTTTCTTGCACTACTCTTATTGATTTGCGCGTGTAACGCTGATAATGAGAAGCGGATAGACCCTTTGCTACTTCCTTATCCAAATGAGGTAGCTTCGGACTTTGGCGGTATTAGCGTCCTTAACCAGTTCACGGTAAATGCCCTCTCTCCAGAATTAGAACCCTTGGCTGCTATGGTCAATCCAGGAAAAGACCTACTCATTGGGCATCACTACAAAGACGAAGAACCTCCGGTTTACCTCTCACTAAGTATTGATCCTGCACTTGACGAAGAAGCTTACATCCTGAACACGACGGATCAACCGAGCATCACCGGCGGCTCATATAATGCCGTTGCCATGGGGGTCACAACATTGCTCCAATCGATAACCGATGAGGGCACTTTGCCCCGGATGACCATCAAAGACCAGCCCGATTACAGCTACCGGAGCCTGATGCTAGACGTAGCCCGATCCTATTACTCACCAGAAAGCATAAAATCAGCTATTGACCTCTGCCGATGGTACAAACTGAACTACCTACAGCTGCACCTGACGGACGATTCAGCCTTTACCTTCCCGTCTACGGCTTATCCTAAATTGGCCACAAAAGGCCACAGCTATACGTTAGAAGAGTTGGCGGACCTGAACGAATATGCCCGTCGACGCGGCATTACGCTAGTCCCTGAAATCGACGTTCCCGGCCATTCTTCGGTGTTTATCCGGGAGATGCCAGAGCTGTTCGGTATTGACAATCCAGCGAATAATCCTTACACCGTAAGTATGGGCCGGGAGGACACATACGACGCCTTGCAGACCCTGATTCAGGAAATAGCGGAAGCCTTCCCGCATTCGCCTTACATCCACATTGGTGGAGACGAAGCTTTCTTCGCCGGCATGGACAATGACCCGGCAACGGTGGCCTACATGAAAAAGAACGACCTGCCAGACGTTCACGAACTCTTCCGTCATTTCCTTATTCGCCTGAACGATATGGTGCGGGCCGAAGGGCGACAAACGATCGTTTGGTCCGGCTTTGGCGAGCACGGCAAACTAGAGATTCCGACCAACGTTATTGTGATGGCCTGGCAGGCCATCTATCACCATCCGAAGGCCCTGCTCGAAGAAGGACGACCGATCATTAACGCCGCCTTTAAGCCACTCTACGTCGTCAATAATCGTAAATGGCCCGCCCGGTACATTTATGATGTCTGGAACCCAAACCGCTGGGAAAGCTGGGATCAGGACAATCCGAATTTTGACGGCATCGAAATACCCGAAAATGATGCAGTGATGGGGGCGACGATGTGCGTATGGGAACAGCGGGAAACCAATATGATGCCGCGTCTGATTGATCGGATTCCAGCAATGGCCGCAAAACTTTGGAACGAGAAGGCTATGTTGGATGCTGAAGCCTTCGATTCTACGCTTCAACTCAAAACGGAGCAGTTTCTCCGGCTCCAGGCTCCGTTTGAGGTGGTGGTGGCCGGGCTGACTTACCCCGAGGCTGGCGAGGGCAACTTCAACGAGCACCGCTATTTCTACGATGTACTTAGCGTGATCGTAGATGTGCCGAGCCCGGGATACAAGATCGAATACAGCCTGTCCGACAAGCGTGACGCCATCGATTGGATGCCCTACGAGAATCCTTTTGACCTTACCGAAACCTCGCACCTGCGCTTCCGCGCCCTAAACAGTGACGGTGAGCAAGTTGGCCGTGAATACTACGAGGTTTTTTACTTTCAGCCGATCTTCCCCGTCGCTACCGGCTTGGAAAGGGATTTGCCAAGGGGTAGCTGGGATAAGCTGTTGTTTGAGAACAGTGTGCGCCTTAGCCTGGAGTATGATGCTAAGGGCCGGAAACTGCATTATACCACCGATGGTAGCCGTGTATCTGCCTCGTCGCCAGTGTATACAGAACCAGTTGAGATCATTGAAACAACTACAGTGCGGGCCCGGCTTTATGACGAAAAAGGCGAAGCTTTTGGCGGCGGCTTTAGTGAGACCTATAATAAGTTGATCAAGCGACCAAGCCTGACGACAGAAAAGAAAGTGGTAGCGCACAACGAGCAATTCTCCCCCGGCCTTGGAGAACGGATTGCTGACGGCCGCATCGCGCTCTGGGAACACTGGGGCGATACAAAAGGGGAGGAGAATTGGATTATGGTCGATCTCGAAAAGTCAGAACAAATTGAACGGTTAAACCTGGTGACCTTCTGGGACAACTACCGCTATTATCAGTTTACCGTAGAAGGCTCCGAAGACGGTGAAAACTGGAGAACGCTTTGGGACAATAGTGAGAATACGACCCTGGCCACTCGGGATGGGTATGCTCAGGAGATTGAGTCTACAAACGCTCGTTATCTCCGGGTAAATATGCTCTACAATAGTGCTAACCCCGGCTTGCACATCGTTGAATTTAGTGCTTGGTAGTATTGTCTGTTTCTAAAGGGTTTTTACTTTAGCAATGTGGTGGTCCATGCCCAGATTTTTGATCGGCACGTCGATATTATCAAAGTATATTTGCCTTAGTGAACAATTACTTCCTTCTCTTGAAAACCATATTCGAGCGCCACTTACGCGCATGGCGTATCCATCCGTGGATCGCTTATGTATTGGCGGCGATCCTTTTTTTTGGTGCTGGTTTTCTGGTGTATGCCCGTACTGATTATGCTGGTTACGGAGTGCTAGCTACGGGAGGCTGGGCCTTGAGTTTATTGAGCAGTCGGGAACGAAACGACTTTCTTGCCATCACTTTTCACCAACCTGTTTACCGGAAAATACGACTGATTGAGAACGGAATTATTGCGCTACCATTTATATTGCTGCTCGTATTGAAGGGCGATTGGGCGCTGGCGCTGGTGCAATGTTTGTTGGGAGGAGCAATGAGTTTTCTACGGTTAAACGCGTCTCCGGCTTACACCATGCCTACTCCCTTTGGAGCTTACCCGTTTGAAGCTGCTATTGGTTTTCGACGATTTTGGTGGCTCATTGCCGGTGCCATTTTCCTACTAATGATGGGCGTCCGTGCGGACAACATGGAGCTGGCGATCTTTAGCTATGGTGGCTTAATGGTGGTGTATCTCATGTTTTACCAAGATCCGGAACCGTCGTTTTACGTGTGGGTATACGCTGATGGGCCGCGTAAGTTTTTAAAGCGTAAACTGATGATTGCCTTAAGCTATCAATTCCTGATTGGCCTACCCTTTTTGTTGACTATCTATTATTACTTCCCCGAAGCAGGGTGGACGTTATTGATCGGCCCAATTATTGCCGGCTTAAACCTTGTGCTTACCATCCTGATGAAGTACAGCAATTTCCCGCACCGCCTGAATATTACCCACTCTTTTGCCCTGCTGGCGGGCTTGGCCTTATGGCCGTTATTACTTTTTCTCCTACCGTATTATTACCGACGAGCTTTGCCGGTGATGGAAGCGAATCTCCCAAACGGAGACTTAAAGCCGACTAATCAAAACCCCAATTATTCCTAGCCGATGCTCGAACTGAAGAACCTCCAGAAAAACTTTGGCACTAATAAAGTACTCAAAGGCATATCTGCATCCTTTGTCCCGGGGCAGGTCTACGGCATCGTTGGAGAAAACGGAGCGGGGAAGACAACGCTTTTTCGCTGCATCGCTGATTTACTCACTTTTGACGGAGAGATTATCAAGGAGCCCGCGGATTTTAACCATCACCTTGGCTTTTTACAAACTCATAACCTTTTACTCCCGATGATGACTGGCCGGGAATACCTGCGCCTGCTGACCCAGGCCCGCCATCAAACGATCTCGGACTTTGATGCCCGTAACGTCTTTGACCTTCCACTAGACGAATACGCCCGCAATTACTCCACCGGTATGCAGAAAAAGCTCGCACTGATGGGCGTTCTCCTGCAGCAGAACAATTGCCTGATTCTCGATGAACCCTTTAACGGCGTTGACATCCAAAGCAACATCATCATCGCCGAGATTATCCGGGAATTGCGACGACTCGGCAAAACCGTTTTGATCTCCTCTCATATCTTTTCTACCCTGACCGATACCTGTGACGAAATTCACCTATTGCGCGACGGGCGCTTTGTTAAAAGCGCTGGTCCGGATGATTTCGCGGATTTAGAGCGGGAAATGATCAGAGTAACGGTTGGAGACCGGGTAGGGCGGCTGGGGTTAAATTAGAAGGATTCATCAAAAAAAAACTTTTACCGGAAAAGCAGCACGTCCCCCCTGCGGGTAAACGAAGAACCATCTCTAAGGCGAACCACCACGAGGTAAACAAAGACTCCGGCGGACGGGCGGCGGCTAAAGTCTCCGCCGGGCCCGGAACCGTCCCAGCCCGCTTCCGGGGCGTCCGCGTTGACGTTGCTGGCGTTGAATACCTGGTTGCCGAAGCGGTCAAAAACCTCCAGGCGCTCCAGCCGTTCGACGGACGGGCTGGGGTAGACCCTGAAGATATCGTTGATGCCGTCAGCATTCGGACTAAAGGCCGAGGGGACATAGACAATGTCCTGGTAAATAAGCTCCAGGGTGACTTCGTGTAAGCTGTCGCAGCCGCTGCTCGAAGCGAAATTGCGGCGGTAGATGCCCGGCTCTTCAACGAGGTTCCCGAAAACAAGAACCGGACTACCCTTTACCGTTCTTATGGTTTCGCGGGTAACAATGCTATCGGCTACCACTAATTCTGTCATCACCGTGCTGTCACAGTCTTCGGCGTTTTGGAAAACTTCGATGTAAACCCCAGTAAGGCGGCGAAAATCTCCGTTGATGAAAACGGAATCTCCGGGACAGATTGTTAATCTTTCTATTGATTCTGCCTCCGGCACTACTGTCAATATTATTCGGTGCAAACTGTCGCAACCACCTGGAGAGGGATAGCTGCGTTCATAGGTTCCAGCAGCGGATTCCAGGCGGTCAAAGATCAAAATACTTTCTCCGCTGCAAATCTTCAGACTATCGGAACCGAAGGGGCGGGTGAAGGTTTCAACCAGCAAAGTGTCAATGATCGGGCATTCAGGGAGCCCGGTTTCCTGGTAATAAGTCCCGGGCTCCGTTATTACCTGGTCACCAAAACGAATAGTGTCTCCTGTGCACAATGCTTGGCTTGTGTTGGTTCCGGTGGTTGGGGAAACAACGAGCCGGACAGTATCAAAACTAAAGCACCCAGGGCCGAAAACAGCCGTTACGCCTAGCAGTAGACTAGTATCAGTGGTTATATTTACCTCATTACAGTCAGGGCATTCAAGGCCGGGTGTATTGGTCCAGAAATATTCGTCGAAACCTTGCAGGGTAAAAGTCACTGTTTCGTTTGGGCAAATTATACGGTCCGGACCAAGGTCAAGTACCGATCCCTCGTCAATGCTTACCCGCACTTCTTCGGTGGTTTGTAAACCACAACTATCGGTTACTCTGAGTCGGAAAACCCCGAAACTTTCGGTGGTTATAGTCTGTTCCAACTCGCCGGTATTCCACTCGTAACTTACGTAGTCAGCGGGGCCTGCCAAAGTTACTGAACCTCCCTGGCAAATGGTGGTGTCGTTACCGAGATTCCATTCTGGGCGCGGCCGCAGGTTCAGGGTAACGGTATCGGAGGCAATATTTCCGCAGACATCGGTAACCGAAAGCACATAATCGCCAGATGTTGAAACAATGAGGCTGTCTGCTGTAGATCCGTCGGACCACAGGTACGTGACCTCGTCCATCCTTGCCCGAAGCACATAACCAAGACATACGGTGGAGTCGTTACCCAGGTCGATGACCGGTGGCGTGCGGCAGCAGCAGTTATCCGCTAGGTCTTCATCCAGGCAGTCAACGAAGCCGTCGTTATCATCGTCAATTCCGTTTCCGCACAATTCCAGGCATTCTTCCGTGCAGGAATCATCCGCAAGGAGTAGGTTGGTCGTATACCCGGTCAGATCGTTGCTGGAGATGTTTGTGCTTTGTTCGTTCAGGCTATTTACCATTTGGCTCATCGGGAAATCGAACGCTGCAACCGAGACTGGACCTTCGCTAATGCATTCAATGCCTGGAATACGTCCGTCGGTAGTCATTTTAGTCACCGATTGCCCACGCCCGAATCCGGCCCCAGCCAGGTAGAGTCCGGTTTCGGTTACTAGGAGTGGCTTTGGGGTGATTGCACTGCGGGTGGTCTCGGTGTAGGACCTTCCGAAGCCGAAGTTGCCGTCATCATCCAGTTGAATCAAATACTGTGAACTGTTTGAGTTTCCAACCAGTAATATGCCCACGTCATTGCTAATCACATCAAACAAAAACATTGGTAAGAATGTCGACAAACGCTTACTCCAAATCAATTCACCGGAGAAAGAAGTCTTCCAGACAATTAGCTCGTTAGAGTTTTGATCATTGTCCGTGTTACCAATAAAAACCAGACCATCGGGAACAGATGTCACCCCGTAGCAGGAAACGCTTTGACCACTGGGGAAAAGAATTCTTTCCGTTGGTGCACCGTTTTCGTCATAAAAAGAACAATGCGGAATGGCTGAATTATCCAAAACGCTAAATCCGGCAACAGCCGTTCCTGCGCCCGGAACCGTAGCCATGCTGTACTGTACTGTTACCGAATTTAAACTGCTGCGGTTGTGTAATACGGCTGATCCATCGGTCAGGTTAAAAACGCTGCGGTAAACATCATAATCGAAGTCTTGCAGGCTGTTCCCAACACTTCCTACAACGGTTGCCTGAGTTCCGTTATCACTGATTAAGAGGTCGTTGAGGTAAAGATCTTCTCCGTTGCTGCGTAGTGATTTTGCCCACCTCAGACTACCAGTCTCGCCGCTAATTCGCAACAGAATTCCCTGTGCTCTGTCGTTCTGAAAATAGCGACCGAGGCCGAGAACGTCTCCGTTCGGAAGTAACCTTAAGCTGATTATTCTTCCGTTAGTATTGGGGGGTAGCTCCAGTGCGCTTTGCCAGCGGATCGTTCCTTGGGCGTTGAAAGTCATGATCAGGGGGGCGACTCCGTTAGCACCCGCCGCGTAAAGTCGGTTTCCATCTTTAAGAACCGCCGCAAATAGGTCGCGCGCTTCAATGCCCGTGGGGTCTTCGAACCTTAGCTGAAATACATTATTACAACCACTGAGGTCCGGACAATCATCGTCATCACACAGCGGCTCACCGACTGCTACTCTGGTACAATTATTATCGTTACAAGTAGATGAGCTTACGTTCAGGCAGATCTCGTAAAAGCCTGTTTGTTCCGGGCTAAAAATTAAAGTTTGTTCGGTACCAGCTTCTTCGCCGTTGATGCTCCATGCTGCGGTCGTTTGGCCTTCAGTCGTTGTACTGATCTCGTAAGTTTCTCCGGAGCGGAGGCTTACCGGAGGTAAATTAATATCTGCTGAGAAAGGGCAAATAAATTCTACCGTCCGGCTGATGGAGTCGGGCAAACACCCCGAGCCGGGCCGGGAGGCCCGGAGGCTGATCACGTAGCTGCCCGCTGTGGGAGGCGTGAAGGTTAGGGTAGGGGAGGTTCCCGCAGGAACCCCATTGATGAGCCAGACAAAATCGGTGCCGTTCACGGATGTGCTGCTGAAGGTAGCGGCCTCACCACCGTTCATTGAGTCTTCCCCGCCGCTGAATCCTGCGATGACCGGCGTAGGGCAGAGACCGCTACATCCGGAGCTTGAAAGTAAACTGGCGCGGGTGCCTTCCAGAAAAAATAGCATCCGCTCCAACTGGCCGGCAGAAAACATATTCTGACACCTGAAGTAATTATAATCCATGTAGTTGTTCATCTGGTCTGGTACGTCGGTGGTAAAACCATCGTCGGTGTCGGTAGAACAACTGTTGATGAAATTATCGCAATCTATTGCGGACCGGCTGGCGTCGGGCGGGGTATCGCAAACACGATCGCCGTTTATCAAACAGTCGTTATTGCTGCAGCCTCCCTCGAAAGTATGGTACAAACCTAGGTAATGACCGAGCTCGTGTACCAGTACAACTGCATTTTGGGGTGAGGCATTGATCCACCTTGCCTCTAAAACGATGCCGTCGTTTGGGCCGCCATGTTCGCTGGGGGAGACGGCATAACCGGCAACGCTGCAATCGTTCTCATCGCTGGCGGAACATATTTCCTGTACCACATATACATTGATATACCGCAACGGATTCCATTGGACCAATGCCTTCAGGGCAAGATCGTCTTCTGGGGACCGGTTAAGATTGGTTAAGTCAGACGTTGTTCGGGTTACACCGTTGGTGGCCCCGTTGTCGGGATTCCGTTGAGCTAGACAGAAAGAGATGTTCGTCGCTACGCCGGTGCCCTGATCGTAAAAGTCCGAGTTGGCGAAGGCCCGGTTCACGTTTTCCAGCCCCGCGAGAATACGTGCTTGCGAGATGTTTTCCGACCCGTTCTCGTGAATCACGTGGAAGACTACCGGTAGGGTATAAGGCATTGTTTTGTTTCCGGTATTTTTCTGTACGTGTGTTTCCCATTGATCCTCCAGGCCCTTCATTGCATCCTGCGTCCCCGCCTCACTGCCGCATAAAATACCTGCTCCAAAGCCCGAAGGGGAGACGTTGGGCTGGGCGGACACAGTTAAAAATAGTAAGGTCAGGGAAAAGGTGAATAGGACGCGCATCGGAATCAGTGTTAATAAGGATAACGCTAATTTCGATATTTTTTTGAAAAAGTCTGGTCGGGGCTCCTACGTCTTATGTTTTTCACTTAGATTTTTAGGCAGGTGCGGCTTCAATAGTTTCCTTAAAAACTCCAGTCTTTTTTCCAAAGATCGATCAGGTCAAAGCTGACCTTGAAGGAGGTGTTTGCCCGCCCGTTATTGTCATCGCCCAATACTGCATAGGTGCCGATGCGGAGTCGACGTCGAGCCCCAACCTTAAATACCCGCTCAAGACCAACGAATACTTCCTGGTAGCGGAATTTTTCGGAAGGAAGCCATAGCGCGCCCATTCCTGCAATCGTCTTGATTCGTGTCTTCTTCAGCAGTGGAATGTTATTGATGATTGCGCCGTTGAAGTGATGAATGTGGTGGAACTCGAAGAAGAGGTCCGTAGTGGTCAGTGAAGTGTCAAGGGAATTGAAAGTTGTTGTGGGGTCTGAAAGCAGTATAGGATCGGACTCCCGGAAGCGCTTTATGTCGACAAATCGTAAATCCTGATCGTTGATGAATTTACCGGCCTTCAAGCTATAGTTTGAATTACCAAGCACACCGAAGCGGAGGTTTTGCTCCACGGAGGCCTGCAGGTAATCGAAATTGATGTCGCTGGAAAGCGGACCACTCCAGCCTTTACGGTGCGTTAGGGTAAAGGTGGGCCATTTGCTGCCGAGACGAATCTTGCGGTCCGGCTCGCGCATGTACTTGAGGCCGGGTGTGTAAGAAAACTGTACGAGGGTTATCAGTGCTTCATAGGCCTCGAACTCTTGCGGAGCTACGTCGTCTTCTACCAATCCACTGAATAGGTCGCTGGTCTTGAAACCGGTGATGGGTTTGAATCGACTGTAATCCGCGCGGACGTTAAACATGAAACCGTTGAATAATTCGATCTGGTGCCCACCTCTGATGGCTTCCTTCAGGATGTAATTTGAAGGACGCAACTGGTTGAGGAAAGCATCGTTTGGAAATATTGACTCGAAGCTTCTGCCTCCACTGATGGAGAAGTCAGCTAGCCGGAAAGCATCGTAACGGTGCCAGGCACTGAAGTTGCCCGTAAGGTTTTTGTTCAGAAGTCCGTAGCCAAGAGAACCGGATAGATTCATCATTTTTCCGTTCGCGTACCGCCGGTTGTAGCTAACGTAAGGGTTGATCTCCCAACCACCAACGACAGAAAAACCGATCAATTCCGGGATCGAACCAACGTAGAGGTGACTCTTCTTTTTGTTGTTTCGGAAGCCAACGCCATCCCACAAGAGTTCCAGTAGTTTTACTTTATTATACAGATCCTGAATGCTGTCCTGATAAGCATCGCTGGTCACCACAGCTTTGATGCTGTCGCGAAGATGAATCACCTTAGCTTCTTTTTCGGTCAGCTCTACCGTTCGGCCGGAAGCCCAGTAAGTACTATCTCTTTTGTACGCCTCGCGGGTGGTTACGGCCACTTCGTTACCGAAGAATTTTGGAGGAAACTCGTAATTGTGCTCATAGTCAGAATAACGCAGAGTTGTGTTGCCGCGGAAGGTAGCTCGTTTCCCTTGTTTGGCAACGTAGTCGAAAACTTGTTTTTCCACGGTCCAAAGGCTATCCGCGTGCTGTACGTACTCTTGCTTTAGGCGAAAGGCGTCAAAGAACTTAAGTGGGTACTTACTGAACTCAAGATCTAGTCGGTTAATGGTGTAAGTGTCTTCATTAATCCAAAGATGGCCCCGGCAAGTAGAGTTGCCACTTTTACGAGGCATGACCTTGATCTTGTAAACAATCTGATCGCCTTCGAGATCGGTACTGATCAGTTTGAATTTGTAGGATAGAATACTCGTAGTACTGAGTGGTGAGATTACCGGTGCGTCCGAAATACTGGTCAGTTGCACCATATTCCGGTAAAAATTAAAGTCAGTCTCCCCGAAACGAGGCACGAAGAGGCCACGCGTGTTTCCGTACGCCTGGTAGGCGGTACGCTCTTCTTTATACTGACGGGGTTGTTGGAAGTTAAGTAGGACTTCCATCTCCAGAAAATTTAGACTGCCAAGTAGCTCAGCACGTTTCTTTGCTTCTTCAGCGAAAGGATCGGGCGCATTTGTCGGTGTGTCTTCGGGTTCGGCAACTTCAACTGCTTTCTTTTTATTTTTCTGGTGGCGCTCTACTTCTTCCACGGCCTTTACGTAAACCTTGGTCCGGTAAGAATTAGCCGCACGAAGATGTTCACCTTTGCGTTCTACTACCTTTCTGATGATGCCGTAAGCCGGGTCTTTTTTACCGGCCGAGACGGTTATCTCCTTCAACAATACATCCGAAGTACTTAGGCTAACGTTCAGTGTGATTGGCTTGAGATCGAGAATAATGTTCTCTTTGGTGCTGGTGTACCCAAGACTAGAAAAGATGAGCCGGTAGTTACCCTCAACTTTTAAATTCAAGATGTATTTACCTTCGTCATCGGTAGTTGTACCGGTGCCAAGCTCTTGCACTAAAATGTTAGCGTAGGGTACTGGTTCGCCGAATTCATTGGTCACCTTTCCGGAAACAGATTGTGCCGTAAGAAAGCTGGTAAAAAATAGAAGAAGTAGGGAGAGTTGAAGTTTCATTGGGGATTCCTTGCCTGAAGGCGTGTATAAGTAATTCGGGTTAAAGACGCGTCCGTAACCAAAAGGGATGCCTTGGTGGCGATACTTAACACGAATTTATCACTGGATACCCCGTGAGTTTGAGTTGGTTCAGTGGTCAGGTAATAGAAATCGGTAATTAGTGCAGCATAACTTAATTAACCCTCGTCCGAGATACAATACTTCGTCCTAAAGTAACCTCGTCTGCATATTCCAATTCTCCACCAAAGGAAACGCCGCGGGCAATATTGCTTACGGAAACGTCAATGCCGTCAAGAAGCTTATTGATGTAGAAGATGGTGGTGTCGCCTTCGATGGTGGGGCTGATGGCCATGATGATCTCCCGACATTCAGGCTTGCGGGCACGCTCAACGAGGGTGTCGATGTTGAGGTCTGCTGGGCCAATGCCTTCTACTGGCTGTATGATGCCACCAAGCACGTGATAAAGGCCGCGAAACTGGCGGGTATCTTCGATAGCCATTACGTCACGAATGCTCTCTACAACACAAATTAAAGATTGATCGCGGCGATCGTCTGCGCAAATAGAGCAAGTATGTTCATCGGATAAATTACCGCAGGTGGTGCAGTGTTGGATGTTTTCCCGCATCGACGCAATGGCCCGCGCGAAATGCACACTGTCTTCAACGGGGCGCTGCACCAGGTGAAGGACGAGCCGCAGCGCTGTCTTTTTTCCGATTCCAGGCAAAGAAGCAAAGGCGTTTACTGCTTCTTCGATTAATTTTGAGGAAAACTCCATGGGGTAGTATTGTAGTTCGGGCGTTGGGGCCGTCAGCAGTTGTTGAGGCGGTCGTTTTCAAGTAGTATTGATCTCGCTTTCATCATGCGATAACGATTAAATTACTTAAAAACAGCACTGTTGCTTTATTAAATAAGGCGCTGACGCAGGGTGCAAAGAAAGGTAAATGAGCAGAGATTTGCTTAGATTCTACCAAAAGTCAACAAACCCATGCCTTCCCGGTTTGTATTACCCATAAATAAGTGCCAAATTTGCCGCTTTAATAGACCACCCCCAAGTAAGTACAACAAAAGAGATACCAAATGGCTGATATTATCCGGATGCCCCTGATGAGCGATACGATGGAAGAAGGCAACATCGTCGACTGGCTTGTAGCCGAAGGCGATACTGTTGAAGTCGGACAGACCCTCGCTGAAGTGGAAACCGACAAAGCTACCATGGAGTTAGATTCTTACTTCGAGGGCGTTCTGCTGCACATTGCTGTTAAAGAAGGCGCTGTAGCTGTAGACGGTGTAATCGCTGTAATCGGTGAAGAAGGAGAAGACTGGAAAGCAGCCATCGAAGCTGACGGCGGAGCCGCTCCGGCAAAAGCCGAAGCACCAAAGGAAGAAGCTCCTACACCTCAGGCCGCCGCCCCGGCTCCGGCCCCTAGCCCAGCTCCGGCTCCTGCTCCGGCTGCACCCGCATCAGATAGCCGTATTAAAGCAAGCCCTCTAGCTAAAGCAATGGCCAAAGAAGCTGGTATTGATATCAGCACCATCACCGGTAGCGGTGAAGGTGGCCGGATCATTAAAGCGGATATTGAGAAAGCTAAGTCTGCTCCTGCGGCCGCGCCTGCACCCGCTCAGCCTGCTGCGCCTGCACCTGCCGCCGCTCCCGCACCGAATGTGCCAGCCTTCGCTTTCAACGCCGGTGCAAATAACTTTGAGGATGCACCCGTAAGTCAGATGCGTAAAGCTGTTTCTCGCTTGGTGAGCAACAGTAAATTCACCGCACCACATTTCTACGTAACCGTGGAAATCAACATGGGCAAGGTGTGGGAATTCCGCAAGCGCCTGAACGAAGTTGCTCCGGTGAAAATCAGCTTCAACGACCTCGTTGTTAAGGCTTGTGCCGTTAACCTACCTAAGCACCCCGTCATTAATTCTAGCTGGCAAGGCGAAACCATCCGGACCAACCACGATGTGCACATCTCGGTTGCCGTTGCGGTGCCAGATGGCCTCTTCATGCCCGTAGTTCGCTACGCGAACATGAAAAGCTTAAGCCAGATCAATATGGAGGTGAAAGACCTAGTTGGCCGCGCCAAAGAGCGGAAACTCGGCCAGGATGAAATGACTGGAAGTACTTTTTCTATTTCAAATCTTGGAATGTTCGGTATTGAAGAATTTACCGCTATCCTGAACACTCCCAACTCCTGCATCCTTGCCGTTGGTGGTATCATCGATAAGGCAATTGTAGAGGACGGACAGGTTGTTCCCGGTAAGATGATGAAAGTTACCCTCAGCTGCGATCACCGCACAGTAGACGGCGCTTCGGCCGCACAGTTCCTCAATGATGTGAAGGCCTGCCTGGAAGATCCGATTCGCCTTATGGTCTAAACCGGTCGAGGCACACTCCGTGTGCGAGCTTACAAAACAGCGCCTTCTGACGATGATCGTCAGAGGGCGCTGTTTGTTTGCCCTGGAGCGAGCTGCCGGAGGCAGCGAGACCGGTTTGAACCGCCTCCGGCGGTGAAATGCTCTTTACCGGAGGTAAATCGGGCCGGTCTCGCTGCCGGAGGCAGCTCACTCCAGTGCCGCGCATTTATTATCTTGCCCAAAAATAAGCTCAAAGATTATGCAAAAGCAACTACTGACTCTCTTGCTGATTGTGGTGACTACCGCGCTCTCCGCCCAAATAACTGACCCCAAAGCCACTGAGTTCTACGAGCCAGTACCCCCAAAAGTAAAGGCAGCTCCGGTTACCACACCACCACCTTCCGACGCCATTGTTCTGCTTGGTAAAGGAGCGGACACCAAGGAATGGACCAATGCAAGCGGCGGTGAAGTAGAATGGACAAAAGAAGGCGATGCGCTCGTCGTCAAGCCTGGTGCGGGAACCATCAAAACTCGTCGCACCTTCGGCGACGTTCAGTTACACATAGAATGGCGAAGCCCAAACGAGCCGGACAAAGAAGGACAAGGCAGGGGTAACTCCGGCGTTTTTTTCCACGGCCGCTATGAAGTACAGGTATTGGAAAGCCACGGAAGTGATACCTATACCAACGGCCAGGCCGCTTCGATTTATAAAGAGAGCCCGCCGCTGGTGAATGCCACTTCAAAAATGGGAGATTGGAACAGTTACGACATCGTCTTCAAATCTCCGGTGTTTAACGACGACGGCATGCTCGTTCGCCCTGCCTACGTGACCGTATTCCATAATGGTGTTTTGGTACAGAACAACTGGGAAATCAAAGGCACTACGGCCTACATTGGCCTCCATAAATACACGGCCCACCCAGAAACCGGCAGTATCACCCTACAGGACCATAGTAACCTTGTTGCTTACCGGAATGTCTGGGTGCGGGAGCTTTAGTTGAGTCCCTGAAAGATTGCAAGTATGATGCGGTAGGCGCGGCTTCAGCCGCTGCCTTGAAAATTAAAAAGTAACGGCTGAAACCGGACCTGCAAGAGGCTAATCTCAATTTAACTATGCTAAAGCAATTTCTCTATATCTTCTTTTTGTCCCTGGCCCTCACCGCCTGTAAAGGCGACAAAGCATCAGCGGCGGAGCAGACCGACCCCACAACCTCTACTGCACCTGCGGCCGCGCCTGATGAGGACGACGAACCGGCTACCAGTGCCCCAGAAATTCGTTACACCTGGGTAGATCAACTGAACGTTCGGGATAAGCCTACGACGAAAGGCAAAGTGGTCGCACGGGTAAAGCCCAATGAGCCGTTGACCCTGACCGGAGAAACCTCCCCCCAGCCAGAAACCATTGTATTGCGCGGGGTAGCTTACAAAGAACCCTGGTATCGAATCACCACCGCTGACAAGAAGGACGGATGGGTGTTCGGTGGAGCAGTAAAGGAAAAGGAAGCCATGAAAGGCAATGCCCCGATCAAGGATGAATTGTTCGATTTCCCCGCCTTCGGTTATTACAACCTTAGTGATTGGTCACACTTAATGACTGAAGATAGCGAAGAGGGGGATGCGGAAACCAGATCGCGTAGTTACCGATCTAAAGAAGGCTGGTTACTCGAAATTGAAGAGACGGAAGTAGGAGAGTATGGCTATTCCCATAGCTACCGCTTGACGGACCGCTCCGGCAACCTGCTCAAGGAGCGTAAATTTTCTTTCTCCGTCGATCCTAATAGCATTACCGAGGAAATCGTTGATCACACAGACATACCCGCCAAACGATACACGCGTACCCAAGAATTAGACCAGCACTTTATGCAGCTTAATGATCGGCCCCTGATGGCTAAGGGGGAATGGAAAATTGAACGGGTAGACTAGAGTATTTAGGAACTAGAAGTTAGAGAACTAGAGACTAGTTCTCTAACTCTACCAGCCAACACTTTCTCCGCTTTCCTGATACCCGATCCTTTGGGCGACTGCCCGAAGACTGTCTCCGCGTTCGTATTCGAAAGGCCCGGTGTACACCTGCCAATTTCCCGGTTTTCCACCCGGGGGCGTTATCTGGTAAGCGATCTGTGCGCCTTTGGTTTTGCTTTCCAAAACGAAGCGACCTAGGCTGTCTCTCTTGAGTTGTGGTCTCCCGGTGATGGGCATTTCGTCCTGTCCGTTCCAGAAACGGGAGACCATCTCGCGCTCGTCTTCTGCACCGAGGTCACCGACTTCGTTGAGCCAGCCGTCCATGGCTGTGCGTAGTTCGGTTAGTTGAGTGGCGTATTTAGGGTTTCCGGCTAGGTTGTTTAGTTCGTGCGGGTCGTTTCTGGTGTCGAAGAGTTCTTCGGCGGGCTTTGATTTGCGGAACCACTGGGCCTGGGCGTCGGTGAGTGTGCCTGCATCGCGGCCTTTGAGTAATTCCTGCATTGCGGCCATTTGTTCGCGGTATACCAATGGTAGGTAGTAGCTCTGTTCGGGCATGTAGTTGCGCAGGTACTTGAAGCGGTAGTTGCGGGCGGCGCGGATACGATCGTAGTGTTCGTCCGTCCGGTCCACGGCGGCGAAGATGTGGCTGCGGGGCGAGGGAAGGTCGTTCCCCAGGAAGGGCTGGCCCTGGAAGTGGCTTGGCAGCGGGATGCCGGCAAGGTTGAACATTGTTGGGGCCATATCCACGAAGCTCACGAGACTGGAATCAATGCTACCCGCCCTACGGTCATCCGGAAAGGCGACAATGTGGGGCACCTTCAGTCCACTGTCGTACATCAAGCGCTTTTGGCGGGGCAGCGGGCCACCGTGGTCGCTGAAAAAGAAGATTATGGTATTGTCTAGCAAGCCATCTTCTTCAAGTTGACCGATGAGGAAGCCCACCTGTTTGTCCATGATCTCAATGTTGGAATAGACGCGGCGCATATCCGTCCGAGTAGGCTCGGAATCAACGAGGTAAGGAGGAAGTGGAAGTTTGGCACCTGCAGGTATAGTAAGTGGTGGGCGTTCTTCGTGAGTATAAATGTCGCCCCAACTAAACTCAGCGGAACCCGGCTTTTCCAAGCCTTCCTGAAAGCGCATTTGGCCTTTACCGGTCATCCAGATCTGGCTTTCGTGGGTAATCTCCAGGTCGAAAACGGCGTAAAACGGTTGGGTGTCGTCTTTGCGGTGGCGCCAATGCGCTTTAGGGCCGAGTTCGTCCCATCCGGTTTTTAGCGGTTCAAATTGATAATCTGTTTTTTGATTATTAGTAGCAAAGTATCCATTCTCGCGAAAGGTTTGTGACACCATTTTTGCTTCTGGAGGCAGTAAAGCGCCGTAGGGTTTCAGTCCCACTTTGTCTAAAGTGGCCTGGTTCCATTGAGTGCGCATATGGTGGCCTCCGGTACTGATGGGGTACATGCCGGTGATGAGGCAATGGCGGCTGGGCGCACATACCCCAGCCACGGAAAAAGTATTAGGAAAACGGATGCCCCGCGCTGCTAACCTACTGAGGTTAGGCGTTTCTACGGTGCTGTCCCCAAACATTGGCAGCATCGGGCTGATGTCTTCGCAATTAATAACCAGAATGTTGGGGTAAGCTTTGCTGGCAGCTGCTGTGTTGAGGTCCGTACTGGCTTCTTCGGTGCAGGACCCGCATAGGGCCAATAGAAGAAGCGGAAGAGCAGAGAAGATTAGCCTTTTCATTTGGGGAAGATAGGCGATTGGGAGGATCCTGCATGAAATTCCTAGTAAGTTTTTTAAGCGATAAGCCCCGGAGGAGCGCTTAGCG
>CAYPIM010000099.1:0-1232 GCA_964410795.1 uncultured Lewinella sp. | reverse complement strand
TTAGCGCAACCCCACGGTGTGTTAACAACCGAACCCTGCATCCTGCGGCCGCGCCTGCAAATCAGTTGGTCCGAATTAATATCACGCCCCCAATAATCATCACTACGCCAAGCACGCGTGGCCAACTAACGGGGGATACGGGCACGTCGAGCCAACCGAAATGATCCATCACCAGGCTAAAAGTCATTTGTGCAGCGACCGTAAGGCCGAAAGTGAGCGCGACGCCGAGCCGTGGAGTAAGCACAATCAGGCCATAAACATACACTGCCCCAAGTATTCCTCCGATCCAGTAGTACCAGGGTAAGGTGAATCCTTCCCGGAGGTTGCCGAAGGGCATGCGCGTGATGAAGGCATAAACCAGCAACGCAATTAAACCCGTGGCAAAAGACACAATACTAGCGTATACCGGGCTTTTTAGCACCCTGCCCATCTCAGAATTGAGCCCTGCTTGAATAGGAAGCATAAGCCCTGCTACCAGCGCTAGGAGAAAAAACGGAAGTTGCTGCATGGGGCGAAGGTAAGTCCGGTTAGCGGTTGTCGGTTATCGGTTGTTAGTTGTCGGTCGTCAGTTTGCCGCAACCGACAACCGACAACCGCCAACGGACACTTATATTTGCGGCAAATAACCAAGTTATGCTAAAAGAATTTGAAAAACTAACCCCCGCGGAACAACAGCAGATGTTTGACGCCATTCCCCTAATCGTTATTCTCGTTGCGGGTGCTGATGACGACATTGACGAGGTAGAACTCGCCGAGGCTCAGCGCCTTGCGGACATCCGAAGCTTCAATAATCGTGGCCGAATCATCGCCTACTACGAAACGATTGACAATGGTCTTATCGACCGTATCCAGGAGATGCTTAAGGAACTCCCGAATGCATTGGCTCCCCGCCAAAATGAGGTAGTCGCGCGTCTTTCCATGATAAATGGCATTCTGGCAAAGCTGGACTTGCCCTTCGGTTATCTCTACTACAAAAGTTTTGTGTCTTTCGCCAAGCACATAGCCGAGTCTCACGGCGGCTTTATGCGCTTCATGACGGTTGGCCCGCAAGAAGCCGAAGTTGTTGGTTTGCCAATGTTGGCTCCCGTAGAGCGCCCCTCTAAGGTAGACTACCCGGACCTGCCGTGAGTTGTAACCAGGGAACTAGAAGTTTGGGAGTTAGAAACTAGTGGTTAACGAAGTTTGAAATTAGCACAAAGCAAGGCAGCTCGCTGCCGCTCGTAACCTCACCC
>CAYPIM010000098.1:0-20758 GCA_964410795.1 uncultured Lewinella sp. | reverse complement strand
GCTGCTGAACGAGACAGCCCCGCTACCAGACAATGGTGGCGGGGCTGTCGTTTTTGGGAGTTGTAACTGCTACAGCTGGATTACCTTGCTCCTTTATCCATTCTTTGCACCTGCGGCCGCGCCCAAAGCATAAATATCCTGGATAACCTTAACTACCGCTAAACCTTCTTCCGCCGGAGTAGCTACCGTTGATTTTCCGTTAAGTACATCCACAACATTATCGATTACGAAGTGATGATTGGCTGCTGAGCCGGTGTAGGGGCCATAGTTGTTTGCAGGACTACTAGGCGGAAGGTCCGGAAAATTGAGACCATTTACATGACAATAAATCACCTGGTTCATGTACTGGCCACCAAGCTTTATGGTTCCTTGCTCGGCGATGACGGTAAGGGTGGACTCAAAGTTTTTGTCCCAGACCGCTGTGCTGAAATTCAGGCTGCCAATTGCACCCTGACCGATAGAGAAGTGAACAAGACCAGTATCGGGGAAAGTATGAATGTCTTTATGGTTTTGATTAGCAAAACGAGCAGAAAGTGCTTTTATATCACCAAAACACCAACAAAGTAAATCGATGAAATGAGCAAACTGAGTAAACAACACACCGCCATCCAGTACTGTATCACCGTGCCAGGGATGGGGCCGCTCATCGGGTAGGAGGGTATAGTAGCGACGATCCCGGTTCCAAAAACAGTTTAGGTGTACCTGTAAGACTTGTCCCAGGGCACCCGCATCGGTTTGTTCCTTTAGCCAAACGGAAGCCGGGCTGTAGCGGTTTTGCATGACCCCAAAGACTTTTTTGTCTGCTTTTTTAGCGGCAAGAATGATCGCTTCGCAATCGGTGACGGTGAGTGCGAGGGGCTTTTCTATAACGACATGTTTACCTGCCTCAAGACATTGGATGGCCTGTTGTGCGTGCAGGCCATTCGGCGTGCAAATACAAACCACATCATAGCTGATGTCTGATGCTAGCAATGTTGAAAGATCCTTGAATAGGGGAAGGGGCTTTTCAAAGTCAGCAGCCACCTTATGTTGTACTTCTGGGTGGGGATCACAAATTGCGGCTAGAGTGGCAGCTTCTTGTGCTTCGATGAGCGCAGCGTGCCTATTGCCGATGTGTCCAAGGCCAACGACGGCAAAAGAAATGGTCTTGTTTGATGCTCCGATGATGGTTGTTGTTTTAGCGCTGGGCAAAAGTAGGAAGTTCTTACTTGACGGGAAGAACGCTGTCATTAGCTAAAAGGTAAATTTCTCCGGTTTCAGGACACGTAGCTCTTCCATCAGCATTAAAGCGTAGTCGTCCGCCAGCAGCGCTCATCCAGCCTATTTGCCGAGCAGGATTGCCAACTAGGAGGGCGTAAGGAGGCGCGTCTTTGGTCACTACGCTGCCTGCTCCGATAAAGGCATGATGAGCAAGATGAGTTCCGCATACAATAACCGCATTAGCTCCGATGGTAACGCCGTCGTCTAAACGGGTGGGCAAGTACTCGCTTTTTCGATTTACAGCAGAGCGAGGATTAATAACATTGGTGAACACCGCTGAGGGGCCGATGAATACATCACTGCCACAGGTGACACCTGAATATAGGCTTACATTGTTTTGGACTTTACAGTTTGAGCCCAGTACAACGTCTTGGGCTACGAAGACGTTTTGCCCCAGGGAGCAGTCTTTGCCAATTTCGCAGCCGGTCATCAGATGACAGAAGTGCCATATTTTGGAGCCAGCGCCAATGTTGGCTCCGGGGTCAATAACGGCGGTTTCGTGTGCGTAGTAGGACATGATGAGAGGGCCATTGGCCTTTTCGTTTTCAGGCTCC
Organism: uncultured Lewinella sp.; assembly: GCA_964410795.1. GTDB lineage: Bacteria > Bacteroidota > Bacteroidia > Chitinophagales > Saprospiraceae > Neolewinella. Next base: position 18,944 of record CAYPIM010000098.1, on the reverse strand, counting down.
GTGCAGGAAATTAGAAGAAGGCAAGTAACCCGAGCCCCCCTAAGAGGAAGAACTTGAGTTGGGTACTTAACCGATGATAATCCGGAGTATCCTTAGCTCTTGAGAGTTGAAAGAGTATATACAAGAGGCCAATAATAAGGACTATGATACACCCAAGCATTGGAGGAGAAAGAAAGGCTGGCCAACCGAGAAAGATTGGGCATAGAATAGCTCCTATTACCATCAAACCAAGTAAGATGCCAAGCTTGCGACTTAGCGGGATTCCCCACATTACGGGAATAGTACGGCGCCCAACTTCCCGATCTCCACGGATGTCTTCCAGGTCTTTAACCAGTTCGCGCAGCAAGGTTGCAACAAAGGCGAAAACCATGAATAGAACGGAAACGCGTAATGCGTTTGTGCCCAACTCCGGATTAGAGGCGATGAGCTGACGTACACCGTTTCTTTCAGCAAGCAAAAGTATTCCAGGTACGCCGGCACAGTAAGCTGCAACGAGGACGTTCCCTAAGACAGGAATACGTTTCATGCCGATGCTGTAAATCGATAGCATTCCTACGGCCATGGGGAAAATCCAAAGGAGGTTCCTTTCGCCAAGTCGGTAGGCAAGTAGCTGACTAATCATGAAAGCAGCTAGGATGCAAACACCATAAAACCAGATTACCGTAGGCCGGCCAAGACGGGCTACAGGATTTGCTCCTGGCCGGTTGATGTCATCGGTTGTTTCGTCTTGTAAATCATTGATAAGGTAACCTGAAGCAGTGATAAGTAAGGTGACTATCACAATCTCTGAGAGTTTCCAGGAGGTGAGTACATTCGTGATACCCTCCTGCTGGAAAGCAGGGAGTAAAATCCGGTAAAATACCAGCAATTGGGTAGCGGCAACAACGACTAGGTTGGGGAAGCGTAAAATCCGCATAACATCTAAAATCGGATAACTTGACATACTGCGGCAAGATACGAAGACTTGTCGCAAGAACGGCGCTCAGCGTACAGTAGAACGACCATCAACCTTACTAACTACGGCCTTAACGAGATTTGAGACTTTTCTGCGTGCTATTGCTATTTCAATAGAGCCCTACTGATTACCAATTTCTGTATTTCGGAGGTGCCTTCACCGATGGTGAGTAGCTTGCAGTCTCGGTAAAACTTCTCTGCGGGGAATTCTTTGGTGAAGCCATAACCACCGAATATCTGAACGCCTTCGTTTGCACAACGCACGGCAACTTCACTCGCGTAGAGTTTAGCCATTGCGGAAACCTTGGTAACGGGAAGATGGGCATCTTTAAGGCGACCAGCCTCACGTACAAGGAGTTCGGCGGCTTCCAGTTCAGTTGCCATGTCTGCTAGTTTAAAGCTAATAGCCTGGAACTTACTAATAGCCTTGCCGAATTGCTCGCGCTCTTTGCTGTAAGCAAGGGCTGCGTTAAATGCGCCCCGGGCAATGCCCAGGCTTAGAGCTGCAATACTGATTCGGCCACCGTCAAGGATTTTCATGCTCTGAACGAAGCCTTCGCCAACCTCGCCGAGTACCCGATCTGCGGGTAGGTGGCAATCTTCAAATACAAGCTCGGCTGTCTCACTGGCACGCATGCCTAGCTTTTGTTCTTTCTTGCCTCCACGGAAACCTTTATCGGAGCGTTCCACGATGAACGCTGTCATTCCGTGGCTGTCGAGCAATTCTCCGGTACGGACGATGACAACGGCAACTTCTCCGCTGAGGCCATGCGTGATGAAGTTTTTCGCTCCGTTAAGGATGTAGCTTCCATCTGCTTGTTTTTCAGCAACCGTGCGCATCCGGCCGGCATCGGAGCCCGTATTGGGCTCGGTCAGGCCCCAGGCACCAATGTGCTCACCTGTGGCAAGTTTAGGCAGGTACTTTTTCTTTTGTTCTTCAGAACCGAACATCAGGATGTGATTGGTGCAGAGGCTGTTGTGCGCAGCAAGACTGAGGCCGATAGAGCCACATACCTGGGCTATCTCATCGATGACAGTAATGTATTCTGCATAGCCAAGGCCGGTACCCCCATATTCTTCTGGAACCAGAACGCCCATGAAACCATAGTCTCCCATTTCGGAAAAGAGCTCCCGGGGGAAATGCTCGCGCTCATCCCAATCCATAACATTAGGACGGATACGGGCTTCAGCGAAATCGCGGGCGCTTTGGCGAATCATCGCCATTTGTTCTTCATTGGGCGTTGGAGAAACAGTGGTTACCATAAGAAATACAATTTGGTTGAGATAAGGGGCTGAGGGCTTGTTTTTTATGGCTTGGTTAGGGCCATTTGGTGCCAGTACTATAATGCAAAAGGGCGAAAATAGTTGCTTAGCGGCCGTAAGATAGTCATAGTTGTTGTCGCAGGCGAGTTTGACGAAAAAAAGATTATTTGAGGTCGAATATATTTTGGGCGCGGTGCGCAGGTGCAGGTTTTGTTTTTAGGAAAAGGCAAAGTAAAAATATCGTTTTTTTGCCAGGGAAACTCTTCCGGAAACGGTCTCTGCACCTTGCGGCCGCACACTTTGCTCGCTACCGCTCATAACTTCACCCCAGTCCCTCCAGGAAGGCTTGGCGGACGGCCTCAAGCCATCACAAGCTAGCTTAACTTCGGGTAGTGTAAAGGATACAAGCGGAAGGGGGTTTAACGAAGAAAACGCAGCGCGTTTTCTGACTAAAACGGGTATTCCTCTAATTAACTTAGTTGGGTAGGACGTACTAAAAAAGTTTACCATAGGTTTATAACCGACAACCGACAACCGACAAGCATGCATAACCCCTGGAAAACCCTGAAGACAACGATACCGTACGAGAACCCCTGGGTGCGAATAGACCATAATGAGGTGCTTAACCCTGCCGGAAAACCAGGCATATACGGCGTAGTACATTTTAAGAACCACGCAATTGGCATAGTTCCGGTTGATAAAGAAGGGTATACATGGCTCGTTGGCCAGTTCCGATACGCGCTGGATAGCTATGAATGGGAGATCCCTGAAGGGGGGTGCCCCGTTGGTACCGAGCCACTAGCTACTGCGAAGCGAGAACTGAAAGAAGAGACGGGCCTTGTCGCTCAAGAGTGGACCCAAATCATGGAGTTCCACCTAAGCAACTCCGTCACGGATGAATATGGCATCGCCTACCTGGCCAAAGGCCTGAGCCAGGAAACGGCCGAACCAGAAGAGACTGAAGACCTTACGCTCCGCCGCCTTCCCTTAACCGAAGCCATTCAGATGACGATGGACGGGCGGATTAAGGATGCACTTAGTATACTTGCTTTGCAGCGCGTGGCGCTATTAAACGATAAGGTGTGATGTTTCTAAGCTTCTGACCTTCTAATTTGCAGACTTAGCAAAGGCCGTGACAAAACAGCAATTCAAAATTAATTTCCGTCTAGTTAGGGGGGGGGCTTACATTTTGGTGTCCTTACAACAGAAAGGCAGCTGAATAGGGGGTGAAAACCCGATTTAGCCGAATCTGATCTATTTTTCAGGACTACAAAATTTGCTCTACCGATGACTACTAACACCAAAATTGATCTTCTCGAACAGTTTTCTCTTTTTGACGCGCTCACGGAGTCTGAAAAATCAAGATTAGCGGATGCTATGGAGTTTCGCAAAAAAACACGTTACTCTGTCATTTACCAGCCTGGGGAAACAAGCGAGCATATTTTTCTTCTTTGCAAAGGTGCGGTGAAAATCAGTACCCACAGCAATGAAGGTAAAGAAGTAATCAAGCAACTCATTCACCCGGAGGCGATCTTTGGAGAACTGGCATTGGTAGGGGAGAGAACCCGCAACGAAACCGCGCAATCACTTAAGGAAGAGGTGCATTATTACACCATCCGTATTGCGGATTTTCAACAGATTCTTGCTCAAAACTCGACCGTTAGCCAGCAGTTACTTCACCTATTCGGCCAGCGGATGATGGCAGCAGAGAACAAGTTGGAGAACCTGATTTTCAAGGATGCGCGCAGCCGCATCGTCAATTTCCTCCATGAAGTTGTCTTGAAGCGTGGCCGCCAGGTTGGTTACGAAATGTTGCTTAAGCACAGCCTGACTCACCAAGATATTGCTAATATTACTTGCACCAGCCGTCAAACGGTTACGCTGGTACTCAACGAATTACGTAAAGAAAACCTCATCTACTTCAACCGCGGCCGTATTTTAGTACGTGATATGGACATACTTAAGGCCAGCGCGGCTTAGTAAGAATTAAAATAGGATGTTTAGCAAACCCCGCTGGCAAAATGCTTGGCGGGGTTTGCTTTTGTTGAGTGTTGGCCCCGTAATGAGGACCTGAGATAAGCTGATAAGGAACAGTTGTCCGGATGGCCGGTTGTTGTGAAACTCTAAAGTTGCGTTAAGAATGCTTCGTAGCAGGCAACTTAAACGTTCAGATAGAGTATCTCTCAAAGGCAAGTTATCGTTAAGTAAATTTGTTCCTCAATATCAGTTCCCATGCAAAGATTATTCATTTTCGCTTTTTTTGCTGTACTCTCCTTGTCCGGCTGTTATACCCTAAGTGGTATCTCAATACCTGATAATGTGGAGAAAGCTTATGTCCCTTTATACGTTGAAAATGCACTGGGAGCTCCGCCTACTTTGTATATAGATATGACAGAGGCTTTGCGGAATAAAGTTCGGGATGAAGCCCGCCTGGAAATTACTGAAGATGATCCTGACATCGAAATGAAAGGAACCCTGGTAGACTTTCGCGTATCTGCCGAAGGCGCAAGTCCCGGTGATCAAACGGCAGCTTTCTCCAAGCTCAACCGCCTAACTATTGTAGTAGCGATTGAATACAAGAACCTTCGCGATGAGAATGATGAAGGCTGGAAACAAAATTTCTCCAATTTCTTCGACTTTCCTGCTACCCAGACCCTGGCTTCCGTTCAGGAAGAAGCCATTGAGGACATTACGGAGCAGATCAATGAGAAAATATTCAATAAGGCTTTTGCCGAAGACTGGTAGTAAGAAAACGACGAATTCGGCAGACAAGGAGCATTGAGATCAGGTATCCCTTCATCCTGGCTATCTTAAACAGTTGCGAAATAAGCGAGAATGGGTTTTCCGGGTGTAGAAGAAGCAATAGCCGGCCAGGTTGGAAAATATTTTTCAGCTGCAATCAATTGCATTAAATCGTGGATACTAATTTGGCCTAAAGTTTAGCGTTCCTAAGTAATATTCATTGATCATGCACACCATAAAAATACTGGCACTGGGCGCCTTGGTATTCGGCCTCTTCCATTGCTCTTCTTCAACTTCCAATGCACCTGCGGCCGCGCCTGATAAGGAAGTGCCGAGCCTGAAAATGGCTTTTGCTGATAACTTCTTGGTTGGTTGTGCACTGGCGCCAAAGCACATTGATAACGTAGGGATGCGGGGCAAAAATTTGGTGATGCGAGAGTACAACACCATCACTCCGGAGAACATCATGAAGTGGGAAGAAATTAACCCTGCACCGGGAGAATTCAACTGGAAGGACGCTGACGATTTTGTTCAGTTTGGGGAAGATAATGACATGTTTATCGTGGGGCACGCCCTGGTATGGCACAGCCAACTGAGTAGCTACGTGAAGGGAATTACCGGCCGGGAAGAAATGCTGGCGGCGATGAAGGCTCATATTGACGCCGTCGCAGGCCGCTATAAAGGCCGCGTTCATGCCTGGGACGTTGTAAACGAAGCGCTCAATGAAGATGGCTCCCTTCGGGAGTCTGAGTTCTATAAAGTACTGGGGGAGGACTATTTGGCGGAAGCTTTCAAAATGGCCGCTGCTGCGGCAGGCCCCGAAACCAAACTTTACTATAACGATTATAATATGTGGAACGCCGACAAGAGGGAGGGCGCGATTCGCATGATTGAAAAAATACGGGCGGCCGGCGGCCGGGTAGACGGTATCGGGATGCAGGCGCACTATAGTATTTCGGGGCCAACGATTGATACCATCGAGCAGTCGATTGCCGCATTTGCTAAAGCCGGCCTGCCGGTAATGATGACCGAACTGGACGTTACGGTGCTGCCGAATCCCTGGGATCTGGTTGGTGCAGAAGTAAGTCAAAATTTTGAGAACAGCCCCTTCATGAATCCTTTCCCGGAAGGCCTGTCGGACAGCATGCAATCGGTCTTGGCAGACCGGTACGAAGACCTTTTTCAATTGTACTTAAAGCACGCCGACAAAATTGAACGCGTAACTTTTTGGGGCGTAAACGACAGCCATAGCTGGTTGAACGGATGGCCGATCAAGGACCGGACGAACTACCCACTTCTCTTTGATCGGGAGTACGCTCCCAAACCAGCTTACGAAACAGTGATGGAGCTGAAAGCCGGTGATAAAACTAAAGGTAATTATAACTACCAACGGCAAGCCAACGAAATAAAGAACTAAGGTTGGCCTTAGCATTACCCGCTCATTAAATTTTCTACTATCCAATATTCTCGGCTAGCGGACCAAGCGGCTAGCAATCGCCAGGCTTGTCAGTGTTAGTTTGGCCGAAGAGTATCATACATTCAGCTATGTCAACTGTTAACCATAAACTCAGTATTACCGAAAAGGTAGGCTACGCCCTGGGCGACCTTGCCGCCAACCTCGTTTTTCAGACGCTCGTTACGTTCATCGCCTTTTTCTATACCGATGTGTACGGGATTGAAGCGGGCTGGGCTGCATTTATTATTTTTTGGGCGGGCATTATTGGTGGTGCGGTGTTTACGCCGGTGATGGGGGCAATTGCCGACCGTACCCGGACCCGCTGGGGGAAGTTTCGCCCGTGGATACTCTGGACGGCGATTCCCTTCGGAGCGATTGTAATGGCCACCTTCGCAACGCCGGACTTCGGTACTTCGGGGAAACTGTGGTACGCCGGCGTTACCTATTTGCTGCTGGTGATGATCTACTCGGCTAATAACCTGCCATATTCTGCGCTGAGTGGGGTACTGACGGGGAGTATGTCGGAAAGAAATAGCCTTTCCAGTTACCGCTTTGTGGCCGTCATGGTAGCCCAGTTCATTATACAGGTACTTGTGTACCCGATCGTGCTTTGGGCGGGGGATGGCGATAAGGCCGTCGGTTTCGAAAAGGTGATGATGGTGCTGGCGGTGGTTGGCGTTATTTGTTTGTTGATCACTTTCCTGACAACGAAAGAACGGGTGATCCCCAAGCCCGAACAGGAGTCTAGTGTGGTAAATGACCTAAAAGACTTGTTCGGTAATGTGCCATGGGTGGTGATGTTGGTTTTAACGACCTTGATTTTTGTTACCCTGGCCCTCAAGGGGGGATCTTATATCTATTACTTCGAGCAATATCTGGACGAAGGGGCTATGCAAACTTTCCTGGATTCTGTAGGTGCAAGCAGCCTCTTTGCCAATGACGCAACGGCCGGTGCTTCCACCTTTAGCCTTTACAATGCAACTAGTATTATTTGCCAAATAATCGGTATTTTCTTCTCCAAAGCACTTGCGGATAAATACGGTAAGCGAAATATTTTTGGGGGCTTCCTTTTCCTCTCAACGCTGTTTCTGCTGGCGTACATCTTTGTGCCGGCGGATGCTATCTGGACCGTTTTTGCCCTGCAAATTGGCCATGGTCTGATGTACGGGATTACCATTCCTATTCTCTGGGCGATGATCGCTGATGTCGCAGATTACTCAGAGTGGAAAAATAACCGGCGCGCAACGGCGATCATCTTTTCGGCGATGATCTTCGGCCTAAAGGTTGGCCTCAGCATCGGCGGAGCTACGGTTGCGGGGCTGCTTTCTTTTTATGGCTACGATAAAGGGCTGGACGTCCAAACTCCGGAAACCCAGGCGGGTATTCGGCTCATGATTTCGGTTTTCGCTTCTATTCCGTTCCTCATTGGTGTAGCGTCGCTATTCTTCTACGAAATTGATAAGAAAATGGAGACCGACATAGAGCAAGACCTGTTGCTGCGTAGGAGTGAGAGCGCTGGATAGAATATTCATCAGGGCGCGGCCGCAGGTGCAATGATTGCTTTAAAACCCAGGTTGAGCCAGCCCAAATCCCGTAGGGATCAAAACATATTAAGCCCAGATGCAGCTAGATGTAATAGTACCTAGCAAAGTCTGGGAGACAACAGAGGACAGTATGCAAGACTACAAAAAACTGGAAGAAAAAGCCATCTCCCAACCCCTGGTAACCCACATCTACACCGCCGATCCGTCGGCCCACGTATTTGAGGGTAAACTCTATATCTACCCCAGCCACGACATCGACGCGGGCATCCCCTTTAACGATAACGGTGATCACTTCGGCATGGAAGACTATCACGTTCTAAGTGTGGACGACAACTTGGTAGCGAAAGACGAAGGCGTTGCCCTACACGTAAAGGATGTACCCTGGGCCAGCCGCCAGATGTGGGCGCCGGATGCCGCCGAGAAGGATGGTAAATACTACTTCTATTTCCCCGCCCGCGATCACGAGCAAATGTTCCGTATTGGTGTGGCGGTTGGAGATAGCCCTACCGGCCCGTTCAAACCAGCGCCTAATTATATGAAAGGCAGCTACAGCATTGACCCTGCGGTTTTCAAAGATGACAACGGTAGCTACTATATGTACGTCGGAGGTATTTGGGGCGGTCAGCTTCAGCAGTACCGCGACCACAAGTGGAGTGCGGACAACGAGCTGCCGGCTAAAGACGAAACGGCCCTACGGCCCTACGTAGCCAAACTCACCGAAGATATGCTAGAGTTTGCCGAACCACTCCGGTATGTCGATATTCTGGATGAAGATGGTAAACTCCTACTTGAAGGAGACACCGACCGTCGCTTCTTTGAAGCAAGCTGGTTGCACAAATACAACGACAAATACTACTTCAGTTATTCAACCGGAGACAGCCACTACATCTGCTATGCTATCGGAGAGAGCCCTTACGGACCCTTTACTTATGCCGGGCGGATTCTAGAGCCTGTGGTAGGCTGGACGACGCACCACTCCATTGCAGAATGGAAGGGGAAGTGGTGGCTCTTTTACCATGATTCCGTCTTGTCTGAAGGCGTTACACACCTGCGGAGCGTGAAGATGGCGGAGATTTCTTATGATGGAGAGGGGCTGATTGAGCTACTTTGGCCCTACGGAAAATAGGAGCTTCACTTAAGTTGTATTGCACTATTTCCTAGCTGCTATTTCTAACTAGCAGCCATACGTAAGATGATGCGAAGGATGATCAGGATGATCACTACAGCAATACCAATGCCACCGTAACTGCCTTCTTTTTTCTGCACGTTTCTTCGCTGAACATTGTCGATGGCCGTTTGGGCCAGTGATTTGGTAAGTAGGGGATGCGTGTTGTTAGCGAGTACCGCCTTGGGGTTTTCACCACGCAGGATGCCATTGGTAATCTTATTCTTGAGACGATTTTCAATGTTTTTCTTACGGCGTACGCCGAGCTTATCAATCACGGTTTGGTCTAGGTTCTCGATCTGGGGAAAGGTGCCGTCTTGTGCTAGCTGCTCGTCAATTTGGTCGCCGTATACGGCTTCAAGGGCAGCGACAACTTTATTTCCGGTAGCATCGATGTCTTTTTGGTAGAAATCGGGGAGGGAGACGAGCTTGGCTTGAAATTCGTTCCAGGACGTTCCCGCTTCAAGGCTTTGACGACCTTCTTCAATTAAACTTACTTTTTCTTGGTAGGTCATTGTTACAGGGAGTGTGATTAGTGTGAGTTGTTGGAATACAAATGTAAGCGCGGATTAATGACAACTCCAAAATAAATACGCAAAAAAGATAAACAAGTTGATAGGTTTGAATTTTTGTACGCAGATAGTGGATGATCTTGTCAAAGAGTTGAAGCGGACTCTTGTTTAAGTTCAACTTCTCAACCTTCCTTGTACCTGCGCGCTAGCGCCCGTATGCTCTGCCCAAGACCGCGTCTGGGAAACTACTTATGCGACCATAAGCCGGTACCCAACGCCGTGCACCGTCTTGATTTCCAAGTCTTTGGTTTCCACCAGTTTCTTCCGCAAACGAGAAACGAATACATCGAGACTGCGTCCGGTAATGATTCCTTCTTCGCCCCATACAGCGTCGTTAATATCGGCCCGGGCGAGAATTTCGTTGGGCCGGTGAGCAAAGAAGCCAAATAGCTTTGCTTCGCGATAGGTAAGTTCGTACGCATTAGCTCCTACGGTAAGCAAGTGACTGGATTCATCAAAAGTGCAGTCTGGCCCAAGCCTGAGGGTGGTCGATGAAGCAGGCGTTTCCGCAACTTCTTGTTGAGGCGCGGCCACCGGTGTTGGTGTGAAACGCCCCGCAAAAAATAAGAGAATCCCGAGGCCTCCCAAGCACCAGGTCAGGGCTGAAGGCCCTGCCTCCTGGCTTTTGGAAACCGCAAAGGTGATATTCGCGCAGCGGGTTACTTGATCTCTTCCCATGCAGGCCTGATCGTTTAGTAAACGGTTCTCTCCCTGTACAACACCAGGCCATAGGCTGCCCAGAAAGGTCTCCCCGGATTTACAGTCTTCGAGACTCAAAGTATAATCAGAGCGGATGCCGTACTCATTAAGGACGTCACGGGCAATTTGATTCAGCGTGTCGTAGGCGACGTACTGCTCCAGGCGTAGCAGGAGGCTGCCGTCTTCCCGTTGTTCTACGGCGGGAATCCGGGAGGAGGAGTCACAGATTAGGGTGAGGTAATTATGCCCAATCTGCCGGAGGGCCAGGGAGGTCTTCTCCGTACCCGTTTCTGGGCTTGGCCACAACGCACTCGTCAGCGTTAGGAGGAGCAACAGTAAACCGGTTGCTTGAGTCAGCCGAAGTAACCACTTATTCATACTTGCAAAAGTACGGCGCGAAAAACGCCGTAACTTCACTTTTACCAGCCCTTTACATCCTTTTACAATTATTTTTAGCCTTGGGCCAGGAGTGCCCATACCTTGCGGTCATCAAAAATAGCTACCATGTATTTGTTCACTTTCTTGTTTTACTTAATGACCTTTGGAGGAACTACAGAACCAACGGTTGTTGTGGACCCACCTAATATATTCCGGAGTACAGACCAGGGCGAAAACTGGATACCATTTGCGGAAGGGCTTCCTGAAGGCGCGAGCGCAGGTGCATTGATAGAACACGAAGGCCGCTTGCTGCTGGGAACTGACATTGATGGCTTTTACGTTCTCCCCGCTGGAAGCCACAAATGGGAGGCTCGGAACCAGGGTTTACCGAAGAGGATTGACATCAATTCTGTAGCTGCCAAAGGAAATTTGATTGTCATCGGTACTTACCATGGCCGGGTGTTTACTTCTCGGGATGCAGGGCTACACTGGCAAAGTTTTGTATTCAACTTTATGGGAGGGTCCGTTCGGGATCTTTACTTCCACGGAGATATCCTTATCGCTGGAACAGACAATGGTATCTATCGCTCCTTTGATTACGGAACCACTTGGAAACATGAAGGAGATTTAATACAAGTAAACAGTATCGTTCCGTTTGCCGGTCAACTCTATGCTGCTCGGCGGGATGGGATTGTAGCCAGCAGCGATAACGGTGCTTCCTGGAACATCGTTTATCCCGAACAGACGGTTACGCGCCTGCTTGCCGCAGGAGGCAAACTCTATGGTTTTGAAATGGGAGGTAAGGTTTTACGTACCAAAGACGGTAAGTTCTGGGAGCGGCCAATTATGGCGATCCCCGGAGCGATGCACAAGAACCTGCCCGCTGCTTTATGGGGAGGCTTTAAACCACAAAGCCCGGTAGATATGCCAATGCGCTCAATAACGGAGACTTCGGTTGGTTGGATTATGGGAGTCGCCTCGGGGTGTTAGGCTCTCTCCCCAATCGATGATAACCCGGTTGAAGTACTCTCTGAGTTCAAGAAGGCATAATTGACAACCGACAACTGACAACTGACAACCGATACAGAACCTTAGACCACCACTGTCTTATCCCTCTTAGTTTGAGAGATAACTGTGTGTCAAAATTTATCTAATGCGCCCGTGCTCGGAGAGCACGCCGACCATTCGCTGCCGGAGGCAGCATCGGCCAGGGCTTTCTTAATAATTATAAAATGACCGCAAGAACAACACTACTTGCCCTATCATTCCTCTGCCTGGGCCTGTTGATTTCCTGCAACAGCCAAAGCACGACTGCAGAGCTATCCGCCAAGACTGAAGTAAGTAGCCAAAAGGAAAATCGGCCCGTTCAAATCTCGGACTATGTAGTCGATATTTTTGAGGACAGTAAAGGCCATCTTTGGTTCGGTTCCATTAGTAGGGGCGTTGCTCGCTACGACGGTGAACAACTTACCTACCTGACCGAAGCGGACGGCCTGCCGGGCAACCGGGTTACGAGCATCAATGAAGACAAAGCCGGAAATTATTGGTTTGGCACGGGAGGTGGTCTGGTGAAGTATGACGGGAAGACCTTTGAGGTCTTCAATAACTTCATGGGCAATACCTCCGCCGACCACAATCGGGTAAGCAACGTGCTAATTGATGATGACGGAGAGTTTTGGATTGGAACCTGGGCCGGTATCTATCGCTATGATGGGAAAGACTTTACAAGGTTTGAATTGCCCAAGCCCGAGGTAGATACGATCTGGAATCAAGATACGGAGGGCTGGACTTCCATCAGTATGATCGATAGCCAGGGGAGTATTTGGTTCACCGTGGATGCTTACGGTGCGACGAAATGGGACGGAGAGACCTTCACGCATTACAATAAAAAAGACGGCCTGCCCTCCAATAGTGTCCAGACGGTAACGGAAGACGAAGCGGGCAACCTCTGGTTCGGTACCCGCGTCTCCGAAAAAGACCACCCAGAGCCGGAGAAAAGGTTCGGTGCCGGAGGGCTGAGCCGCTACGACGGTAAAGACTTTACTCACTTCCCGGAATTTCCTGGCCTCAGCGAAAACGATGTCTACAGCACCTACGCCGATAAGTCCGGAAACGTGTGGATCAGCACGCTAGCGGATGGCCTTTACAAATATGACGGCAAGCAATTCATCAACCTCAAACCGGAACAGGGGGCAAGTCCAATCCCGTTCAAAGGCATCCAGAGCTTTCTGGAAGATAGCAAGGGGAACTTCTGGGTTGGGTGCTCCGGCGGCTTATTCCGGCTGGAAGGGGAGGAGGTTGTAAACGTTACCTATGATGGCCCTTGGAACTAACTAAACAAGAATGTATGCGTCCTAAATTTTCTATCACCCTCCTGCTAGCTTTATTATGCACTGCCCTCAACGCCCAGTTCGAATCCTTAAGCCCCTTAACTTCCCTGAAACAGGCGGTAGGTAACACTACGATTACCATCAACTTTGAGCGCCCGGCAGCCAGGGGACGAAAGATTTTTGGTGACCTGGTACCCTGGAATAAGGTTTGGAGAACCGGTGCCGGTTATTGTAGCAAAATCGGTTTTAGCCGGGAAGTGGTAGTAGGCGGACAGCCGGTACCAGCGGGCAAGTATGCCATTCTGACGATCCCCGGCCAGCAGGAATGGGTGATTATCCTGAATAAAGACACCACCCTTTACGGAGCTCGTGACTATGAAAAAGAGAAGGACATTATTCGTTTCCGGGTACCGACGGGTAAATCTGGCCGATTCTTTGAGGCGTTATCTTTAGACCTCGACGTAACGCCCGATAATGCCCGGATGTATATTTCGTGGGCCAATACGCAGGTCAGCTTTCCCATCGAGACGAGTACTGAGGCAGAAGCATTCGCTTACGTTGACAGTCTTATGAATGCCCCGTTGAATAAAGAAGTCGACTATGCCTGGCCTGCGGAATACCTTTTGTTGAAACGTAGAGACTTAAACACGGTGATTGCTCTGGCGGACCGTCAACTAACCTTCGAACCGGACAGTGAGTATGCCCTGAGGCTGAAGATAGAGGCTTACACCTATCTTGGCTACCACGAGCGCGCGCTGACGGAACTGAATTCAACCATCGCACTGGTGAAAAGAAAATATGCCGGGGATGCTCAACAACTTAAGCCTACGCTTAAATATTGGACAGAAAAGAGAGCAAAACTCCACACTACTGGGCATTTTTGATTTTCCACCTCACCCTCCGCCCTCTCCACCACGTTTCGCCTAAGGCTCAACGGAGAGGGAACCAAAAATGTCCAGTAGTTTGGCAAAACTCTTAAGAAAGCTAGAAAAATAAATTAATTGATCCCTTAAATTGAAAGAACATGAAAACAATATTTAATACCCTCATCCTGCTTGTTATTGTCAGCACGGGGCTAACGGCCCAACATTCCTACGGGGCTTATAGCCCGAAATTTAACCTTCGCCAAGAGGTTGGGAACGCATACCTCACCGTAGAAACGACACGGCCAATTGCGCGTGGCCGGGTGATCTTTGGTGGCCTGGTTCCATACGAAGAGTTGTGGTTTACTGGCGCTGGAGGGACGTTCATAACAATTGATCGAGATGTTACCATTGCGGGGCAATTTGCGCCGGCCAGCCGGTACGGACTCTACGTCATCCCAACCAAAAAGGAATGGACGGTCATCTTTAGTCGCAACTCCGTAATGCCTAATTCACCCGACTACAACCCGGAAAAAGAAGTGCGGGTGTGTATTCCTATCACTAAGCCCAGCCATTTCTATGAATCCTGGACCATTGAATTTGACCTTTTTCACGGCGGGGCTAATATGTACTTGTCCTGGACGGACGTACAGATCGTTGTCCCGATCGAAACTTCGATGTTAAAGGATAATAATTCGTTTATTGATAGCCTTGCGTCTGCTCCTTTATCTTCTAATCGGGAAGAATATTACCGTGCGATCAGCTACCTGAATTTTAATAAGTTGCAGATGGAAAGAGTAGTCTATTTTGCCAACCACCTGGTTACCCTGGAAGATGAAAACCGGTACTATACCCACGAAATTCTGGCCAACGCTTACCTCTATCTGGGTAAGAAAAAGGAGTCTTTAGCCGAACTGGACAAGGTTGAAGAAATTCTCCCGCGCGAGTTTTCCGGCCAGACCGAAACGATCACGAGTATTTCAGAACGGGTAGCCAAAATGCGAAAGGAACTGGCAGAAATGGAGTAGGTGGCGCGAACGCAGGTGCAAAGTGAGTTAAACAATGGGTCGCTACAGTTTAAGCCGACGGACAAGTCCCGGAGGGACGCTTAGCTTAGCGTGGGGTGCAGGACACCGCGAAGCGGTTCCGTAACCCCACGTTTCCGTTAACCCTACGTTTCCCGTTAACCCCACGTTTCCGGTAGCCCCCCACGCTGTACGAGCATAAATAGCATTCAACTATCCCATCAGCACCGCGTTTATTTTCAAGTGCTTGTAAACTAAACCACAAGCCCGTAATTTTGCACCGTGCGTATTCGTAAATTCACAAGACGGTTTACCCCCTGGCTAACGCTTTACCTACTGGTAGTGAGCATTGGTCTGCCCTTGCAGCGTGTTTACTGTGCTTGCGTTGGCGAAGCGGCCCTGACGCTGCCCGGCAGCGCGCACAATTGTGAGGCCCATGCTTCGCAAACAAGTGAGCACGACCACCATCGGACGTCTTGCTGTATGATGTCCCAAGACTGTCAGCAGCCCGAAGTAATAGATCATGATTGTAGCTCCAGTGAAGTAATCGTTGCCGCGCTAGATGCGGACTTTCTATTGGGGACGGTTACCGATTATGCTGCTGTTGCTGCTTCCGGCCTAACCCCTGTATGGCTAGATCATTTGCCCCCGGCAGCAAAAGTCCTTGTTAAAACCTGCCCGATCCGTGGTCCGGACCCGCCCGATAAACCGGCGGGCCGTGATTTACTAGTGGCCCACCAAACTTTCTTGATTTAGCGACCTCGTTGCCCGGCCTTTAGGCCGTCATGTTACTCAGCCTTTAGGTTGAGTAGAAACCTTTGTTTCTCAACGATGCTAAATTATGAAAACCAATGTTCTTAAAACATACTCTGCACCCGCGTCCGCGCCCGAAAAACGCGCATGCTTTACGCCTGCTGCTAGCGGTTGCACTACTAACTAATTACTTTCTTCTCCCCGCCGACCTTTTCGCTCAAACTCGCGGCGAGGTCTTTGACACTGATGATTATCCACTGGTGGGCGCAACCGTTACCTGGGCCGATGGGACCGGAACCACCGTTGATGCCGATGGCCATTTCTTACTGCCGGAAAATCCAGGACAGCGCCAATTTCGGATCAGCTACCTTGGTTTCGCGACCCGTGACTTCATGACCGATACGCTGAGTTTTCCGCTGAAGGTTGTGATGGTCGAAGAGGGCACTGCCCTCGGACAGGTTGAAGTGACGGCCCGCGATGGCGGCCGCGCCGCCAGCCTACTCAACTCCCGGAACATCGAATCCATCTCTAGCAAGGAACTTCGCAAAGCGCCTTGCTGTAGCCTCGCGGAAAGTTTTGAAAATAGCCCCGTGGTGGACCTCACTTACGGCGACCCATTGACCGGCCGGCGGGAAATCCAGATGCTCGGCTTACGTGGTAACTATACCCAGCTTACCCTCGAAAAGCGGCCGATGCTCGATGGCCTGGCCAGCCCTTTCGCCCTCGATCTGATTCCCGGCCCCTGGGTCAGCGGAATCCAGATTGGTAAAGGCAGCGGCTCACTTGAATCGGGCGCCGCTGGCCTTACCGGGGAGATCAATACGGAGCTGATTAAGCCGATCAATGGCCCCAAAGCCTACGTCAACCTCTTTGGTAATACCCAGGGGAGGGGAGAGGTAAACCTGATGGGCAATACCCAGATCAGTAAAACACTTTGGCTCGGCGGTGCCGCTCACGGAAGCTTTACCGAAAATAAGCACGACCACGACTTTGACCGCTTCAAGGATATGCCCGACCGCCGAACGGCCGTTGGCTTGATTCGTCTTTTCCGAAAAGGAGAAGATAACTGGGAAGGACAGTGGAATATTCTTGGCGCTCGGGACCGGCGAACCGGCGGGCAGCAAGACGTACACGACCACGGACAGGCCGTGCTCGAACCTTACCTGATTGATCAGGATAACCGACGCATTGAAGCCTGGGGCAAAACGGGCTACTTCGGTTTTAGTAAGCCCTGGCAAAGCATCGGATTCATTTACAGCGGTAGCTACCACGAGTTGAACAATCGTTACGGGATGAAACTACACCAGGGTGAACAAAAGTCGGGGTACCTCAATGCGCTCTACCATACCCGCATTGGAAACGATAACCACCAGGTTAGCCTTGGCGGTACGGCACGGATGGACGACTTCACCGAGGTGTTTGATGAAACGGACTATAGTCGTTCGGAAAATACAATCGGTGCTTATGGCGAGTACACCTTTAGTTGGGAGGAAAGCCGCGAGGGGCGAAGTTTTCGCGCGCTGACGGCCATCCTTGGCCTGCGGATGGATCGTCATAACCTCGGCGGTACTCAGCTTAGCCCGCGCTTGAACGTAAAGTATAATCCGAACGAGCGATCGGCTCTCCGCCTCAGCGTAGGCCGTGGTTGGCGTTCGCCCAACCTGCTTGTGGATAACCTGAACTGGCTGCCCAGTAGCCGGACCGTAACTGACCGAAGAGGTTCGGATGAAGATATGGGCGGTGAAAATCCGGGCTTTCGCGGTCTGGAGTCTGCCTGGAATTACGGGGTGAATTTTACCCAGGATTTTCAGATAGGCGGCCGTGATGGGCAAATCATATTCGACCTTTTCCGTACCGATTTTCAGCACCAGCTGGTGGTAGACGCAGAGCAGGATATTGAAACCTTGCGCATCTACCAACTCGACGGAAAGAGCTTCGCCAACAGCTTTATGGTAAGTGGGAACTACGAAATTCTGCCGCTGGTGGACGTAAAGCTGGCCTATAAATACAACGATGTTCGCCAGACTTATGACAACAATGGCCTGCGTGAGGTGCCCCTAACCCCCAGGCACCGCGCCCTGGCAACACTTGGCTATGACGGGCGGCGCATTAAAGTACACCTCAACTACCACTGGACGGGAGAGCAACGGCTCATCGACTTCGACGAGATCCCCGAAGAAATTTTCCTGCCGCACCCCCAGCGCTCGCCAGCTTTCGGAATTTTAAGCGTAAACGTTACCTACGTCGCGAACGCTAAAACGGAGTTCTATGCCGGTGGGGAAAACCTAACCAACCGGACGCAGCGCGATGCGATCATCGGTGCTTGGTCTCCTTTCGATGGCTACTTCGACGCAAGTCAGGTATACCAGCCGCTGTTTCAGCGGCGGGCTTACGTTGGCGTCCGCTGGACGCTGGAGTGAGTTGGGAGTATTTGAGTCGGGAGTCGCTACCGCAAGTACCATTCGTGGCGCTACGCTTGCTCACCTAAGGCGAACAAGCGTAGCGCCGTGAATAGCAGCGGCGGTAGCAACTCAGCAACTCGCTAACTCAATGACTCACCAACTCAGTTAACACAATACTAAACTAAGTAGCTAACACTCAGCTACAACGACAAATTCTTATCTTTACCAATAAATAATATTTTATGCGTAATCTCTTCTTATTCGTCGCCCTGTTCGGCTTAATCGCTATGGCGGCTCCTCCCAAGAAAATTGTTATCCAGACGAATGCCATCTGTGGCATGTGCAAGACCAATATCGAAGAAAGCCTGGGCGCGCTTGAAGGCGTGAAGAAGGTTGAACTTGACATGGTAACCAAGAAGGTTAAAATCAAGTACGACGATAAGGTGCTGGACGTAGCTACGCTCCGCCAAGCCATTGCAAATACTGGCTATAACGCCGACGATGTACCCGCTCGCCCCAAAGCCCAGGAAGCATTGGCTGCTTGCTGTAAGCCTAAGAAGGCTACATCTTGTTGTGTAGATAAGACCAAGGCCTGCAAAATGCCAGAGTAATTATTTCTCTTCAAGGATTAAAACATGAGTCGTCCCGAACTTCACGCTACGAGAATTCGGACCGAAACAATAGCCCTAGCTTCGCTTTCAGCGAGTTAGGGCTATTTTTATCGTTCCGACCTCCTTCGCTCTAACCTCAACTTTTAGCGTAGTCGATCCGAACGCTCGAAGCGGGCCAAAATTAGCT
>CAYPIM010000097.1:0-20774 GCA_964410795.1 uncultured Lewinella sp. | reverse complement strand
GCGCCTAGCCATACCCATACTAATGGAGGTGGCGCCTGGTGTAACGGAAGCGCACATCAGGGCGCAGTTTTCGGTGGTTGAAGTGTTGATTAGCTTATGGTTTTTAGGTTCGGGTTGGTTTCTCTGGAAGCAGAGAGGGTGGTGGTTTCAACTCAATTCAATCACGGCGGAATCGACATGACTGATCTGATGTTCATCAGGCTTAAATTTGTGGTTGCTATCCGGAGGTCTTTATGGAAGAAATCTTCGCTTTTCAGTTAAGGCTTTCAAATCTGCCTTTTGGCCAACACCGGCTAAAGAACTTTCAATACACCTGTGCAAAGGCATCGTAGTACTAACTGGGGGAAAGCTGAACCCAAGCTCTTGTTGTTCGTTACTATGGCCAAAGCCCCCCAGCCTTATGCGTTCAATTGTCTATTTGTCCCTACTTATTACATTGATCGCTCTGCCACAAGCTTGCGGTAAAACTGAGCATTTGCAGGGACGGAACTTATACCTTCAGCACTGTTCAAATTGCCATTTTGATTCAGGAAAAGGCTTGCGGCAATTGATGCCCCCGTTGGCGGGATCGGATTATCTAAAAAACTATCCAGCAGAAGTAGTGCGAGGAATCCGTAGAGGAATGTCAGGAGAAATGATGGTTAACGGAAAGACCTACAATCATGAAATGCCAGGCAATAAGGAGCTCTCTGAGTTCCAGATCGTTAACATCGTTAACTACATCAATCAAGCCTGGGGGAACGACTATGGAAGTATCACCGTAGAAGATTCGCGTAGGTGGCTGGAAGAATAGCGGCTGTACGACTTGTCGGCATTACGTAGGCCTGGATTGTACCGAGAGCGGGTAAAATTCGTACTTTGGCCCTTACAAAGGCCGGGCTAACCCCGTGCTACAACCTAAACCAGCGGCGGCTTACCTATGAAGAACCGTTTACTTCTACTCCTAATTTGTGCCCTGACCGGCCTTGCAAACCTGTTTGCCCAATCCACCTTCCTCATTAATGAAGGTGGATCCACCGATTGCACCGGCATCCTGTACGATACCGGAGGCCCCGATGGCGATTATAGCGCAGACGAGAATAATGCTTTCGTTATCTGTCCTGCGGGAGGTAGCGATTGCATCGAATTTACGCTGGAATACTACAACTTCGATAATACTACCGGAGGTGATGGTCTGACCATCTTTGACGGTGATTTTAACAATGAGATCGCTCGGGAAATCACCACGCTCGGTGGTGCTGCGGGCGGAGCGGGAGCTACTGAAGGTGGGGTTTGTTTCCGCACTTTTGCAACCAGTGGTTGTTTATCTGTTCTGTTTTTGTCTGACGACGACGCCCAGCTTGAGGGGTTCTCTGCTAGCTGGAATTGTGCGCCCGCAGAATGTGATATGGCGCTCCCCATTCAGGTTGATACCGCCGTTACGGCAGCTCAACTTGGAGAAGCGATTCGTGGGCCTGGTACCGTAATCTCTAACGTTACACTTACTTGCCCCGATGGCCAGTATGGTGTCTTCCTGGGCGATGGGTCTGACCTTGGCCTACCAACCGGAGTATTACTGACTACGGGCTCCGCCCGTGGTGCCGTTGGCCCTAACGATGGCCCCGACCTTGGTGGAGATCAGTTATTACAACAAGGCCCGGGAGATCTGGACCTGGAGGCCCTTGGCGCATTGCTAGGAGATGAAACAGAATCTTTTGATGCCTGTGTGCTTGAGCTTGACGTAATTGTTGATACGGATGAACTTGTCTTTGATTACAGCTTCGGGTCGGATGAGTATCCTGAATTTGTCGATAACCAAGTGAACGACATATTCGCCTTCTTTATCAGCGGGCCGGGCATCACCGGACAAGTTGAACTTGGAGGACAGGAAAATATTGCCGTGCTGGACAACCTCCAAAGTACTACCGTTCAGATTGATAGTATCAACGATAACTCAAACAACCAGTTTTACCGTAATAATAGCCTTGGCCAAAGTGTGGAGTACGATGGCCTAACCAGCGGCTTCCGGGGTGACCCCAAAACTTTGCGCGCCCGTGCAGATGTGATCCCCTGTGAAAGCTATCACCTCAAGCTGGCCATCGCAGATCGTGGAGACCGACTCTTTGATTCCGGCGTATTTATTGCCGGCCTTTGTGGAGGACTTCCTGATGTCGACATCACCATGACCGCTGGTATTGATTACCTCGTAGAGGACTGCCTTAACGTAGAAGATTCGATTCAAATCACCTTTAACAACGTAAAGGATATCCCCCAGGTATATGAACTTCAGACTGGAGGCTCCGCTATCAGAAACCAGGATTACATTCTTCCGGGCTTACCGACTAACATCGTTTTCCCTCCCGGCCGCAGCGTCTTTACCTTTCCGATTGTCATCATTGGAGATGGTATTGAAGAAGGAGAGGAAGAAATCACCTTTACTTTTGTTGCCGATTTTGGCTGTAATACGGATGTGGATATCAGCGCCGTAACCATTCCGTTGCGCGATAATATTCAGGTTGATCTGGTGGCAGAAAATAGTGCTGGGCCAATTTTTTTCTGCCCGGGCTCCACTTTTGACTTGTCAGCAACCGGCGCAACTTCCTATACCTGGTCGACGAACACTGGATTCATCATTGCTACCGGAAACGTTACTTCTGTTACACCAGATGGCGATGGGCAGGTTACCCTTATTGGTACTGTTGGCAGTTGTATGGACACGCTGGTCTTTGACTTGATTTCTATTCAATCTGAAGTTGAAATCACGAACCCCGACACGCTCAATATTTGCCGGGGAGATACCGTACAGCTGATGCAGCTCAATAACGTTCAAGACCAGGATGTAAATTGGCTCACTACTTCTGGCTTCCTCGACAGTCCCGATACACCCAACCCACGGGTTATACCACCTTTCTCACGTTTCTATACAGTTGAGGTAGGCCCCGCAGGCGGATGTAGCGCCCGAGATTCTATTTACATTGATGTTGACGTTTTCCTCGTGCCCGAACTGATTGGCGATACACTGCTTTGCCAGGGTTACCCTATCATGCTGGCCGAAGATAGCCTACCCGTAACCGGTAATACGGTGTATGACTTCAGCCCTGGAGATTTCCTTACCGATTCTACAGATGTGAATTCCGTTTATGATCCCGCGGTATTCATCGATACTACCTTTACCCTGATTTCTAGCGCCGAGAATGGAGCTTGTTCGGATACACAGTCGGTTCGGATAGATCTTATCCGTAGTAACCTGGAAATATTTGGAGAAGACACCATTTTCCGATGTGTAGGTGATCCTGTAACGGTCATTGAAGTGGGTGCTGATCCCTTCGCCGGTTTGGAGGTACGCTGGTTCCCGAGCACAGGAGTAGTTGGACCTACGAATATGTCAACCCTCCGCGTAGCACCTGATACAGAGGTGAAGTATTACGTTGAAGCAATTGTGAATGGCTGTTACCAGATTGACTCAGTAGTAGTCCGTACGGATTCACTGCCGGTAAATACCGGCCTTACCCTGGACCCCGAAAAGGATCCTTACTGTCAGGGGGATACTTTCTTCATCCAGTCTCCGATCTATGATGTTGGTGACTTCCCATTAATAACTCATGAATGGACTGTCGCTCCCGGTATTGCCAGCCCGCAGGAACTCTACAACGCCGTTGTTTTTGCCCAGGATTCTGCACTGTTTACCCGAATCACCGAGAACGGTGCTTGTGGCCGAATTGACACTATTCAGGTGAATGTGATTAAGCCTCCTATCCTGATCTTTGATCCTGCAGAGCCTTTAGTCTGCCCCGGTGATCCCGTACAGATCAACGTTAGTTTCGATCCTTCCGGGCCGAATGGTACGCTGGAGTGGGAAGACCCTACCAATACCTTGAGTTGCGACGACTGTCTTGACCCTATCGCCATCGTAGACCAGTCTACAACCTACACTATTGAGGTAACCGCTGAAGGCTCTGATTGTACCGAGCCATCTATGTACTCCATCAGTACTATTGTTGATCTACAACCAGTACTGACCAGTGAAACCACGCTTTGTACCGGTGATTCCCGTCGGGTTATTGTCGATGGCATCAACCCTGCCTACACCTATCGTATTGTTGGAGGAGGAATCGATTCTTCTAATCCTAACGAAGAGGTTACGCCTCCAATGGATAACACGACTTATGTGGTCACAACCATCGGCGAATGTGACACTTACACGGCTGAAGTTACCTTCCGCTTACGGGACCAGTTTACGCTCACTACATCGTCTCCTGGCAGTATATGTGCCGGTGACCGAGTAACCCTGACGGCACAATTGAGTGATGATACCCAGGGGACTTTTGTGTGGACCTCTAACGGGGTTGAAGTTGGAACCGGCATTCAGCTCAGTGTTTCACCCGACGAAGCGACAACCTACATGGTGACCTTTACGGGAGATGCTTGTGGTACAACGGCTACTGCTGAAACTACTGTTAATGTTGTAGCTGATGACTTTGAGCCCCTAATTGTTGCTACGCTGGCGAATGGCACCATAATAGACCCCGCAATGGGAGCCGTGTTTAGCGGTAATGAAATCACCCTAACGGTAATGAATGTACCGGATGAGCTGAACGTAAGCTACGATTGGACGGGCAACTTAGAACCACCCATGGGAGCTGGCCCTACGCTGACCGTAACGGTACCTCCTCCGGGGCAAAATGCTCCAGACTTCCTGCGCTACAATGTAATAGTAACTACTGCTGAAGGTGCCTGTGAATTTCCTGACGGAATTATCATAGCTATTGAAGAGTCGAAGTACGAAATACCTGAATTGGTAACCCCGAATGGAGATGATGTGAACGATGAGTTCCGTGTCTACTACGGAGGAGAGATCACAGATTACACCATGATTGTCTTCAACCGCTGGGGCCAACAGATCTTCTCTTCAACTGATGTGGACGAAGCCTGGGACGGAACCAAAGATGGAACGCCGCAGAACACTGATATTTACCTCTACGTCACCAAGTTCCGTATTAACGGAGCCGAAGTTAGCGAAGAAGGGCAATTTAACCTTATCCGTTAATCGGTTGTCAGTTGTCGGTTGTCAGTTTTACGTTACTATACTGACCGACAACCGACAACCGACAACCGACAACCGACAACCGAAATGGATAGCTACCTCCATCGTGGGCAAAGAAAAAAGTTGATTGATCGGCTTCGGGCAGAGAATAAGTACGACGCCAAAGTGCTGGATGTGATGGCCAATATCCCCCGGCATGCTTTTCTAGAAAGCTCGTTCCACGCTTTTGCTTATCAGGATGAAGCTTTCAGGATTGGGTGTGAACAGACCATCAGCCAGCCAAGTACCGTTGCTTGGCAGACGACGGAGCTGGAATTATTACCCCGTCAACACGTACTGGAGATTGGCACGGGATCCGGCTACCAGGCGGCGGTGCTGTCTTTGCTGGGAGGTCGGGTCTTTACCGTTGAACGGCACAAGCCGTTGTACCAGAAAGCAAAGCTTAGCCTGAAAAAACTCCGCTTGGACCGCATCCGCTGTTACCTCCGTGATGGCTCTAAAGGGTTACCTGAAATGGCTCCCTATGATCGTATTTTGGCTACTGCTGGAGCAGTTGCTGTACCTCCTCAACTGCGTGAGCAACTGAAGGTGGGCGGTATCATGGTTATCCCCGTTGGCCCGGAAGACAAGAAACAGACGATGCTCAAAGTCCGCCGCGTGAGCGAAACAAAGTGGACGGAAGAAGCGCTTGGTGAGTGCCAGTTCGTTCCGTTTCTTGAAGGAGTCGAAAAGTGACATTCTAGTTGGCGCGCACGCAGGTGCTGTGTTGGGGCTGATGGTAATGCCTTTACTCCGGTCTAGACCTTCCAGGTCGAGTTTTCCCAAAGGATGACTCTTGGTTCTTCGTGGCTACCCACACATCTATTACAAATCTCTTGGCATCCGAATTTTAAGCTGCAACCCCATTTTTTTGAAAAGATTGAGCGCGGCCTAAAATAGATTATGACTGAAAAGTGTACCACCATTTCAACGGAAGAGCTGGCTGCTCAGGCCCCAGAGCAATGCGCATACTTCTCACATTGCACCTGCGCCCGCGCCCTAATCATTTGCTAAGATTTAGGCATGTGCTATATGAGGTCTCGTAACTTGAAGACGACTACTTTGTAATCTCCATCCCGGGAATACCGGATCTTTATTTTTTTGCCTTTTTTACCCACGAGCTTCCGGATAATACCGCTAAGAGTCATGAAACCGACTGATTTACCATTAACGGCGACAATTTTGTCTTTGACTTGCAGGCCGGCAAGATCTGCGGGGCTTCCGGGTACAATGCTGGCGACCGTATAGGTCCGCAAATTTGTTCCGCCTGCAAGAACGGTCATTCCAGATCGGTCGAACTGAAACTTATTTTTCCAACGGGAGCCCTCGGGCCGAAACCACACCTGATCCAAGGTGTAATTAATGACAACATTGAAACGTCGTAGTAGCCGATTGCCAATGATCCCCTTACGGTTGTTTAGGAACTTAAGGCCAACTGTATCGATGGGCTGAAAGTAGGTTACAACATTCTCAAGTCGCTTACCACCCAAAACGACCTCCCGCGCACGGCCAACACTGCCTTCCAGGTTGCCACCTAAGCCGTTGGCGATATAAGTAGGAACAGTTTGCTGAGGAAGATCTATGTCAGTACTGTCGCCGAAAGTGTGCATTAGTAAGGTTAGGCCTGCACCAGAGTCTAGAAGCAACCGTCGGTTGGTTGTTTTGCTTCCAGTTACACTAAGCGGAATACTCAGATAGGCCCGGTTCCTGATAAATTCCGCAGGCAGTTCTACGTGCTTATTTGTTGGCTCCCAATCATTGGGCTCGTGGAGAATCATTAGTTTCTTACGGAAATTAAACTCCACCGTGAAACGCATAAGGAAGTCAGCGCCCAGAATGCCCTGAACACTGGTGCCGGTTAAGCGCTCAAAGTCAAAATAATTCTCTTCAAGTACGAGCATAGAGCGGTTGCGGGCCAAAAGCCGGTCGGCGATGCGCAGGTCGATACCCGTCGCCAGGTGAGCCGTCATTGTATTATTGACGTCTGCCCCGCGGACCTCAAAGGTTCGTCGATAGTCGACTTTAAGCATATCAGACATGGTCTTCTCGAGCAGAACGGTATTTTCAGCCCCGGTGTCAATTATGAATCGTACTGGGATGACGTTGTCCAGCAAGATATTTATGACCATGAAATCATTCTCGATGTTGAAGGGTAGCTCAATACGTTTATACTTGCCGAGGACTTTAAGGTCTAGTCGCTGGGCCAAAATATCTGTGTTAACGCTTACCAATAGGATGATGATAATCACCGAGGCGGATATCTTTCGAAAAAGCGCTGTAAGCGTGTTGTTTTTTAGTGACTTTAGCTGCACGACGGCAATATAAATACAAAAACGCGAGCAGCGTTTACTAAACCTAAGCGTTAGAACAATGTTAAAGAAGAAGTGTCGATTTGGAGTCACTGAAGATGAATCATAGCATATTTTTGCTCTGTTTTTTGGTTCTAAGCCATCGATTGCACACTTTTGCATTCTAAAGCGTTGGTTTTTCATGTGCTGAAAGGTGCTTATAACGGCCTCGCTTCCGGTAAAACCGGACTTTTTAACAAAGCTTTTAGTCTTAGTATACTCGAAGAAGTAGTAACGATCATGCAAATTTCACTTCCATCAGCCAAGGGCGCGATGGCTCAGACTGCATATATTTCTTCCCCCCTCGGCATTTCCGCGGGCGGCCGCCTCTATGAGCGGCCTTTCCTGCGTTCGCATACATCCATATTTTTTCAATTTATAAGTAGTAGTATGAAGCTTCTTTCCAACCATATCATTCGTGGTTGCCTTTTCCTTATGCTCGTATTTGTTACCGGTGCCCTTGCGGCACAAACAACGGTGACAGGTGTGATTACAGACGCGGAAAATGGCGACCCACTTATCGGTGCAAGTATTCTCATTACGGGAACTTCAACCGGTACGGTTACCGATTTTGACGGTAACTATTCTCTTAGCGTTCCAGCTGATGCTGAATCGCTGACCATTTCCTACACTGGGTATTCAACCCAGACCGTGCCGGTTGCCGGCCAGTCCGTCATCAATGTCCAGCTTGGTGCTGGTGAGTTGCTGGAGGAAGTTGTCGTTGTTGGTTACGGTACCGTTACCCAGAAACAGGTAACCTCCGCCGTAACGACCATTGACGCTGAAGATTTCCAGGCTGGTGATATCACCGACCCCACTCAGCTCATTCAGGGTAAAGTTGCCGGTCTTACCATTTCTAAAGTTGGTGGCAACGTAAACGGTGGTTCTACCATCCGTCTGCGTGGTCTTTCTTCTTTCGGTGCTAACTCCAGCCCCCTTACCATCATTGACGGTGTTGTAGGTGCCAACCTCAATACGGTAGACCCTGCGGACATCGAGTCGATCAACGTTCTTAAGGACGGATCTGCCGCTGCCATCTATGGTATTCAGGCTTCTGCTGGTGTAATCATTGTTACGACCAAGCGTGGCCGTGACGGTAAAGGCCAATTTGCCTACCGTGGTTACGTGTCTGCTGAGAACGTTGACCGTGCTCCTGAAGTCGCTGGCCGTGAAGACTACCTTTCTACAATTGCCCGTGCCGCTGATCGCCGCCGCCAAGTATTCCCTGACCAGGGAGACCTGCCAACCGGTGCAGATATCCGCTCTGCTAATGACTACGGTGCTGATACTGATTGGATTGATCAGGTTACCAAGACCGGTATTAGCCACGTACACAACCTTAGCTACTCTGGTGGCCAGGGTGGCCTTTCTTACCGTGCTTCTGTCAACTACCGTGACATCAAGGGTATCGGTATTGGTGACGACGGTTTCAACCAGATTAACGGCCGTCTTAGCGTAACGCAACGCGCGATCAATGATCGCCTTAGTGTTAGCCTTGACGTAACCTCTACTGACCGTCGTGCTGATTTCTTCAACGATAATGCTTTCCGCTACGCAGCGCTTTACAACCCAACTGCACCGACCCGTGTGGACGGCGACTTTCAGCTAGCGGATCGTTTTTCTGCTATTGAAGCTCGTAGCCTTTCTAACTTCGGTGGTTACTTCCAGGTAGACAACTTTGACTACTTCAACCCACTTGCAATTGCCGAGCTTACCCGCAGTGAGCGCCAGCAGAACAACACGATCTACTCGCTCCGTACCAGCTTTGATGTTACCGATGACCTCACGTTGAACGTGAACTACTCCCGCAGCCGCGAAAGCGGAGTTCAGGGCTTCTATGCTGATCGCGAAAGCCTTTTCGCCGGTGGTGCTAGTGCCGACGACGGCTCACTGAAAGGTACTGCTAACCGCAACACCAATGATGACCGCAACAATCTCTTCGAGGTGACCGGTACTTACAACCTCGACCTTGGTGGTAATGACCTAGAACTTCTTGCGGGTTACTCCTGGCAGGAATATGACTTCCAAGGCTTTGGCGGAGGTGGTCGTGGTATCTCCTCTAACGCCTTTGGCTTTGATAACCTCGGCGGCATCACTGACCTAACGGAAGGTACTTCTCAACTCTTTAGCTACCGTAACGGTTTCCGGGTGATTGGTTTCTTTGGTCGTGCCCGTATGAGCATCGGTTCTGCTTACAACATCACAGCTTCTATCCGTCGTGACGGTACGAGCAAGAACGGTCCTGAGAACAAGTGGGACATCTTCCCCGCTGTTTCCGCAAGTGCTGACCTCGTTGACGCCCTTGATATGACTGGTCCTGACCAGTTGAAGCTCCGTGTTGGTTACGGTATCACCGGATCTCTTCCAAACGAGCAGTATGGTTACCTGCAGCTCTTCGGTAACGGCCCGTCTGCTCCATTTGGCGGTAGTTTCGTTTCTACCATCCAGCCAAACACAAACCCGAACCCACTGCTTCGCTTCGAAAAGAAAGGAGAATTCAACGCTGGTCTTGACTTTGCCTTCATGGACTACAAGCTCACCGGTACCCTTGATTTTTACACCCGTACCACTCGTGACCTGCTTTTCAACGCAGCCGTTGCTACTCCTCCGTTCCTGTTCCCATCGGTTCCTGCTAACCTGAACAACGTTGACCTGATCAACTCTGGTGTTGAACTTTCTCTCGGTTACCAGTTTGGTGACGGTGACAAATTCAGCTACGAGCCACGCCTGATCTTCTCTACCTTCAGCACTAAGTTGGAAGAAAACGGTGAGAACGCTGACTTCCCCTTCGGTGACGGTGGCTCTTTGACGATCTTCTCTTCCTCTCCAGGCTCGCCTGGTCAGAACGATGACCCCATCACACGGGTAGTAATTGGTGAGAACTTCGGTGACATCTACGCACGTCAGCTCGACCTGGCAGCTTCACAAGCTTCCGGAGAGTACGTATTCATCAACCAGAACGGTGATACTGATGATAATGGCAACCCAATCATTGATGAGAATGACAAGGTTATTGTTGGTAACGCTCTTCCTGATTTCTCTCTCTCCCTTGCCAACGGATTCCGCTTCGGTAAGGTAGACGCCAGCTTCTTCATCCGTGGTGTATTTGGCCACGACCTGGCCAACACGCCGAATGACTTCCTTGGTCAGCTCGGTGGCGCTGCTAACCGCCCAATCGACAACGTCATCCTCGGTGATGGATTCCTGGATGATGTCGTATCTGCCCAGAAATTCTCTGACTTCTTCGTAGAAGACGCCAGCTTCGTTTCCCTGGACAACGCACAGATTGGTTACACCATGGACCTCGGCGAAAATACTGGCTTCAAGAACGTTCGTTTCTACGTTGCTGGCCAGAACCTCGTTCTGCTTACTGGCTACTCTGGTGTTGACCCAAGCGTTCGCTGGACCGATCCTAGCAGTGCTCTCATTGCTGGTCTTGATCGTCGTAATACCTACTTCCGCACCCGTACATTTACCGCTGGTGTAAGCGTAGGATTCTAATTTGTAAACTATCACCCTGAATCTTCCCCTAGATTCTATACGAAGCTATCGGTTGACAGCATTAAGTTGATGCCAGCTGGGCGCTTTAATTAAAATTCAAATCAATGAAATTTTTCACTAAAATGCGGTTCGTCGCTGTCGTGGCTTGCTGCGCACTGATGTTCCCCTTCCAGTCCTGTACGGACCTGGAGCCGGATGTATTCTCCGACCTTACCCCCGCTAACTTTCCCGTAACTGAGGGCGAGGTAGTATCTTCTTACCTTTCTTCTTACACCCGCCTGTACGGTTTCCAGAACCACAACAGCTACATGAGCATGCAGGAAGTTGCTTCTGATGAAGCGATGATTCCTCAGCGTGGTTCTGACTGGTTCGATGGTGGCCTCTGGCTGCGCGCGCACCGCCACGAAAGTGGTGCTGATGACGGTGTATTCAACAACGCCTGGATTTTCCTTTACCAGGGTGCACTTCAGTGTAACTCCGTTATTGCGCTGTTGAAGACTACGGACTTGGTATCCGAAGCTGACAAAAACCAGTACATCGCCGAACTACGTAGCCTTCGTGCTTACTGGTACTTCCAGTTGGCAGATTCTTACGGTGATGTGCCACTGATTACGGATGAGTCTGATCCGAGCATTACTGAGCCAGCAGCCACTCCACGTGCCGAGATCTTCAACTTTGTTGTTGCGGAGCTGAACGCTGCTGGTCCTGACCTGAGCCGTAGCACGGGTACGGATACTTACGGTAAGATCAACTTCTGGGCCAACCGCGCTATCCTTAGCCGCGTACTGCTGAATGCTGAAGTACACACTGGTTCTGCTCAGTGGGCTGCTGCAGAAGCTGCAGCTGATGAGGTAATTAACGGTAACCAGTACAGCCTGACCAGTGACTACTTCGAGAACTTCGATCCTAACAACGACAACGGCTTCAACAGCACGTCTGAGAACATGTGGGTAATCCCTTACGACGCTCCCGGCGTTGCGGGCGGTTTTAACCTGGTTCAGATGACCCTGCACTACGGTAGCCAGCAGACGTTCAATACCCAGGATCAGCCTTGGAACGGTTACTGTACCCTCCAGGAATTCTACGAAAGCTACGAAGACGGTGACCTTCGCAAAGGCCAGTCCGGCAACCAGCAGGTGCGTGGTAACTTCCTTGCCGGCCCTCAGTTCGCTGCGGACGGTGTTACGCCGATCATCGACGGTTCTTTTGACGATCCCGGTGGCCCCGAGCTCGTGTTCACTCCTGAAATCAATGCTCACTTCCCGAACGCTCACCGCCAGGCGGGTGCTCGTGTATTCAAGTACGGCTTTGAGAACGGTACACCAAACAGCCTCAAGAATGATTTCCCAATCATTCGTTATGCTGAAGTGTTGATGAACAAGGCGGAAGCCATGCGCCGTCAGAATCGTGCTGGTTCTTCCATGTTCGTAAACATGGTACGGACCCGTGCAGGACTTGGTGATGTAGGTGATGGTATAAGCGATGCAGAATTCCTAGCAGAGCGTGGTCGTGAGTTCTTCTTCGAAGCTACTCGCCGTCAGGACCTCATCCGTTTTGATGCTTACACCAGCCCATGGGCGTTTAAGGACGCATCTTCTGAAACCGATAAGTTGTTCCCAATTCCACTGGCACAGCTTAACGCCAACAAGAACCTGACCCAGAACCCCGGTTACTAGGCCTGTTCTTTAGGCTTCAGCCTGAACTGCAAAGTTTTCATTCGCCTCTTCTCCCCGTTGTGGGAGAAGAGGCGTTTGAAGTTTTAAGGGGCGACGGTGCGCAGGTGCAGTGTAGGTTTTAGGGCAGGGCGCGCGCAACAACTCCGGGGCGATGCTGCCTCCGGCAGCGAGTGGTCCGACGTGCTCTCCGAGCGCGGACGTATTTGGTGAATTTTGATTCCTAGCACACTACTGGACATTTCGCTCCGTGACTTCTTTGAGGTTTAAATTTCTGCCTCTCCTACAGGTCTCGCTTAAGGCAGAGCCGCGCAGCGAAAGGGAGCTAAAAATATCCGGTAGTGTGGTGTATAGTTATTTCCCATCCCTAAGATTTCTGTTTGTCAACGGTGATTTCTAAGACTTGGAGCGTGCTCGGTCCACTCGCGCTCAGGAGAGCGCATCGGCCAGGCTGTCTCTCCAGGATTTTGTATACCCTACCTCAGAACGCAACAGCCCGCCGATAAATCAAGACCATAACCAGGGCCAGAATAAAGACAGGTAGCCAAGCTGCCACCGGCCCGGATAACTTTCCTGCTTTCATTAGCCTTTGGCAAAACTGAAGAATCAGAATGTAGGAAGCGAAGCAACTAATGCCGATCAGTAACGGATAGCCGAAGCCGCCTTTGCGCACTACCGCACCAGCGGAGCCACCAATTAGGACGAAAAATAGGCAGGAAATAGCTAGACCGAATTTACCGTGCCGCTCAAATCGATAGCGTTCGTAGAGCCCACGTTCCTTTCCCACACGCTGGGCGACCGTCTGTGTATGCCGTTTAAGGCCTCGCACCTCATTGCGAATGCGCTGGAGGAGGGCTCTTTTGCGCGGTATCGGGAGAAGATCAAAACTAAGGGGTAATGGGGTGATTGTGGGGAGTAGACTCCTGATTGGTTGATCAGTACTACGAACCACCAACGGCCTTTCTGTTTTATCTGAGGCTTTGGGAGTGGAGGAAGGCCAAACTTCGGCTACTGCAAGGTCTAGCTTACTTAGTTGTTGCTGAAGCATTTCCCGGATGGAGTCGGCGGCCTGCTGTAGTTCCCAGCTTGGGAGTAAGGCGTAGTGGTCACTACCCGTCAGGTCGGTGGCTATTTGTAGTTCGAACTGACTGAGGTCAAAAGATAGTTGATAGGTTTTAAATTCGGTCCGGGTGAATTCTCCACCAATGACTCGGGATGTTTTCTCGCGGAGGTGGTGCCCATTGTGGAGGGTCAGAATCAGTTCTCCTTCAGTATTGCCTGAGGTGAAAGACCCTCGGGAGGCAACAATCTGGTTGATTTTAGGGTCGGTGGTGTAGCTGCTTTGATCGTAGATACGAACATCCAAAAGGTCTCCAGTATTGAGGGCTCGCCTGGCGGCATAGACGGTGAAATTTGCCAAGTCCTCGTTAAAGGCACCTGGTTCAATGCTCAGGTTGGGCTTTTTGCGTTGCACGTCGCTCAGTCGTTGGAAAAACTGCAGGTTAGCTGCTGGAATGAGGTAGTCGGAGGTGAAATAGGAAGCTCCAGCGAGGAGAAACCCGGTCATGGCAAGAGGCTTAAGCACTTGCCTTAGTCCTTTACCGGAAGTGTAAACGGCGGCTAGTTCATAATGCTCGGCCATTCCCCCGATAACCATCACACCAGCGATCAAAGCGGCGATTAAAATAGCCAGGGGAAACAGGGCTATACTCCGGTAACCAATTAATTCCATGACCAGGCCAAAGGACAGTCCTTTGCCAGCAATTTTTTCCATGAAAGCCCAGAGGAACTGCATGAGAAAAACGAACCACGCGATAAAAAAAGTGGTAACGAAAGGTGGGAGGAAAGACTTTAGGATTAGAGTGGTTAGGCGGGACACAGTGGGAAATAGTAATATAGCGGGCTGCCCAATGTTAAGGGGGAAAGGGCGTTAAAAAGGTGAAGTATTGTATTGACAGGATTTGAAGATAAGATGTGGCCTATTGGGGCTACTTATTTATCCGCTTACGAAGAGCAATGCACTGAAAACCTCCCTTTGCACCTGCGGCCGCGCCCCAAAGTTATACGCCAGCAACTCCGCGTAAAAGCCGAAGTACAATACGAAGCCAAATGGAAAGGCTGTCTAGGTTAACCAGTTTTGCGTCTTTTCTGGCCCTGGAGGTGATGTAAAGACTGACCGGAAAAAGAATGACACAGGGTAACCATCCCGCAAAAGCGGCATCGACCACGAAGCTTTCCGCCAGCTTTCGGCAAAAGATGGTCAGGATGATGAAGATGACGAAAAAGATGATGCTGACGAGAATGGGGTATCCGAAACCGCCTTTACGAACAATGGCCCCCATGGGCGCACCAATGAAGATGAAAATGATACAGACCAGCGCCATAGAGTATTTCATGTGCAGATCGTAGATGTGTTTTACCTTACTCTCGCGGATACCCGGAAGGATGCGCTCTGCAGCCTTGGCCTGGCCGCTGATGGAACGAACGGCTGAGCGGGTTCTGTTCAGTATTCTACTCTGGATAGTGGTGCCTACACTATCTAAGAGCCCCTGAACTCCGTCCCAGTTTTCAACTCCAACAACTAGTGGGTTGGCGCGTGCCTTAGCCAGCGCCTCCGCAGTTTTATTGCGGAGCATGATCGTTCTCTGCTCTTTCGAAGTGGCTGGTTTTACTTTCGTTGAACGGTTGTCAATTGCTTTGATCGTTGTACCGCGTTCCACCGAAGCATTAAGCGCTCGGCGAGCGGAATCTCGTTTGGAGGAAGACCCATCCTGATTAATCTCAACGGGGCGGGAGCCGAAATCATTATCTTCCCTTTCTACTTCAATAGGTTTCGCCCGGTAGGTAGTGGTGTCTTTATCAAGCAACGGTAGATAGTTGATCATATGGTTGCTGATGGCCTGCTTGCGGATGGCGATATCGGCATCAATAGAGTCTACCCCCAGCTGTAACTGCCAGGTCGCAAGCATGGACCGATTGGTGCTGAAGAGCTTGGTGTTGGTCTTGCTGAGGTTGAACTCGCTAAGATCAAATACTTTGGTATAGGTTTTAAAACTGGTGCGGACGAAGGGACGGGAACTCCCACTCTTGCCCCCGGGCCGTTGTTCAGAGTACTGTACGCCATCGCGCAGCTTCATAACGAAAAAGCGACCGTTATCTGCAGAATACATCTCGCCAGTGTTGGCCGTAATTTGGCCCAATTCGCCGGTAGCAGCCTTTGTGTGATCATAAATGAGGACGTCACTTATGTTTCGGCCATTCTCTTCCCGACCTCCGAGGCGGATGGCGTACTGGTTGAAGTCTTCATTAAAAACCCCGGGCTCCATGTTTAGGGTTGGCTTTTTTTGCTGAATATCGTACATCCGGGCTCCGAACTGAAGATTGGCGGCTGGGATGACGTAATCCGCTACGGAAAAACTGACGGCTGAGGATATAACACCAAAAATGATCAGCGTTCGCATGACGCGCAGTAGGCTGACGCCGGCGGATTTGAAGCTGGACAATTCGTAATGCTCCGCCATGCCACCGAGTACCATCACCGAAGAAATGAGCAAGGCCAGCGGAAGGGCCAGTGGAACCAGCCCAACGCATTTGTAGGACATTAATTCGATGACGGTGAAAAAGCCCAGCCCCTTCCCTGCAATGTCGTCCAGGTACAACCACAAAACCTGCATCATAAGCACGAACACGGCGATCGCAAAGGTGACCACGAAGGGCCCCGCGAAAGATTTTGCCATTAATTTGTCGAGCTTAGTCAGCAAGTTGATAGGTTTGGTTTTTACAGAACGTCGGTGCCCGCGGGCTTATGATTTTGTGGCGGGCAAAAGTACGGTTTTCAACGGAGGATTAGGTACGGCTTGCAACGAGCGAGTAGTTAGTGAAAACTGGCCCGGCAGGTCCCTTTACTCCCTTACTCCTTTTTCCCTTTACTCCCTTACTCCTTTTTTCCTTTACTCAGTACCCAGGAATAATCTCTTGCAATGTCCCTGATAGAATCAAAGCGGCCGGAGGCGCCGCCGTGGCCGACTTTCATGTCGGTGTGGAGCAGGAGTTCATTGTCGTCGGTTTTGAGCTCGCGGAGTTTGGCGACCCACTTTGCGGGTTCCCAGTATTGTACCTGGCTATCGTGCAGGCCGGTGGTAACCAGCATGTTAGGATAATCTTTGGCTTCCACCTGATCGTAGGGGCTGTAGCTGAGGATGTAGTGGTAGTATCCCTTTTCGTTGGGATTGCCCCACTCGTCGTACTCCCCGGTGGTGAGGGGGATGGAGTCGTCGAGCATGGTGGTCACTACGTCTACGAAGGGGACCTGGGCTACGATGCCGGCCCAAAGGTCGGGCCGCATATTAGCGATTGCGCCCATGAGCAAGCCACCGGCGCTGCCGCCCATGGCGAAGAGGCTTTCTTTAGCGGTGTAGTTGTTGGCCAGGAGCCATTCTCCAGCATCGATGAAGTCAGTAAAGGTGTTTTTCTTTTTGAGCAGTTTGCCGTCTTCGTACCAAGAGCGGCCCATCTCTTCGCCACCACGGATGTGCGCGATTACATAGATGAAGCCCCGGTTGAGCAGGCTGAGGCGGGCGACACTGAAATAGGGGTCCAGGCTGTGGCCATAGCTTCCGTATGCGTAGAGGAGTAGGGGAGCGGAGCCGTCTTTCGGCGTGTCTTTATGGTAGACGATGCTAAGGGGCACTTTGGTACCGTCGCGGCTTTCGGAGAAGCGCCGTTCGCCGACGTAGTCTTCGGGAGAGAACTCTCCAAGAACAGGCTGTTGCTTGAGTAGGGTTTTCTCGCGGCTGACCATGTTGTAGTCGAATGTACTGGCCGGGGTTGTCATGCTCTGGTAACCGAAGCGGAGGGTTTCGGTATCAAATTCCGGATTTTGGGAGGTGTAGGCCATGTAGGCTTCGTCGGGGAATAGTAGGTAGTGAGATTCTCGATTCTCGATTCTTAATTCTCGATTCTCGATTTCTGAAGAGGCAGCTCGCTCCGCTCGTGCATAGTTACGATTGTCGATGATCCGGAGGTGCGTGAGCCCGTTGGTACGTTCGGTGAGGACGAGGAAGTTTTTGAAAAGCTCTACGTCTTCAAGGAGGGTGTCTTCCCGGTGAG
The DNA here is from genome assembly GCA_964410795.1 of uncultured Lewinella sp. GTDB lineage: Bacteria > Bacteroidota > Bacteroidia > Chitinophagales > Saprospiraceae > Neolewinella. The sequence continues at coordinate 3,081 of CAYPIM010000097.1, read as the reverse complement.
CAATGACGGTTTGCCAGTTGTCCTTGCTGGTTTGGTCTTCGTGGGCGACCATGAGCTGGAAATTCTTGGCATCCTGGTTGGTCAGGACGTAGAAGCGGTCATCGATATGAGCGATGCTGTACTCCAGGTTGCGCTCACGGGGCTGGAAGACGCGAAGATCGCCGGTAGGGTCATCGGCGCGGAGGAGGTGATACTCGGTGCTCACCGTTTGGGCGGAGCCGATGATGATGTACTTTTTCGATTTTGAGCGGTAGACGAAGGCGCGGAAGGTGTCGTCGTTTTCTTCATAAATCGCTACATCGTCTTCCGGGACGGTGCCGAGGGCGTGGCGCATGATTTTGTAGGGGCGTAAGGCTTCGTCTTTGACCGAGTAGAAAAGGTACTTGCCGCAGGCACTCCAAACCGAGCCGCCGGTGGTGTTGGGGATCTGATCGGGAAGGTTCTTGCCAGTAAGCAGATCTTTAACGTGGATGGTGTAGATGCGACGGCTAACGGTATCTTCACCGTAAGCCAGGTAGCGGTTGTCGTCGGAGACGTTGAGGCCACCAACGTTATAGAAGTCGTAGGGTTCGGCCATCTCATTGACGTTGAGCATAAGCTTGGCTTCGTCTTCGTCTAGTTTTCGGCGCAGGAAGCGGGGGTACTGGTCTCCGGTCTCGAACTTAGTCTGGTATTCGTAGCCGTTTTTTGCGTAGGGGACGGAGCTGTCGTCTTCTTTGATGCGGCCTTTGATCTCCTGAAAGAGCTCTTCTCTTAACCCACTTTGCACCTGCGTGCGCGCCTCGAAATAGGCATTCTCCGCTTCGAGATGTGCAATAACCTCCGGGTCTTCGCGCTGGTTGAGCCAGTAGTAATCGTCCTGGCGATCATGGTTATGGGCGGTGAGGGTTTTGGGGACTTTCTTAGCGATCGGTGCTTGCATAGTATGTGAATGGCGATTTTGTAGTTCGGTACGTAACCGGGAGGGAAACACGGGAAAGCGGGTAGGGTTGAGTTCTAACAAGAAAGCATTTTGAGGGCGTTGGGATAGTTTATCCAAGATTGCCTGCTTCTGCATAGAGCGGGCGGCGGCGCGCGGGTGCAAGGGGAGGTTTTTGGGGCGGAGGAGAGGCCGGAAACCAGACCTTGAAGGAGCCACGAAGCGAAATGCCCAGTTGGATAAAAACTAATGCAACAGCACATCCGTGATGTAAATTAAATCGCAACATAGTTGCATTTGTTGAAGTTGTCTTTACATTTGCAACTATATTGCATTAAGGTGTTTTCACGGAAGAATGGGATTTTCTAAACAAAACATTAGACCATAGCGAATCTTACCGGGGCACTGTTGCTTTGAGGAATTTGAATTTCAAGCTCGCTTCAGGAGACATTTTCTGTCTTTTATTCACGGCATATTCAATGAGGGTCAACATTGGTAGTTGCCTTAGAGTAATGAAGGAGTGCACCATAGTGCACAAATCAAATACATGCTGATATCACGGCTCAGTGAATCCAAAAAATCTATCTAGAAACAATTTAATAGTTACACATTATGAATAGAGTTTTATTTTCTTTGATGTGCTGCCTGCTCTTTGCCGGGCAAGTGATGGCACAACAGGCAGTAAGCGGGAACATCATGACCGCTGACAACAGCCCAATTGCGGGAGCTACGGTTGTGGCCACTAGCGTTACGGGCAGTGAAACAGGAACCATTAGTGATGCAGATGGCAGCTTCTCGCTAAGTTTAGCGGACGCCGGCGACTATAGCCTGAATGTTAGTTACATCGGCTACGTTTCATTTTCGAAAAATGTAACCATTAGCTCTGGTAATAATATAAACGTAGGAGACGTAGTCCTTGCCGAAGCGAGTCAACTATTGCAGTCGGTAGAAGTCGTAGGCCGGCGCAGAAAAGATTATAACAGTGACTATTCGTTCTCTGGTTCTAAAGTTGCGATGCTTAATAAGGAGCTTCCGCAGGCCGTTTCTACGGTAACCAAAGAGCTGCTTAGTGACCGGCAAGCATTCCAGCTGGTTGATGCCGTTCGGACGGTAAGTAACGTAGCGGCTACGGGTATATACAACCACTACAACGTTCGGGGAATCACGCAGGCTGATGATGGTCAGGTGATCAACGGATTGCGTACTCGCCAGTACTATTTCCTGCAACCCATCACTTCCCACCTCGAAAGGGTGGAAGTCATTAAAGGTCCTTCTTCGGTTACTTTTTCCAGTGCTGACCCGGGAGGTACCGTCAATATGGTAACGAAGAAACCTTTGCGAGAGAAGAGAGGAGAGGTATCCTTTACTACCGGAAGTTTCTCTACCCTCCGGTCGACCATTGACTTCACCGGCCCGCTGAACGAAGAGAAAACTTTGCTCTACCGCCTGAACGGGGCTTACCAGCAGGCTAAATCCTTCCGCGACGTTGTCAATAACAACGCCATCCTCATCATGCCGTCCTTCAGCTATGTGCCCAACGAGTCTACGGCCCTTAACGTGGAGATGATCTACAGCGACAACGACGGTAACCTGGACCGCGGCCAGCCCATCTTCGGCGCCTTCAACGGTAACTTCGACATCAATAGCACCCCAATCTCCCTGAACGTCGGCGCATCTAGCGACCGCTACAAAACCAGAGAGATCACCTTCACGACCAGCTTCACCAAGCGCTTCACCGATAACTTCGGTTTCAACGCCCAGTACATGAAGCAAACCTGGGAGGAAGACCTGGCCGAGCACCGCGTGGGCGGTTCGATCGTGGACATTGAAGGCAACGTCATTCCCACCGCGGTCCGCCTACGCTACGACGAGCGGCAGCAGTTCTGGGAAACGGACAACGTCTCGGTGTACCTCGATTACAACATCGAAAGTGGCAACGTCACCAACAAGATTCTCCTTGGTTACGACGCTACCCGCTGGGAACGCTCGATCGGTGCCGGCTTCCTGCGTGCCCGCCGCTACCAGACTATTAGCGGGGGCCAAGCAAACTTCAACCCTGCTAACGCCGACAACTTCCTGACGACGACCTTCAACGGCACAACAATCCCGCTCCCCTCCGCCGCCTTCCTAGACCTGGAGAACCCCTTCAACGGTGCCCGGAA
>CAYPIM010000096.1:0-21255 GCA_964410795.1 uncultured Lewinella sp. | reverse complement strand
TTACACGGCACTACCTACTACCCACTACCGAACTACCCACTAATACTTCCGCTCAATCATCGGCCCCTCCACCCCCGGCCCGGTAGCCGTCTTACGTACTTCATCGAGCCGGTCCCGGCAAGCATCACAACTCACCAGGTGTTCACTGATGCGACGATGGGCTTTAGGGCTCTCCTTTTGAACGCGGCCCGCCCAGAAGTCTTCAAGTTCCTTGTCCGACAGGTGCCGGAAGGAAGCAAATACTTCGCGACCAATGTAATAAATGAGGCAGGCGGCGATGATGATGACGATCATGTTTCCCATAGGGCTAAGATACGGCGATGTCGGTTGTCAGTTGTCGGTTGTCGGTTGTCCCCACCAGACAACTGACAACTGACAACCGATAACCGATTTCCCCTTACATTCGCACCAACCAAATAACGACCAATGTCTAATGCCATTTTCAACATCGCCGTTCCCTACAACGAACCGGTACTAAATTATGCTCCGGGGAGCCCCGAAAAGAAGGCGCTACTGGCTGCTCTTCATACTGCTAAAGCTAAGCCAACGGACCTTCCTGCTTTCATCAACGGGAAGCGTGTACTTGAAGGAGAAAAAGTAAGCGCGCACCCGCCCCACGAACACAAGCACACCCTTGGTCATTTTTACCGTGGCACTAAGGAGCACGTTCACCAGGCGATTGATGCGGCCCTGGCCGCTAAGCAAAGCTGGTCTGATACCCCATGGCACGAACGCGCGGCCGTTTTCCTCCGTGCTGCCGATCTGCTTGCCGGCCCCTACCGCGCCCGCATGAATGCCGCCACCATGCTGGCGCAGAGTAAGAATGCTTACCAGGCAGAAATCGATGCCGTTGCTGAAATGTGTGACTTCTTCCGTTTCAACGCTTACTTCCTCCAGGAGATTTACCGCGAGCAGCCGCTTATTAGCCCAGCTACCATTTGGAATAAGCTGGAGTATCGCCCACTGGAAGGCTTCGTTTTGGCCATCACTCCGTTCAACTTCACCAGTATTGCCGCCAACCTGCCGGCAGCTCCCGCCATGTGTGGGAATACCGTAATTTGGAAACCCGCCGAAACACAGATTTATAGTGCGGTGGTTATTATGGAGCTCTTCGAAGAAGCTGGTCTTCCTCCAGGCGTGATCAACCTAATCTACACCGACGGCCCGGAAGTTGGTGACATTGTTTTCAAGCACCGCGACTTTGCTGGCCTCCACTTCACGGGCAGTACCGGCGTTTTCCAGCATCTCTGGAAAGAGATTGGGATGAACATCGACAAATACCGCTCTTACCCCCGCGTGGTAGGAGAAACTGGTGGCAAAGACTTCATCATTGCCCATGCAGATTCCGACGCTGAGCAGGTTGCCGTAGCTATGCTGCGCGGTGCCTTTGAGTTCCAGGGGCAGAAGTGCTCGGCCGCCAGCCGCGCCTACATTTCCGCGAGCCTCTGGCCGGCCGTCAAAGAACGCCTGCTGAAGGACATGAAAACCCTCGAAATGGGCTCCGTGGAAGACTTTGGCAACTTCGTCAACGCCGTAATCGACGAGCGTTCCTTCGATAAAATCGCCAAGTACATCGATGGTGAAAAGAAAAATCCTGACGCAGAAATCATCGCCGGTGGCGGTTACGACAAATCCGAAGGCTACTTCATTGAACCTACCGTAATCGTTACCAAAGACCCTCACTCCACCACTATGGAAGAGGAGATTTTCGGCCCCGTCCTTACGGTCTATGTTTTCGAAGACAACTGCTGGGAAGAAGCCCTCCACCTCGTGGATACCACCAGCCCCTACGCCCTTACTGGTGCCGTTTTCGCAACCGACCGGAACATCATCGACCACGCCACGAAGGCCTTGGCCAATTCCGCCGGCAACTTCTACGTGAACGATAAGCCAACCGGTGCCGTCGTCGGTCAGCAGCCCTTCGGCGGAGCACGTGGCTCGGGTACCAACGATAAGGCTGGCTCCGCGTTGAACCTCACCCGCTGGATGTCTCCTCGCCTGATCAAGGAGAACTTCAACGCTCCGCGCGACTACCGCTACCCTTTCCTTGGGGAATAAGGGGGGAAGGGAGAAAAGCGAGAAAGGGTTCCTCCCATTGCTTTTCCAACATGAGTCATGACGATTTTACCGCCAAAAATGCCAGTCCAAACTAGGGTGATAAGAATGTTTGAAGTGTGTTTGAGCGGAGGCGGTCGGAACGATAATTCAAACACGGGAAACGAAGCGATAGCGTAGTTTGTCGTGTTTGAATTATCGGTCCGAACGCTCGAAGTGGGCCATAATTCGTCATGTTTTCATTAGTGAACCCAAAGCTTAAACCAAACTAAGAAAGGTCTGAATTTCTACTTCAGTAGTATAGAAGTTGGGGCTAACCCGAATATTCTCCGCCTGTAAAGTGAGGAGAACGTTTTCTTCTTTCAGTCTTTGGTAAAGCTGCTTAGTGGCTTCCAATGATCCTGCATTAAAATGCACGATGGCAGTGCGCTCTTCTCGCTTTTTAGTTGGTGTAATGATGCTGTAGTCTTTTTCGCGAAGTCCGTTAATCAGCAAGTCGGTGTTTTCTAAGGCTTTCTTGTAAACATTATTGATGCCAACCTTAAGCAATAATTCAAGTCCTGCAGTCCAGGCACTGAAGAGCGAATAAGCGATGGTACCGGTTTCAAATTTCCTGGCGTCTTCGTGAAGAGAAAGTTGGTCGTAAATCTTCTCAGCAGCATACATCCCCGGCAATACGGGGTCAATCATTTTCACAACTCTCTTGTTCACATACAGGAAGCCGGTGCCGTGCAAGCCAAGCATCCATTTAAAGCCACAGCCCGCCATGATATCTATTTGATCTCTTTCGAGATCAATTGGAATCATACCTGCTGCTTGAGCTACGTCCACCACGAATAGAGCACCCTGTGCGTGGGCAATAGTGCCAATCGCTTTCAGGTCGGGCCTAAAACCGCTATTGAATCGGACCGCAGCAATGGAGACTACGCGTGTCTTAGCGTCCACAAGCTTTTCGAAGGCAGCGGGATCAATACTGTTGTCAGCATTGATCTTTGCGAATCGGACCTCTACCCCTTTCTCCTTAAGCTGCAACCAAGGAAAGGTATTGTTCCAATGCTCTCGTTCTGGAATTACTACGTTGTCTCCCTCTTTCAAGCGAAGGCCTTGTGCCACAATCCCCAAGCCAACCCCCGTACTGGTAGTTAGTGCGTATTCTTCCGGCGAGCCACCCAAAAGCTTTGAAAGCAGGCTGCGTACATAGTCTCGATCAAACCCTTTTTTACCAATCGGGTTTAACTCCGTTGCCAGATAAGTTTGAAGCCTGTCGTTTACCAAAGTATTCAGTGGGGCCTGCGAGGCATTGTTGAGGTAAATTGCTTCGTTGACAACGGGGAAAAGGGACCTGATTTTATCGATGTGCATATTCAGTATTTCCGGTTTCTTTATCGCTAGTTTGGGCTCAGTAGCAACGGTTAAGCTACCAAAGTTTACTGAAACACTGCTGATGATTGTTTTGCCTAAACCGATAAACTCCGCTATTCTAATTTAAGTACACCTTACCCACTGAAAAGCATCTACCCTAAAGCCTTTAGTTCCTCCCAGGGCAAGAGAGCCATTTCTCCCTCGGTACCAAACAATCCGATATCACGGCCTACACCTAGTTGTACATCAGAAAGGCAGGCAATTCCCTCAACCGTCATTCGACCAACCTCAGCACCGTTCTCATTTAGTGAAATGACCTGCGGGGCGGCTCCCATTTGGTTTCCTTGTTGAAAATGGAACGAGCGGTTCGCTAAGCGCAAAACGGGTAATGAGGAAATAACTTCGGGCTCCACAGACCGACTGGTCACTCCGGCCCCATTCACCGAGCGCGCCATACGTCTGGCTACCGCCAGCACCTTCTCTTTGTAAGGAATAGTAGCGGCAAATTCGCTAAGTCGAAGAACGGCATCACGTAGGCTCATTTGCTCCTCCTGCCCATCAACGGCTAATGATAGGCTTACATCCTGGTTTAGTAATTCGATAAGCTCGTTCATCTCAGAAAGGTCCCCCGCAAGGTTTCTTAGCTTATCAGCGAGCAATCGGTAGTATAAGCCCAAGTTGTTAAACAGCACAATTTGGTGTTTATACTTCACCCTCTGCTCTTGCAAAGTATTTTTCAAGCCTTCCAACGCCGTAATCTCTCTTTGGTGTTTAGCCAGGGCATTGTTGAGTTGCTTTCTCAGTTGCTCAAATCGTTGAACGTCCTGCTTTCCTGACCTCAACTCCTGTTGGAACCGAATCAATTCATCCCGGGTAGACTGATAAACACCAATATCATTATCCGCAAGGGTACGGATGGCGAGGTATTGCCCGTAACCAGGCACCCACCACCATTTTTTCATTTCTTCGGCACGCTCATTCAACGCTCTGATTTTCGCTTGTAGTGACTTCAGCCGATCAGTATACGTCTTGATCATGGCCTCGGACTGGGCAATGTTCATATCGTTTTTTTCCATCTGGCTTTCCAACTCACGAATTTGGCCCCGGAGTGATTCTTGCTCATTGTATTTATCATTAAGATCATCCTCACAACTCTCCAGTGCGAGTTCGCTTTGCTGATCGTTTTCTTGCATTTGAGCAGCCAGATCTGATGAACCTGACCTGAGGTTCAAAAAATGCTTTCGGAGTGTTGCAAACTCCGCCGTTAATTCTTCGGGCGGTCGATCGTTAATTGTATCTATGATGCTCGTCAATCGGTTCAGAGAATCCGTGGTTGACTCTTGAATGGATAAGTTCATGGTAATAATTGGTTTTAAATAAGCCCTAAGGCTCTTCTATGCGATGACTTTGACCTCTTCCTCCAGCTTAGAGGTTACCAAGTCCATCTTCTCAATTTGATCATTTACGGAAGTCAGCATGTCTCCGGCCAAGGCGGGTGCCGCAGCACGGGCCTCCTCAATCGTTGGGGCCTGTTGGATGTTATTGACCACTTTGCCGTGGACTTCATTGACAGCCTTGAGGTAATCCTTACAGACCAGGTTCAGCGCCAGCCAACGCGACATGTACTTGAGTAGGGTATACATAAAAGTAGGATCGCCGTATTCTTCCAATCGAACCTCCAAATCCTCATCCTTGAGGTCATCGATTTCCTCGGCAAGCTTTGAATTAACAAGAGCCTTACAAAAGCGTTCCATAGATCGCCAGAATAGGGCCGCAGTAGAAAGAGAAGTAACAATCTGCTTCAAACAGCGAACGGCTACGTGCAGGGTATCCACAGCTGCTGATGCAATGTTAGTATCCACGCCGGTATTCTCCACTAGTTTTGCGTACTCTGCCAAATCAGCAAGGCCCTCGCGTTGCTCCTTTTGCATCGCTAGTTTTTTATTGAGGTATTCCATTTTTTCAGCATGGATACTGGCCGCTGCATCCATCGATTGCTGCTGCATTTTTGCCGTTGACTCCGAGAGGTCTTTAAGCGCGGCGGCTACGCCAGCATAGCTTGCAGTTTTATCTGTAGCCTTAGTGCGGGCAGAACTGGCTTCGGTTTTTAGTTTTTCTACACCAGGGCTTTTTGCGTCATAGGCCTTCTGGGCATCAGTAGCGGCAGTTTTGGCTCCCTCTAGCGCTTCTTTGGCTGCATTGAGTGCCACCACCTCATCGCTATCATCCGCTTTATCTTTTGCTAAAGGGGTTTTAGCATTTACCTCCTCTTGCTTTGATTTAACCAATTCCAAAGCAGTAGAAAGCTGGTCTTGCAGATTTTGCAGTTCTACTTTTGCGGCGGCAAGCTCACTTTCTTTAGCTGTTGCTTCCCGGTCTAATTTCTCAGACTCGAGCTTAGCGGCAGCGGCTTCTTTAGATTTGAGTGCAACCTCATCGTTCAGTTCTTTGCCGGGTGGAGTATTACCTCTCGTCATTGCACCCAATGTAGTTCCGACGGGGTTCTGAGTGGCGACAAATGCAGCAACACCAGAACCGATGGCAGAAGTACAAGCAGAAACTATGCTGAGGGCAAACTGGCGGTTATTAGCGGTCTCTTCCCGATCTTTAGCCTCATCATAAAGGGTCTGCATCTCTGCGATGTCCGCGACCAATCCTTTTTGTGCCTCTTCGGCTTTGGCTTGCTTAGCTTCCAGTTCACGGAGTTGCTTTTTTAGCGCCTGAATCTTTTCGTACTCAATATTTTCCTCGTCTTGGCTCTCTTCCAGAATAGACTCAGTGGTTGAAGCCAGTGCGTTGAAGCCAGCGGCCAACTCTTCTGAAGTTTTAGCCATGGCAGCAGCTTTTTCAGCGGCGTGGGCTATTTGCTTCAGTGCTAATTGTTCCCGCCCTTTAGAGAGCCATTTGTAGAGTTTGAGGATATTGTTCAAGATGTCTCCAGACTTAGCTTCAAAGTCTTGTACGGCTACGATACAGTCGGAACACATGTCAAGGAGCGATTTCTGCAGGCCAGACATTTTCGACTGGATCTTGGTTCCCGCCAGTGCATTGTAAGCCACGTACATAAGCCCCGCAGAGTTGTGAAGATTGGTGATGATGGTGTCGAGTTGGAGATCTTGCATGATCTCTTTTTTGCTCGTCGTCACCAGGGTGGAACCAACGGGCGGCTCTTCTTGAAGTGAATAGACTTCCTTTACGCCAGTTTCGGATACGTAAGTCAGTGTTTTGTCTTCACCGTTTGCGGCAACAGAAAAAGTATTGGGCATGATATAGTCGTTTTTACGGGTGACCAAGTAGATTATTATGACGACAATATCACAGTAAGGCGGGCGAAAATTCCATCAACAGCAGGGTATTCAGGTAAATACCCCTATTAAAACAAGTAGTATCCCGTTTAAATTTACTGGCACCTAAAACCAGAAGGGCTCAAGTAATTACTTGAGCCCTTCCCTTTTATCTAAATCAAGAAAACCCGCTTAATTAATTCGACGCACTTGGGTAGCAGATTGCTGGTTCATTTCAGCAGCTCCCCGCGCTGATTTGTAGTTTAGAAATACTGACTTCTCCCGCCAGACTGGCTTGGTGACCAGCTTAATACGGTAACGCTTGCCAAAACCGAAGGGCAAGCCTTGTTGCGCACTAACGGCCTTCACGTCGATGGCCGTCGGTACCTGGCCGTTGCGGTGGTAGGCAACCTCCCGCCCAACGGGACGGTTAGCTCCGTTAACTTGTGTGATATAGATACTGTACCCATTCTCATCCGTCGATGCAGAGCCGTCCATGGTTACCCGACTAAGTTCGTTTGAGGTAAAGTCTCCCGAAGAGATGCCGTTCACGGTCATCCGCGTTTCATTACAGCCGGCCCAGGCACGAACAGTGCCTGCTGAGCGGAAGACCCCGGTGCGAGAGAATTTCACGCTTACTTCAATTACGTATTCTTTGTTCGGGTCCAACATTTGAACGTACCAGTTGCCCTGGTAATCGTACGTGCGGGTATTCCAAGACTTATTGTCGGTAATGTTCCGGTAGCGAACCTTAACCTTTTTGATTGTCTTGGTATTACACAACCCTTGTTTGATCGTTCCGGAAAGATAGTGGCCGTTATTGCCGCCACAAACACGGTCTACCAGAACACTGACACAATTGGTAGGCGCCAATAAGGCAATCTCGTTCGTAACGTTGTTGTCGGGGGCCAGCTTCGCGGATTTCGAACGAAGATCAGCCTGAGCGGTGAGGAAGAAAGGAAGGCTAAAGAGGAAGAAAAAGAAGAATTTCATGGCTTAATAATTATTGGGTGATCAATTATAGAAGAGTAGTATTACCCTTTCCGTTTGCCCCCTGATTGCACCATTGAGAAGGTTCCTTACCCACCTAAAAACTTCTTAACTGTTTTTTAAGAAATACCGGCCTCGACAAATTTCTTACATTACGTTCCAAGACACACAAAATAGATCATGCCAACACCACCAAACGACAGTCAAGCCGTCCGCTCCGCCTATTGGCGCGAGAACCTCACTTACTTAGTAATTCTACTCATTATCTGGTTCATCGTCAGCTATGGTTGCGGGGTGCTTTTCGTTGAGCAGCTTAATGCTTACCGGATTGGTGGTGCGAAGCTTGGGTTTTGGTTTGCGCAGCAGGGAAGCATTTATGTTTTTGTGGTACTCATTTTCGTCTATGTCTGGCTTATGAATCGGCTCGATAAAAAGTACGGCTTCGAGGAGTGAGTTGGCGAGTTGTTGGGTCACTGAGTTGCTACCGCACGAGGTTGGTATAACAAACAAGACAAGCGTGAAAGAGTGAGCCAGACGAGAGAGACCACAGCTCGAATGTAATCGCTACACAGAAAATCATTTTCAACTAAAAAGTAACTGACATATGAAGTTTGGAGAAGAACCTGATCTTTATCAAGTGCCAGAAGAGTTTTGGGATATTTTACAGGAGCCTAAAGCGAACTACGGAAGACGAGACAGCAACGTTGAATTTGCTAAAAAGCTACGCAAGCGAATGAAGTTGGCATCAGTAGAGGTCATCAATTTCTTCGAGATCCAAAAGAATTCTCCAGCAATCGGAGTTGTCCGCTTCCAAATACTGAAATCTTCAACCTCCGCAGCGGCAAACTACCGGGCTGCCTGTCGGGCGAGGTCAAAAAAAGAATTCTACGCAAAGCTGTCTATCGTTGTGGAGGAAACTGACGAAACCCTATTCTGGCTTCACGAGTCTAATATTAAAACCGATAAAACCGCTGTAGCCCTAATGGGCAAGGAGTGGCAAGAAATTCTCATGATTGTAGCAAAAGCAAGGGATAACACCAATGTTTGAACTTTCGCAAATTACCCAGCCTATCTCATTCGGCAGCAATGTATTGCCTACAACGTGCGGTAGCAACTCAGTGACGCGCAAACTCACCAACTCATCAACTCATCAACTCACCCATGACCGTACAGACCTGGACATTCCTCATCGTAGGCCTAACCTTCGCCCTCTACATTGCCATCGCCATTTGGGCCAGAGCAGGCAGCACGCATGAATTCTACACCGCCGGTGGCGGCGTCCACCCCGTGGCCAACGGCATGGCGACGGCGGCCGACTGGATGAGCGCAGCGAGTTTTATCTCCATGGCGGGCATCATCAGCTTCGCGGGTTACGACGGCTCCGTCTACTTAATGGGCTGGACGGGCGGCTACGTCTTACTGGCCTTGCTACTTGCCCCCTATCTTCGAAAATTTGGAAAATTCACCGTCCCGGACTTCATCGGAGACCGTTACTACAGCAATACGGCCCGAACGGTAGCCGTAATCTGCGCCATAGTGGTAAGCTTTACCTACGTAGCCGGGCAAATGCGAGGTGTTGGGCTGGTCTTTAGTCGTTTTTTGGAAGTCGACATTAATACCGGTGTATATATAGGTACGGCCATTGTTTTCTTCTACGCCATCATCGGCGGAATGAAAGGTATTACCTACACCCAAGTGGCGCAGTACTGTGTCTTAATTTTCGCCTTCATGGTACCCGCCATTTTTATTTCTCTGAACATGACCGGCGAGATCATTCCCCAGCTTGGCTTCATCGGTGAAGTGAACGACGGAAGCGGATTGAGCCTGCTGGACAAACTGGATGGGCTGCACCGAGATCTTGGTTTTGAGGAGTATACTAACGGGAGTAAATCAATGATCGATGTTTTCGCCATCACCTTTGCCCTGATGGTTGGTACGGCAGGTCTACCCCACGTGATTGTTCGCTTTTTCACCGTTCCGAAGGTGAAAGACGCGCGTATTTCGGCGGGTTGGGCGCTACTTTTTATTGCCATTCTATACACCACTGCCCCGGCAATTGCCGCTTTCGCGCGAACGAACCTGATCGACACCATGCACAACCAGCCGTACGTAGAAATGCCCGACTGGTTTACCAAGTGGGAGGAAACTGGCCTCATTGCCTGGACGGATAAGAACAACGACGGAATCATCACTTATGGTCCCGGTGAAATGGCTGATGCAGCTGTTACCAACGAAGTTTATATAGATCGCGACATCATGGTGCTGGCCAATCCTGAGATCGCTCAGCTACCAAACTGGGTCATCGCCCTTGTAGCAGCAGGCGGTTTAGCTGCCGCACTATCCACTGCTGCCGGACTACTATTAGTAATATCCACCGCCGTTTCGCGCGACCTGATGAAAATGCAAATCAAGCCCAATATGACCGAGAAGGAAGAGCTGTGGTGGGCAAGGGGCGGGGCCGCAGGTGCAGTGATGGTTGCCGCGTACTTCGGCATCAATCCTCCGGGTTTTGTCGCCGCAACGGTGGCCCTCGCTTTTGGCCTCGCAGCAGCAAGTTTCTTTCCCGCCATCGTACTCGGCATTTTCGACAAACGGATGAACCGGGAAGGAGCCGTAGCCGGGATGATCGTTGGTATTCTGCTGATGTTCGGCTACATGGCCGTCTTCAAACTCGGTTGGTTCGTTGAGGAAGTGCCGCCTAGCTCAAGCTGGTGGTTTGGCATCTCCCCGGAAGGCTTCGGAACCGTTGCCATGATCGTCAACCTCATCGTTTCCTTCACCGTGAGCCGCCTTACTGCCGCTCCTCCAGCCAGGGTACAGGCTATTGTAGAAGATATTCGGATACCTAAGGGAGCTGGAGCTGCGGTAGAACATTGATCTACTAAGTAATTTTCAGTTCACTTGAAATCATAAAAACGCCTAGCACGTATGAAAATCCTGAATATAAAACTCCTATTTACCCTTTTGTTACTGGCTACATTCATCAACTGTCAAGCGCAAGAAGCTGAGACTTTATGGACAGGTACAGCAACAATTGACCTCTCTACCGGTACCAAGCCACTTGCAAATCAAAGAACCCGACACGTAGTATACCGATCTCCGGAGACGAAGCAGTACGACCTAACCAGTATCGAGCATAATTCAATCGGGTGCTTAATGCTTCTCGCTTTTCAGGAAAGTCGGCTTATTGGTTATAAAGATCAAGAGCTACAAGAACAATTTTCTACAGAAGCATTTACAAAACTGGCAACCGGGGTAGACACCATAATGATAGTCCACCCGCAATCGTATGAGACTACCCTAAAGCTGGTTGCAAGATCGGTTAACCCTGCTGACTTTGAGAACCTAAGAATACATTTGCGCATTACATTTCAATCAGATGGGGCACTCCAACAGGAGGTAATTGCCGTAGCGATTAACGGAACAGAATACATTGATGGGAGCCCCACTATTTATTTCTCTCCTAACACCATAAAAAGCGCCCTTAATCTAAGTGACTCAGGTTGGAATGCAGTTATGCGTACATCAATAGAAATCCCCTTTAACGAGTTACAGCCTGCTTCAGACAACCAATTATCCCTTTCAGAAACGTTTTCCCAGCTCAATTCTTTAATCCTCGAAACAAGTGCCAAAGATTTTAGCAATACGCTCGATTGGGGAAGGTTAACTAAGGATGAAACTAAGTCCTTATCAGGAGGTACCGATACCGTGCCTATCGTTAATCCCGAGACGTATGCCGTTGAATATGCACTAGTGCCACGCAAGTCGTTATCCGAAAAAGCTGATGCACTCAGACTTTATCATTTCTGGGCCTGGAACAATACAACTTCGAACCTGACGTTCAGCCCTATTGGCTACGCACCTCTCGGCACCGAAAAAGATGAAAATGACAAAATAATCTACAGGTTTCCGTTCATTAATTGGGCAGCGCCCTGGTACCGGAAGTAAGAATAATAGAATTACTTAGATCAATCACATGAAAAACTTATTTTTCCCTCTGCTAGGTTGCCTGTTCTTGATTGGCTGCTCGCCTAAAGTAGGTAATGAAACGTTGCCAATAAACGGCATAACAAAGCTCACCGTCGACGGGAAGCCCTTTATGATCAATGGGATGAATTGGGATTATTACCCCATCGGCACGAATTACGAATACAGTTTATGGGCCCAGCCAGATGACATTGTCCAGGCGGCCCTGGACGAGGAGATGAGCCTGCTCGACGATATGGGCGTGAACACTATCCGGATGTACGCCCCGGTGCCTGCCAAATGGATCGCTTACATCTACGAGCAACATGGCATCCACACCATGATCAATCATTCGTTCGGCCGCTACGGCCTGATGATCGACGGCGAGTGGGCGGCGAATACGGAGTATTCGGACCCGCAGGTACAGGCGGTACTGCTGGAGGAAGCCCGCAGCCTAGCCGAAGAATTCCGAAACACCCCCGGCCTTCTGCTTTATCTACTCGGAAATGAGAACAACTACGGCCTCTCTTGGGGCGGTGCTGAAACGGAAGACATCCCGCTAAAAGACCAAAAGACCGCCGTTAGAGCCAGAGCTATGTACAAACTGTTCAACGAAGCCGCATTGGTAATGAAATCCATTGACAATACCCACCCCATCGCTATTTGCAACGGTGACCTTCTTTTCCTGGACATCGTAGCGGAAGAATGCCCGGACGTAGACATCTACGGAACGAACATGTACCGCGGAGTATCTTTCGGAGATGCTTTCGAGCGTGTGCAGAAAGAGTACGGCAAACCCATCCTTTTCACCGAGTTCGGTGCAGATGCTTATAATGCAGTAACCAAACAGGAAGACCAGCCGGCCCAGGCTCGTTACATGGTCGAGAACTGGCGGGAGATTTACGCAAACGCCGAAGGTATGGGCAAGGTGGGTAATTCCCTCGGCGGGTTCACCTTTCAATTCAGCGACGGTTGGTGGAAATTCGGACAAACAAAAAACCTGGATGTCCACGACGATAATGCGTCGTGGAGCAGCGGTGGCTACGGCCACGACTTCGTGAAGGGCAAAAACAACATGAATGAAGAGTGGTTCGGCATCATGGCCAAGGGGCCTACCAACGAAAAAGGCCTCTACAAACTACACCCCCGCGCAGCATATTACGCACTGCAGGCAGCCCATAGGTTCGATCCGTACGCCGAGGGTAGCAGCAAGCAAAGCTTAGCTGAACACTTCGAGGGCATTCAAATCAAGAAGGCTGCGCTGAAGGCACAACGGTAATGTGCTTAAAACAGCAGATTTTGATGTGCTTAGACGTAGTAATCCGGCCAGAACTTTTAGGCGGCGCGGACGCAGGTGCAAAGCATGGTAAAGTACATGGTTACAACCCTACTCCTTCAACCTCACCCTGCACCCGCGCGCTGTCGGCCAAACATCTTTCTACTTCTTAAAGAGACCAAAACAACGAAAATCACCCATACAATTACCATACATCCACACTACACAAGCCAAAAACAAGACTCAGCATAAAGAACTAACTGCAAGTAACTTACGCACATAAACACGAGTTATCTCCGTACATAATTATCGCTTGTATGGTAGTTGTAGGTACCATACAAGTCGATAGCAAATGATAACTTTGGAACACAGATTTTCACACTTCTCTCCTAAGTTTTAGTTGTTTAGAAAACCTTTATCAAAGTCCTGGAGAGAAGCTATACAGCAGATAATATAGAAGACTCCATATGCCAGAAATTCAACAAGTCAACCTTTCCGGAGAACAATACTTCAAGCTATCGGACAATGATAAGATGCGTCCGTTTTTTATGAGTATCGTCAGTCCAACTAACCATTGGATGTTCATTTCCAGTAATGGCGGGCTCACTGCCGGCCGGAGAAATGCAGAGTACGCACTCTTCCCTTATTACACCGACGACAAGATTACTGAGTCCGTAGAGATCACCGGCAGCAAGTCCATCTTCAGGGTGCAAACCCAAGGCGAAACCGCACTTTGGGAGCCCTTCTCCTTTCGCCAGGAGGGCCGCTTCAAAACCAGTCGAAATCTCTACAAAAGCAAGTTCGGCAACAAGGTCATTTTTGAAGAAATCAACCATGACTTGAAGTTGGGTTTTCGGTACGCATGGAACAGCAGCGGGCGTTATGGTTTCGTTCGGCACGCACAACTTAATAACCTTGCCAGCACCCCCGTATCGGTATCCATGGTTGATGGGCTACAGAACATCGTCCCATTTGGGGTAGGAAGCGAACTTCAAAATCGTTCCAGCAACCTTGTGGATGCCTATAAGCGCAGCGAACTTGACAAGAAAAGCGGCTTAGGAATATTTGCCTTGAGTGCCATCATCGTCGACAAAGCCGAGCCAAGCGAAGCCCTCAAAGCCAATGTAGTCTGGTCCATTGGTCTGGATGCACCGACCTACCTTTTGTCTTCCCGCCAACTGGACGGTTTCAGAAAAGGAGAACCCCTACGTGAAGAAACTGATGTGAAGGGCGAAAAGGGAGCCTATCTACTCCACCAGGAAATCACCCTGGAGGCAAAAGCGGACCAGGAATGGCACATCGTTGCGGACGTTAACCAGGACCACGCCGCGGTCGCCAAACTGATCCACAGCATCAATACCAGTAAAGACCTGGAACAACAACTCAAAGCTGACGTCGAACTCGGAACCCAGGAACTGATCGCCATCAGCGCAGCAGCTGATGGTATGCAACTCACGGCAGACCATGCCCGTGATACCCGTCACTTCTCCAATGTGCTGTTCAACATCATGCGTGGCGGCATTTTTGACGACAATTACAACATCGAAAAGTGGGACTTCGTCGCATACCTCAAGAAAGCCAATCAGATCATCGGTAAGCAATACGCTTCGCTCTTTGATGGGCTGAACGAAGTCTTTACCCTCAAGGAACTTAAAGCGCACATCGCTAACATCGACGATCCGGATTTCCAGCGCCTGTGCCTGGAGTATCTCCCGCTAAAGTTCAGCCGTCGCCACGGAGACCCCAGCCGCCCCTGGAATAAATTCTCCATCAATACCCACAGTGAAATCGACGGTTCTAAAATCCTTGACTATGAAGGGAACTGGCGCGACATTTTCCAAAACTGGGAAGCCGTTGCCCACAGCTACCCTGACTTCATGGAGGGCATGATCCTCAAGTTTCTCAACGCCACCACATTCGACGGCTACAACCCATACCGTGTAACCAAAGGCGGCTTCGACTGGGAAACCATCGAGGCAGACGACCCCTGGTCCTATATCGGCTATTGGGGCGATCACCAGATCATCTACCTGCTGAAATTTCTTGAATTCATCGAAAAGCACCAGCCGGGTGCCCTGAACGGTCTATTCAAGCGAGATTTCCTGGTCTACGCTAACGTGCCCTACAAAATAAAGCCCTACGCCGAAGTGCTCGCCAACCCTAAAGACACCATTGACTTTGACCGGGAGCTGGACGAAAAGATCCGCGACCGCAGAGCTAAAATCGGTGCCGATGGTGCTTTGTTGACCAATCAATCCGGTGCCATCCATCGGGTAAACTTCATCGAGAAGATTCTTGCTACAGTACTCGCTAAGATGTCCAACTTCATCCCTGAAGGTGGCATTTGGATGAACACTCAACGCCCGGAATGGAATGATGCCAACAACGCCCTGGTTGGCAACGGCGTCTCGATGGTGACGCTTTATTACCTGCGCCGGTTCCTGGCCTTCTTTGACAACTTGCTCAGTCAGTATAAGCACACGGACCACTCCGTTTCGGAGGAGGTTCACACCCTATTTGAGCGCATGCTCAAGGGCTTAAACGACCATAGCACCTTGCTTAATGGCCAAATCAATGACCAAGAGCGCAAACAAGTCTTAGACGCTCTTGGCACCGCAGCCGATGATTTCCGCAACCAGGTCTACACTAAGAATTTTAGCGGAAGCAGGAAAACAATCAGCCAGTCCACCCTCCGGGAATTCCTCGCTGTTGGCCTTGCCTACATAGACCATACCATTGCGGCCAATAAGCGCACGGACAATCTGTACCACGCCTACAACCTGATGTCCGTAGAAGGCGACGAAGTCACCGTATCCTACTTGAGTGAAATGCTGGAAGGGCAGGTAGCCGTACTGAGTGCCGGGTCCCTCTCTCCGCAGGAAACCCTGGAAGTGATGGACGGGCTAAAGAACAGCAAACTCTTCCGTGAAGACCAGTATAGCTACATTCTTTACCCCAATAAAGACCTGCCGGGTTTCCTGCAGAAAAACAATGTCCCCAAAGCCTCGGTGGAGAAGTCCGAACTAGTTAATCAGTTGATAGCGGCAAAAAACACCAGTATCATCGTGGAAGACATCAACGGTGACTACCACTTCAACGGAAACTTCAAGAACAACGGCGACCTGAAGGATGCGCTGGCCGAACTCAGCAGCACAAAGCACGCCGATCTGGCTAAGAAAGACGGAGACTACCTACTCAAGGTCTTCGAAGAAATATTCAACCACAAGGCCTTTACTGGCCGGTCCGGAACCTTCTTTGGCTACGAGGGCCTTGGCTCAATCTACTGGCATATGGTTTCCAAGCTGCAACTGGCGGTACAGGAGTGTTGCCTGCAGGCCGTTGACAAGGGCGCTACCTCGGCCACCATTGGCCGCATGCTGGACCACTACTACGAAATCAACGCCGGTATCGGCGTTCACAAGCCCCCTACCCTTTACGGTGCCTTCCCCACCGATCCTTACTCCCACACGCCTGCTGGTAAGGGTGCCCAGCAACCCGGTATGACCGGTCAGGTAAAGGAAGACATTCTGAGCCGCTTCGGCGAACTCGGCGTATCCGTGGAAAGCGGCTTATTGAGCTTTGCTCCCAGCCTGCTAAAGAAGTCAGAATTTTTAGCTGCGGCGACCGAATTCCACTATAAAGGCCTGAACGGCGAAACACTAAGTTTTGACGTTGAGCCCAATAGCCTTTGCTTCACCTATTGCCAGGTTCCAATCCTTTACCGTATCCGGGACAAGGCGCAAATCGAGCTTCATTTTCCGGGTGGAGAAACACGATATTTAGAAGGTAACCAACTCGATGAAGCTGCAAGTAGGATGGTGTTTCAGCGAAACAAAGACATTGTGATTGTCGTGGTTGACATCCCTAGAAACGTGCTTAAATAAACCATGATGATCCGTTATTTCACTTATTTATTCCTCATCATTACCGTATTGCTGTTGAGTGCCTGTACGCAGGAAGAACGACCTTTAATGGAGGCTAAAAATCTTACCGCCGAAGAGATACTGGGCAACCCTGATTACCAGGCAATCTCCTACGGCGGCTACCGGACGACCTCCAGGGACACTCAACCTACAATTCCCCAACTGAAGGAAGATATGCGTCTGCTCTCAGCGATGGGCATTCGCATTCTGCGCACCTACAATGTTCAGCTCGCGCAGGCACCAAACATCCTGGCCGCTATTACTGAGTTGAAGGAAGAAGACCCTTCCTTCGAGATGTACGTTATGCTGGGCGCCTGGATTGACTGTAAAAATGCCTGGACGGGCCTGGAACCAGAACATGATCAGGAGAGCGAACAAAACGCTGCGGAAATCGACCGAGCGGTTGCACTGGCTAAGGAATACCCGGATATCGTAAAAATCATTGCCGTTGGCAACGAAGCGATGGTGAAGTGGGCGGCCAGTTACTACGTTCAACCCGGTGTAATCCTCAAATGGGTCAACCACCTGCAGGGCCTGAAGGAAGCGGGGGAGCTTTCTAAGGACCTCTGGATCACCAGCTCCGACAACTTCGCCTCCTGGGGCGGCGGTGGCGGGGAGTACCACGTGGAAGAACTGAACAAGCTCATCCGTGCCGTTGATTACGTTTCGCTACACACCTATCCGATGCACGATACGCACTACAATCCAGTATTTTGGCAGGCGGGGCCGCAGGTGCAGGGTGAGGATAAAGAAGCAATGGTGAAGGCAGCCATGATCCGTTCCCGGGACTACGCCATCGGTCAGTTCGACTCCGTAGCCTCCTACGTAACAAGCATCGGCGCAAATAAGCCCCTCCACATCGGTGAAACTGGCTGGGCCAGCAGCGCCAACGATCTTTACGGAGACGAGGGCTCGCGCGCAACGGATGAGTACAAACAGCACCTCTACCACCAGTATATGCGTGGATGGACGGACAGCCAGAACATCTCCTGTTTCTTCTTCGAAGCCTTCGACGAGCCCTGGAAGGATGCCAATAATTCCGGTGGCTCCGAAAACCATTTCGGCCTGATCAATCTTCAGGGCGAGGCGAAGCGCTCGCTCTGGGATCAGGTTGACGCTGGCGTATTTGAAGGGCTTACCCGCGACGGGAAACCTATCACTAAAACCTACCGCGGAGCGGAAGACAAGCTCATGGAGCAAGTATTACCACCACCGGTAGCGTCGATGCAAAACCAATAAACAAACCTTAAGAAAAAACGAGTAACTTGAAGTCTGTTACCTAAAGCGAATTCCCCGAAACCTACCCTTTGCCCTACGGTCGATCATTTTTCACACACAAAGAAAGTCAACATGTCTAAAGTCGAGAATGGAGTAATTGATAGTTCAGCGATTGCAAAACAAGCAGGAACGAAGGTCCCGATGGGGCAGAAGATCGCCTTTGGCCTGGGCATGTTTGCCAACCAGATGTTCCCGGCAATTCTGGGTATTTTCATGGTGGTACTGGTGCAGGACCTTGGCTTTAGTGGCCTGATGTGGGGGATGATCTACTTCTTCCCCCGGGTTTTTGACTCCATCACGGACCCCATCATGGGTTTCATTTCCGATAATACCCGTTCCAAATGGGGAAGAAGGCGCCAGTACGTGCTTTTAGGAGGGATCATTATGGGCATTGCCTATATCTTCATGTGGCAGCTGTTTTCGGAAAACTCACTACAGTTTAACTTCTGGTATTTCTTTCTTGGATCCATAGTGTTCTATCTGGGGCTTACCATATTTAGTGTTCCGTACGTAGCCATGGGCTACGAAATGAGCGACGATTTCCACGAGCGGACCAGCATCATGGCTACGGCGCAGTGGATCGGCCAGTGGGCCTGGGTGATCGCGCCCTGGTTCTGGATAATCATGTACGATCCGGCGTGGTTCCCCTCCGCCGAAGTGGCAACCAGAGAACTTGCTATTTGGGTCGCTATTCCGTGTGCTATTTGTGCCATCATTCCTGCGATCTTCATCAAAAGCGAGTCTACGGTTGATAAAGAAGATTATGAGCCTTTGACTTTATCCAGCATTGGTGG
Source organism: uncultured Lewinella sp. (assembly GCA_964410795.1). Lineage (GTDB taxonomy): Bacteria > Bacteroidota > Bacteroidia > Chitinophagales > Saprospiraceae > Neolewinella. Next base: position 2,327 of record CAYPIM010000096.1, on the reverse strand, counting down.
TAGTGTGGGAAAAATAGCCGAAGGTTTTGTAGACGCTTTCAAAATAAAGTACTTCCGCCAATTGTGCTTCTCCACTTTCCTTATTTTCAACTCTTTCAATACAGTAGCAGGGCTTACGTTTTTCGTGATTGTCTATAAATTATTCAATGGCGATGCAGCAGCGACTGGAGTCTGGGTAGTCCTTTTTGGTAGTATCGGGGCCTTGTGCACAACGTTCATTGTTATTCCCATCGTTGCCTGGATGTCGAAAAAGATCGGTAAGCATAAAGCTTTTTTGTTGTCGCAGACCATCTCCCTGATCGGCTATATCCTGATGTGGTTCCTGTTCGTTCCGGGCAAACCGTGGCTCTACATCATTGCTCTCCCCTTCTTCTCCTTCGGGATCGGTAGTCTGTTCACCATTATGATGTCCATGACCGCCGATGTGATCGACATAGATGAACTGAATACCGGAAAAAGACGGGAAGGAATCTTTGGCGCTATCTACTGGTGGATGGTCAAGTTCGGCTTCGCGATTGCCGGAGGGCTCAGCGGGCTGATGATTGCGGTGGTTGGCTTCGATGCTTCGCTCCCAACAACTGATCAGCAAGCTGCCGTAGATGGCCTTCATGCGTTCTTTTGCTTTTTCCCCATGGGAGGAACAATCTTAGCGATACTGATCATGTGGAGCTACGACCTGACCGAAGAGAAAGCCAACGAGGTTCGTGCAGCCATCAATGCCAAGAAAGAAGCATTAAAAGGATGATCGGTCGAAGCAGCAAACCTTTCCGTTTGAGACAGAAGCATTGAAACGTTCTTTGCACCTGCGGCCGCGCCAAAGAGGTTTAATAGGTGCGGTTAATTTTCCACATTATTGAACAAACCACCGGAGCCGAAATGAGTTCCTGATTTTATCTCCGCCATCAAGCCGACTATCCATCTTATTGGAGAGTTGACTATCCGTTGTGGAGAATAAGTAAGGATATGGGGTTCCAGCTGTATTCTAAGCTTAAATTGTAAAATCGATTTTACAAAAAAATCTTATTTTTGTAAAATACATTTTACAATATGGAATCCTTAAAGCGCCGTAGTAACTCTTTATCCGCATCTGTAACTGTTGCTTACGAACGGGCTCTTCTCCATGAAATCGACTGGGAGGACCCACTGGTCGTTATTCTAGGCCCAAGAGGGGTTGGAAAAACAACACTACTACTACAAAGGCTCAAAAAGCTCGCACTACCGCCAAGCAAGGCACTGTACGTCGACATGGGCGATCTTTACTTTAGAGCAAACCGGCTAATCGACTTTATCGAATCCTTCATCGTCCAGGGCGGAACCCACTTATTCATTGACGAAATTCACCGATATGGATACGACGGTTGGGCTGCTGAAATCAAGCAGGCCTACGACCTTTATCGTGATAAAATCAGTATCGTAGTTACTGGATCATCCGTAATTAAGATCATTAATGAGCAAGCAGACCTTAGTCGCAGAGCGCTCAAGTATCGGATGGCGGGTCTATCGTTACGTGAATACCTACTGTTAAAAAACGGGATTAACCTTCCTATCCTTCAACTAGACGATCTTACGTCTAAACAAGGGGAGATTGCAGGAGATTTACTCCTTACAAAAGACTTCGTACCGGTAAAGGAGCTTCATGAATATTGGGAAAAAGGCTACTACCCTTACTTTCTTGAACGTAAGTCAGGATACGTAAGCAGACTTCTCGACTCGATTCAAACTGTATTAGAGCACGATATTCCCTACGGAACTGGTTCTAGTGCAAGCGACCCAGATAAACTAGGAAGGCTACTCTATGCAGTCGCGTCCTCCGCCCCGTTTACACCCAACATCAATAAAATAGCTCAACGGACTAGCATCAGTAGGCCAACCTTGATTAATTATCTCCGCCAATTAGAAAATGCACACCTTATTGCGTCTTTAAGGCAAGAAGGCAAAGGGATTAGTACAATCGGCAAGCCAGATAAAATCTACCTCGACAACCCTAACATTGTAGCAGCACTCGCACCAGGGAAAGTTGAAATTGGGACACAAAGGGAGACGTTTTTCCTGAATCAATTGAGACAACTAACCTTCGGCCACGCAATATTCCCACCGGAAATCAAGCTTCCTAAAAAGGGAGACTTTGTCTTTCAGGATAAAGAAAAACGCTTTCTTTTTGAGGTTGGCGGGCCGAATAAAAGTCGAAAGCAAATCAGCGGCGAATCCTCCGCCTTTACGGTTGTTGATACGGAACGAAGCGGAGAACAAGATCGAATTCCGCTCTGGATGTTTGGCCTATTGTATTAGTTCCATCATATTCCCCCCAACCACCCCTCCACCACATC
>CAYPIM010000095.1:0-21322 GCA_964410795.1 uncultured Lewinella sp. | reverse complement strand
GCTGGGTGGTGGTATCGTTGTCGTCACAGTTTGCGGGAACGCCCATGCAGGGGACACAGACGGAGTTGTCACAGTCGAGGACGGTCATGACGTCGTTGATGGTGGAAGGGTTGTTGTCGTCGCAGGCCATCACCGATGTCGTACCGTTGTCGCAATCGATGACGGTTCCTGCGCAAGGGATGCAGATTGTTCCGTCGGCGGTTAGGATGGTCTCCATATCGTTTTCGGTGCAGTCGTCATCGTCGTCGCAGGGCTGGGTGGTGGTGTTGCCAGAGCTACAACCAGAGGCTATTCCTGCGCAAGGGATGCAAATTGACCCGTCACAACTCAAACGAGTTTCCACATCATCTATGGTGTTGGGGTCGCCATCATCACAGAGGCGAAGGGTAGTAGGACCTGTATCGCAGTCTTGTGTTTCGCCAGCACAGGGGACGCAGATTTCGCCGGTACACTCATCAACCACTTCGACGTCGTTGGCGGTACAATCTATAAAGTCGTTACACGGGCGAGTGAAGGTACGGTCACAAGCTAGCAGAGGAGAGCCGATGCACGGTAGGCAAACCTCACCAGTACAGGCATCTAGTTCAATGAAGTCAAATTCAGTACAAGGGTCTCCGTCATCACAAGGGAGAAGCTCAATCTGACTACAATCTGCAACCGGTACACCAGCACATGGGATGCAAATTTCGCCGGAGCAGGCATCGATAATTTCTACATCGAATTCGGTACATCCATCCTGGTCGTTGCAGGGCAGAGCTTCTGTTTCTGAGCAAGGCTCCGGACTTGTCCCTGCACAGGGAATGCATATGAATCCGTTACAATCCAGGGTAGTTTGAACATCATTACTAGTACAAGGGTCTCCGTCATCGCAAGGAACTACTGTGGATGGCCCGGTGGAACAGTCAAGCGGGGTTCCTTGACAAGGGATGCAAATAGATCCATTGCAATCTAGCGTAGTTTGTACATCGTTGATAGTACATGGATCTTCATCGTCGCAGGGTACTATCGAGGTAGGGGAATTTGAACAGTCAATGGGAGTTCCCTGACAGGGGATACATACGGAGCCGTCGCAATCAAGAACTTCTCGAACGTCATTAATTGTACAATCATTTCCATCGTCGCAAGGTTGGGGGGAAGTCGTGCCGGAGCTACAATCAAGAGGTATCCCTGCGCAGGGTACACAAATTGTACCATTACAATCAAGGACTTCCTGAACGTCGTTCTCGGTACATGCATTGTCATCATCGCAAGGAACAATGGAGGTTGCGCCATTACTGCAGTCGATCGTTGTCCCAGCGCAAGGCACACAGATGTTACCATTGCAATCATCGACGGTCTCCATATCGTTTTCGGTGCAGTCATCTCCATCATCGCAGGGGCGAATACTGGTGATTTCACAGTCTACAGCTGGGCGGCCAGTACATGGGATGCATATGTCCCCTGTGCAATCATCAACGGTTTCCATATCTTCAAGGGTACAAGGGTCTCCATCGTCGCAAGATTGGGTAGAGGTCAAAGTACATGCTGCCACTGGCGTACCCGTGCAGGGAATACATATATCTCCAGTGCAATCATCCACCGTTTCCATGTCGTCTTCGGTGCAATCGTCTCCATCGTCACAAGAGCGAACGGAGATGTTGGTACAGGCAGGTAGAGCGGTACCTGCGCAAGGAATACATATGTCGCCAGTACAATCATCCACTGTTTCCATATCATTCTCAGTACACGGGTCACTGTCGTCACAGGGGCGGACGGTGGTGCTTGTGCAGGCGGGTAATGGAGTGCCAGCACACGGTACGCAAACGTCTCCTGAGCAATCGTCAGTAACTTCTTCATCGTTTTCAGTGCATGGGTCTCCGTCGTCACAGGGTGAGGTTGTTGTTTGTGTACAGGCTGCGACTGGAGTACCGGCGCAGGGAACACATTCGCTGTCGTCACAATCCACCGTTTCCATATCATTTTCAGTACACGGGTCACCATCATCACAGGCTTGAACGGTAATGTCAGTACAACCAGGAACACAGTCTTCGCACGAAATGTCAGCTGTCCAACCTGTACCGGTAGTTGTACCATCCGAGGTGAAGGTGATGAAAAGGCAGCCTGAAACATCGGTAGATATAAATGGTCCGGGAATTGTCGTTCCGCATAATACTGAACCAAGTATTGGGGCTGCCGCACTGGTTCCGTTATAAATATTCATGGCATCGCCACAGGGGAGATCAAAGCTGGTAAAATCCAGCATCACGGAGGTATTGGGGTCATCAGGACAGATGGTGTATTCCTCTGTTGAATTGTTCTGGTAATTACCAGATAAACCTCCCGGGTCTACAAAAACACCACCACACATTGGCTCCTCTTCGCAGTTGAGGTATTGCCCAGCACTATTCCAATTCAGCGAAAAGCCGGTGTTGTTGTTGTCAAAGTTGTCCACCATGAGCCAGTAGCCTTCACCAGGGTTTACGATGAGCTCGCGGACGAAGCCATCTCCGAAGGAGCTTTCAGAATTTTGATTGGAAGAAGTAGAGAGGCCTGTTTCCCCATCGCAAAAGAAACCACAGGCAGCGTACGAACAACGCGTCGGATTCCCGAGGTTGCCGCACTCAAGTGGACTGGTGTTGGTGGTTGGGCCCCAAACGGCAAAATCGTAGTCCTGGTCTGAACCAGCATCCGGAACGATGACGAAGGTCAACTCGGTGCCAGGAGGTGTCTGCGCATTGAGCTCAAAGAAGTACCATGCAGAAAGGTGCTCACCATCATTAATACAGCCACTATTTGTACCTCCGGCAAAATCGTTGTTACCCGCTCCAATAGGATCGTAAACGATAGTGCTGCCGTCACAAATTATTCCTGCATCCGAGCAGTCAAGCCCCTGAGCAAAAAGCGTTTGTAAAGCAAAAAGACAGAATAAAATAGAGATTGCCCTAGACCACGAGCATAGCGCGTCGGCAAGACGAAAAAATAGATCCCAAAACATATTTCACTTGTTACACCTGAGTAGTTTGGGTAAACTAAGGAGAATTAGTGGCACTTCGGAGCGTATGACCACTCACCACCTTTTTTAATTGAAAATGAAGCTTATTTTCTATAGTTGAGTAAGATTGGCGATAGATTTTGAATCATGATTTGATCATAACCCCTTATTAATTAGGGAGATGTTTATAAAAAACTAAGCTTTAAAACTTGCCTTGCACCTGCGGCCGCGCTCATAAAATCGAGCAGAAATACCGCTGGAAACAAAGCTAAAATAATCTATTACGAAGAAAATCGTAGTAAGACTTGCATCTATTACGACTACGCTCGTACATTTGCTACGAGCAAAATCGTAATAGATCAATGAGCAAAGACAAAACGAACCAACCTACGGCCTCCGAACTGGCCATTCTCTCCATCCTTTGGGAGCGTGGCCCGTCTCCGGTAAAAGCGGTACACGAGCAACTCGCTGAAGAAAAGGAGGTCGTGTATACCACGATCCTTAAAACGATGCAGGTGATGACGGATCGCGGATTCCTGTCTCGTGAAAGCCAGGGGCGGAAGCATATTTATCGTGCCGCGATTGCTCGGGAAGATACCCAGGATAGCCTACTGGATACCTTCGTGAACCGAGCCTTTGGCGGTTCCGCCAAGAACCTGGCCATGCGTGCGCTTGGCAACTATAAAACGTCTAAAGAAGACCTGGACGAACTTAAAGCCCTGATCGAAAAGATCGAAAAAGACCAAAAATGATACAGCAATTTCTTTCCCCTGAACTGGTCCAAGCTATTGGCTGGACGCTGGTTCATTCCCTTTGGCAAGCGGCAGTTTTTGCCCTTGCGCTAGGGCTACTACTTATCGGTTTGCGCAAATTCAGCGCCCGTGCCCGGTACAACCTCTCCATAGGTATGTTGGCGGCTTTTTTCCTTACCGTGGTGATGACTTTTGGTAGTCTTTATAAAAGTAACTCACAAAAACTAGCCTCTGCTGCACCAGAAGAATTAGTCGCATCTCCAACGTCTCCTCTCTCCTTGGGAGAGGGGCCGGGGGAGAGGTTACAAGCGGAGCAGGTATCCAGACTAACAAACAGCGGTAGCAAATCAAAAATCGAGAACCAAGAATCGAGCATCGAGCATCGAATAAAGAACTATTACAACGATCACCTTCCGTTAATTGTCACCTTATGGCTAATGGGCGTACTCATTCTCCAGCTTCGTTTCCTCGGCCAGTTGGCGTATTTGCAACGCTTGAAAAACTACGGGACGGAACGTTTTCCGGCTAAGCTTGCCCCGATGCTGCAGGAGTTGGAGGCGGCCATCGGGATCAGTAAGCCGGTGCGCTACCTGAGTTCTTTTCGCGTCGGTTCGCCCTTCACGGCGGGCTGGTGGCGGCCAGTGGTTCTCTTCCCGGCAACCTTACTGGCTGAGTTGAACGAACCGGAATTGCGGACCATCATCGCCCACGAACTGGCACACGTGAAGCGGCATGACTTCCTGGTTAACCTGGCGCAAACTTTGGTGTGTATCCTCTTTTTTTACCATCCTGCAGTCTGGTGGATGTCGGCTAGAATCGAAGATGAACGTGAGCACTGCTGTGACGATTTGGCGGTAAAGGTTACCGGTGAAAGGGTAGGCTACGCAAGAACACTTATTCAGCTTAAGGAACGGGAAGCCGGCCCGGCCATGGCAATGGGCTTTTTGGGTAAAGGCGGTGGTTTTAAACAGCGGGTTACCCGGCTTTTGTCGGGCTACCTGGGCACCGGTACCTACGGTGAAGGTTTCACCTCGGCGGTGATCATTGCTTGTATTATGATTGCAGCCGTTACGCTTTCGGCGCAAAGTAAGGGCACTGAGGTTCAGCTCGAGGAGCCGCTAATCGAAACAAGTATTACGGCAGATCCTGTAGCTGATAAAGCTGAATCGACTGCTCGGCTTGGGCGTCCACCAAAACCTGAACCTCCAAAGCCTCCGAGATCCAGCCACATTGATATTTTTGATGAAAATACGACCCCGGAAGACATCAAAATGCCAACGGACGATAGCACCGCGCTTATCTTTTTGCTGGAGGCAGTAGGTGATGGGAACGTGGCACTGGTTCGCTATTTTATTAACCAGGGCGTTGATGTAAATGCAGTTAAAGGCAACTGGACACCGCTCATGGTGGCGGCCTCTGAAAACCACGTTGAAGTACTTCAGGAATTGATCAAGGCTGGGGCGAAGGTGAATTTCGTCAACCGGCATGGCTGGACGGCGCTGATTGAAGCTGCCGACGAGGGCAGCTATGAATGTGCAGAAGCTCTGATTAAAGCTGGCGCAGACGTTAACCTGACCGGGGCTGGCAACAACCGGACACCACTTGCGATGGCTGGCTCAGAAGGGCACACGCGGGTTTTTTCCTTATTGGTTCAGAAAGGCGCAGATGTTTTTTCGACGAGTGGAAAAGGTTCACCCTTGCATGAAGCTGCTGAAGAAGGTATGCTGGATATTGTTAAGCGCTTGATTGATTTGGGCGCGGACGCAGGTGCAAGGGATGAGTACGGAAGAGCAGCGCTTAGCTACGCCGCCGAGGAAGGTAATGTTGACGTAGTTCGTTATCTCCTTAGTAACGGAGCAAACCCGAATGATAAGGATGATGATGATCGCACTGCACTCATTTACGGTGCCCATGAAGGCCAGGCTGAGGTAGTTAAAGCCTTACTCGCTGCTGGTGCTCAGGCCACAATGAAGGATCGCCGAGGCATGAATGCGCTGGACTATGCGGCGGAAGAACTGGGCTCAATGGGGCTATACTGGAAGCATTCTGGTGCCGGCAGCCGCCCGCAATCTAACAACTCGGGAACCCCCGGATTTGAGCACCCGCTCAGCGAAGTGATCTACGATCTAATCAAAGCCGGAGCCACTTCTAACCGAGTAATCATCGACGATAAAGGTATTCTCGTTCCCAAGGGGAACAACGAACGGAACGGGGAGGATAACCTAAATGAGCATCACGTAAATTTATCCTTTGATGGATCTCATAAACCGCATGGAGAGGATGCTTCTGCTACTAGCCATGAACTGGTGGAGGCCGTAGCTAAAGGGCAGAATGACCGCATCGATTACCTGATTGAAAGGGGAGATAACCTAAACCGGCCCGCTAACAATGGCCGGACCCCCCTGACCGAAGCTTCCTTCCAGAACTACAACGTTCACTCCGAACAGCTGGTGAAGGGTGGGGCGGACATCAACCGTGCGGATGGTAATGGGTATACCCCCTTAACGATGGCCGCTCAGCACAACCACACTTCTACGCTCGATCTTCTTCTTCGCCTTGGCGCGAAGCCCGACCTGGAGGATGGAAACGGTAGAACCGCCAAAGCGATCGCTTTGCGTGATGGTAGTGTGCAAATACTGCGCCTACTTAACCAAAAGGGCGGAAGTGTCACCGCAGTTGAATCCGACGGTATTTCCCCACTGGCTTATCCGGCTCGCGATGGCTACCTGGATGTTCTTCGGTTCTTACTTGAACAGGGGACTGATCCCAACGCTGGGGCCGGCAAATCACCCGTGTTTCTTGCGGCGCGTGAACGGCAAGCAGAAGCCATTAGGCTACTGGCCCGTTACAAGGCCAATCTGGAGGGTAACTTCAATTACCGGGACTCTGACTATTTCGGCCACAAAGTTTCCGGCGGGAAATACGCTGTTTATGAAAATGCTACGCCCCTGATGGTTGCCCTTACCCAGGGCAGTGAGAGAACGGTGAAAGCACTGCTGGACGCTGGTGCTAACCCCAACCGCACTTGCCGAAAACATCAGTTCGACAGCTCGAAATCAATTGACGTATCCGTTGCGGATAACCTAAACGTGGCCGAACTTGGCAATCGTTATACGCAGCGCTTCAATGTCTCCGGCTGGACGCCTCTAATGGAAGCGGTAATGACCAATAACGTTAGTATCGTTCGCTTACTGCTGAACGCTGGTGCTGAAAAACAACGTTCCATTACTGGAGGAATGACAGCCCTTAGCCTTGCCAAGGAGCTTGGCTTTGATGAAATCGCCGATCTTTTATAAGCACCGTAGAGTTGTACTCCAAGCAGAGCGGGCAAATTTTATACAAAGTATACCTTGCTTTGACGGGCTACCGTATGCCTTTGCTCGGAGTACAACTCCTTAACCGACCCTATAAACACACCAATAATTTAATTCATAACCCTGAAGCGGCGCGTCGCGCAAGTTTCGTCTACTAATACCCCAACAAATGAGAACCATTATCACGATGGGGCTCCTGGCAATTGCCAGCAGCCTGCTAGCCACCGCTTTGCCCGTTGCCAACAATATTAAAGTATCTCTCACCGGAATAATTATGGCTGATGCGGCCACTCCGCTGGAGTACGCAACGGTCTCTGCCTATACAACGGATACCATTTTGCTAGATGGTACGGTAACGGATGCTGACGGTAAATTTGAACTGTCTTTACCAAAAGGAGACTACAATCTGCAGATTGAATTTATTGGCTTTGCGACTAAAAAGCTGCCTGTTTCTCTACGGAAACAAACAGATCTTGGTGCTATTCCACTGGCTGAAGGGGGAATTAACCTTGATGCTGTAGAAGTAAGAGCAGACAAGAGCGAAATGGTATTGAAGTTAGATAAAAAAGTCTTCAATGTAGGCAAGGATGCCCTTGCAGGCGGGGGCTCGGCTAACGAGGTGTTGGAGCAGATCCCTTCGGTGACCGTTGGTGCAGACGGGACGGTGGCCCTGCGCGGCGATGCTGGGGTGACCATCCTTATTAATGGTCGGCCTTCTGCTTTAGCGGACAACGGCGCATTGTCCAGTATATCCGCGGCAAGCATCGAGAGCGTGGAAGTGATCACTAATCCTTCGGCTAAGTACGAGGCATCGGGTACTGCGGGTATCTTGAACATCATCCTGAAAAAGGAGAATAACCGGGGCTATGGTGGTAACGTCAGTATTGGAACGGGCTTTCCTGATAACCACACCTTAGACCTCAACGTGAACTTCCGTGGAGAAAAATTTAACGCTTTTGCTAATGTTGGTGGACGTTATTCCAATTTTAATGGAAGTGGTGTTCTTAACCGGACAAGCACGCTGGGGGGGACGGCCTCCAACCTGCGGCGAGTAACGGATCAGTTGCGCAACGACCTTGCCGGTAGCGGATTCTTCGGTATCGATTACAATGTTTCGCCGACGGAGGTGATCTCGGCCAGCTACGCGATCTATCATATGCGCAACGATGATGAGTCCTTGATCGACTTTGCTTATTCAGACCCCTCCACGGCACCTGCGGCCGCGCCCGAAAGAACACTGCTACAAACTACAGATCACCTGGAACCAGGTACTTACAATCAGATTGATTTAAGCTACGGTAAAGATTTTGCTACCAAAGGCCGGAAACTGAATATTTACTTTAAAAATGACTTTTGGCGCGAGCCCGAATACGACGAAATTGCGCTGAACCAAATTGTTCCAACGGCAGAAGAGTTGTACCGGTACCGGACGGTTTCGGACGAAGGAAGCACGGACTATTTGGTGCAGATCAACTACGAAAGCCCGCTCGGAGAGGCGAGTAACTTTGAGGTTGGCGGCCAGGCAGAAACCAGGATCATTACCTCGGATTATAACGCTGAGATCGCAGGTGAATCGGGCTTTGAACCAATTCCTGGCTTTACAAACGACTTCGACTACTTCGAGCGCATCGGTGCCGCTTACGCCCAGTACGCCTACCGATCAGATAAATTTAGCTTCCAGGCAGGCTTAAGGACGGAGTTTACGGCTGTTCGGACCGAAGATGTTTTGGAGGAAACGGAAGACATAAAGAAGGATTACCTCAACCTCTTTCCGTCACTAAGTATGCGCTATACACTCAGTGAAACGACGAGCAGTCAGCTGAGTTACGGTCGTCGGATTCGCCGCCCTGGCTTCAGTTCGCTCAATCCTTTCGGCGGTATTGGAGACCCAACCTCCTTGTTCATTGGTAACCCTGATCTCAACCCGATTTATATAGACCGGGTGGAATGGAACCTGTTGTACCGCAAGGACAAACTGACGTTGAACCCGGCCATTTACGCCACCCAGGTTAATGATTTTTTCAAGTACGTGATTGAACAGCAGGACGAAAATATATTTGGCCTGGATCAAGGGACAATCATTGTTACACCAGCTAACCTCGGTAAGGAACAGTTACTAGGGCTTGAGCTGACGGCCAACTACCAGGCCTCGGAAGCACTTCGTTTATCTGGAGAGTTCAATTACTACGGTTTTCGGGAAACAGGAATGTTGGAAGGGCGCGACTTTGCGGTTACTGGCGGTACCTGGGCGGGGAGCCTGCGGGCATCGCTCGAGTTGCCCGGAGATGTCCGTTTTCAGGGAAGCTATCGGTACAGCGCAGCCCGGAGGGATGCGCAAGGAGTAAATAAGGCCACCTATTACGCAAACTTCAGCCTGAGTAAAGAATGGAAGGGGAGATATACGGTGAGTGCAAACGTACGCAGCCGCCGTTTCTTCAATAGTGAACGTTTCCGGCCCACCTTCACGGAAACAGAAGACTTCCAGTGGACGGGCTGGCGGACGGCGCTTTCCTTCCGGTACCGCTTTGAGAAAGGAGCAAGAGCAGATCAACGTAGGAGCCGAGGGAGTATTCGATAGGCGGTTAACTCATTTTCTGACCACCATTAAGATCGGAGGGGATTAAAATTCTAAACTTTCAGAAAAAACTGAAAGTTTAGAATTTTTCCCCTATCTTTGCTATGTCACCAACCCAAAATGACATGGCTACCCACACCTTTCTTTACGACGATGCCTGCCCAATGTGCAAAGGCTACACCAGCGTTTTTACCAATTTAAAATGGAGTGAGCGCCGGGGCTTTAGCACCTTTACGGCTAATGATTACCCTAAACTAGACCTTGACCGGGGCCGCCATGAGATTCCGCTGTTTGACCGTGCGACCGGGAAAGTTCTCTACGGCCTGGACGCGATGACTACTGTAATTGGCAATGCCTTGCCGCACCTAAAACCCCTGATCCGTCATCGTTATTTTATTGCTTTACTGAAGCCGCTTTACTGGCTCATTACTTACAATCGCCGGATCATTGCCGGGACTAAACCACCAACTGAAGGCTTTGATTGTGCACCTGATTTCCATACTGGTTGGCGGTTGGCCTACCTCGCTTTTACCTTGTTGGCGGTGCTCTTAGTCGGACTACCAAGCGTACCCTTACTTATTGGCTTTGGCTTGGTGCTGGTCGCTGGCTTATTGTTGCACAAGGAGCGATTGACTTTCCTGGGACATTTTATGACTGTTGTGTTCGGAGCTGCGCTCTTACTCGCTCTCCTGCCTGGCTGGTTAGGTTTGGCAGGGGCTTATATTTTTGCTGCCCGGGAGGGGTGGCGACGACTCGGCTAATAACGGTTTATATCCAGTGCCCTAAGGACTGCCCAATCAATAGCTATCCGATTTGCAGCTTGGCCTCGCGGGACTGCTCTTCAAAGAGGATGGTTGTTAATTTGATGGCCCTAAATACCTATTTGACATGACAAATCTGACCAAATACTCCTGGCTTACTTCGGCAATCATCCTTAGTATTGGCTTCCTGTTTCTTCACTTTGGACAGGTGAGTTACGGAGCAACTTTTTTCATTGTTTTTCCACTGGCAGTAGGCTTTGCTATGGGCACGCACCCCAAAGCCCAGCGGGGCTGGATCTCGTTAACCTTGGCGGCGATCTTGTTCTTTGGTTTCTTGCTAGCGGGTCAGTTAGAAGGCCTAATTTGTGTTGCGATGGCTCTACCCATCTTTCTGCTGGCAATGTGGATCGGCTATCTAGTTCGGAAAAAGACCGTTAAGAAACCGAAGCGTATTGAAGACCACCTGGTCGTATCCGTTATGCCACTGATCATTCTGCTTGCTTTAGACCCGATTGAGCAGATGATCCTTCCGGAGCCAAAGCTGGTTACCATCTCCACTTCCGTCTTGCTGGATTACCCCGCTGAGTTGGTATTTGACCAGGTGAAGGCGATGGACAAGCTTGATGCGAAGAAGCCTTGGGGCATTCGTCTTGGTTTGCCCTCTCCTTACCGCTGTGTACTGGAGGCCGATACCATCGGGGCTAAGCGGCACTGTCTTTTTAAGAATGGCTCCATCATCGCAGAGATTACGAAATACGAAAAAGGCGAAGTACTCGAAATGGATGTTGTAGACTATACCCTTACCGGTCGGGAGTGGTTCCGGTTCGTGGATGCAACCTACACCTTCGCCCGGGAAAACGGGCAGACCCGGATTACCCGAACCAGTTCCTATAAATCATTACTGAATCCGCGCATCTACTGGGAGCCGCTGGAAGGGTGGGGGATTGAGCAGGAACACCAGTTTGTGCTGGCTAGTTTGCGGAAGAATTTAGGGGAGATTGGGCAGGAATAACTTTCTACCTATGAAAACCAGAAATGAAACTTAAAAACAAGGCTGTACGTTTAAAGACTGTACAAATAAGCCAAAATGACCAGTATCCAATACCTTACTGATAGCCAAGGCGTAAGAACTTCAGTTGTAATATCAATTTCTGATTGGAATAAATTGTCCAAATATGTCGAAGAGTTGAATCTCCTAGACGAGATAGGGAAATCTGTACGAAATGGGATTAAGGAAGCGAAGGAAATTGAATCCAATGGAATAGTGGTTGCCGAATCAAACAATGACTTTTTGGATGCACTGTAAAATTATTCTTACAGACTCCTTTAAGAAGGATGCAAAAAAGCTTGCAAAAAAACACAGGTCATTAGGTAGTGACCTCAAACGTTTGATCGCTGAACTGGAAGAGAACCCATATTTGGGTAGCAGATTAGATGCTCAGTCATATAAAGTTCGAATAGCAATAAAAAGTAAAGGGCGTGGTAAAGGCGGCGGCGGTCGAGTAATTACCTACGTCAATATATCTATAGAAGAGAACATAAATAAGGATGATGTAACTGTCTATTTAGTGGCTATTTACGATAAATCCAGCATCGCATCTGTCCCTCAACATATTATAGATGCAAAGATCAAAGAATTCTTAGTCGATGAAGAGGAGTAGGAATGAAAGCCATAATCTGCCTTACTCCAATTCATAAATCGACCACCATTTCATCCCATCCAGCCATTTCTTTAATCCCAATCCATCCGCCCATTCCGGGCGGGTAGTGTAAACAAGGCGCGCACCTGCCGGAGGCGTTGGTGTGCGGGTAAGCTGGGAGTAGAGGCAGATGGATGTTTTACACGCTGGCCAAGCTGCCCGGTCTTCGGTACGATGAATGATGACTTTACCGGGGCGTTGATAGAAGTTTAGCGTCAGGTTAGCGTAAGTGAATACGTGGCGACCGTCGGCGAAGAGGGTGACGGGCTCGGTATAGTTGTCCCACACAAACTTGTTGACCTTCACCTCACTGATCATGGGACGGAAGAGAACGGTGAGGAGGAGGACGATATTTATGCCCCACAGGAGCTTAATGGCCCATGCCGTCCACTTTCGGTGGAATAGACCTTCTCCGTATTGCTTGCGGAGTGCTACCACTCCTGCCATGATCATTACGGGCACAAAGGGTAAGAGCGGAAACAGGAAGCGCGCGTCTTTCCGGGAAAGGATGAAGTGAACCAGCAGAAACGGAACCATCATCCAGGTCAACGGATCGCGCCGAAAGCGCCAGGCAAACCAGAGTGGTGCGGCAATGTAAATCAGGCCCAGCGGCGGCACACCTCGCTCGAAGACCATGCGGAAGTAGTCCCACCAAGGGGCGGAACCGAAGGTGGCGGCTTTGCCTTCAATAAGGTTTGAGCGCAGATAGTGCCAGGGGGCAATTACCCATTCACCATAGAACCAGCGATCTAGTAAAGTACCGATAGCCAGGGCGATCAGCCCACCCATTACAACCAAACCGATACGTTGCCATCGTTCTCTCGCCACAAAGAGTAACCAGGCACCGAAACCGACTACCATGATTGCTACCTGGTAACGGAATAGGAAAGCAAGACCGAAGAGCAGTCCGGCGGCGAAACAAGCGAGCTTACTTCCCGTCCTGGCCGTCATGAAAGTATCCGTACGATCCGGTACCGCGGCGGGGTAGAGTAACAGGCCAAAAGCAAAGGCCATTCCCGCCCAGTTCTCTCCCGAAAAGCGGATGCCTGAATAAACCGAACACCAGTTGAACAGCAGGCCGAGGGCTAGCCAACCAAGGAGGCGCTTGGTTGGCATTTGAACGGCAAAACGCTCAAAAACTTTTACGGCCAACAACAGAAAGCCGGCTGCGGAAATAAGTCGGAGTAGAAAGGCGAAATAATAAGGGTTCACCTCTCCAAATATGCCAACAGCCCGGTGCAATGCGTAGGCGATGGCTGGTTGTGTAGCGGGACGCATCCGTTCTCTGAACTCCCAGGGAAGTTGTTCCGAACTAATGAAACCGAGCTTGTAACCTGCGAATTCCAGTAGCTGAAAGTGCTCATCTCCCTGGTGGAAACCAACGGAGAACCAACAGGCAATCAGTAGGGCCAGAGCGGCGAAGAGCAGGTGTTTTTTTGCCATTGCGCGAAGGTAGGAATTTGAAGCTAGTGGTTTGTCAATGTTCAATTTTTGGGTTGAATGCTGATGATTTATTGAACTGGTTTAAGCCTCAAAGTTTCTCCGAAAGAACTTGCAATTTTCCTTGACAGCAACTAATTTTGTGTGTGAGTACTCACTTACAATTGATTTTTTTGACGGATAGACAAAAGAAAATACTAGCAGTATCCTTAGAACTCTTCGCCAATGAGGGTTACAATGCCGTTTCCACAAAAATGGTAGCCAGGCAAGCTGAAGTGTCAGAAGCCTTAATTTTTCGGCATTTTAAGAATAAAAAAGGCCTGTTGGATGCACTTTATCAGCAGTGTGGAGAAAAAATTGAAGTGATGGCTAAGGGCTTACTAGAAGAAACGAATCCTGGTGAAACCATTAAGAAGGCAATCAACTGGGTGTTTATCGTTGATGAAAAAGACTATGACTTTTGGCGGCTTCAATACAAACTCAAGTGGGAGGACTCTTTTTATGATCCAAATAAAATGCAGCCTGTAGTAGATAAAGTTACTTGGGCTTTTAATCAACTTAAATACGAACAGCCAGCGCTGGAAGCGCAGCTTTTAGAAAAAACCCTGGACAGTTTAATGATTAGTATACTTAGAGATGGGAAGGAATCACATCTACCACTCAGGGAATTCTTATTGAAAAAATACTCATTATAAACCTTAAATATGAATAGCAAATCATTGTATCTGTTGCTTTCGTTTATGTTTGTTGGTATGATTTTGGCCTTTGCCAATTCAGACACTAAAACCAGTAGCGCTACAACAGAGGGAAGCGAAATTGAAGGAACTCCTTTTGACAAAATGATGTCGGTACTGACCCACAAACGCTGTGTCAATTGCCATCCATCCAATGATTACCCTCGACAAGGAGAAGATAGTCATGTACACAACTTTGGGGTCCAGCGAGGGGAAAACAATCACGGTATGCCTGCTTTGCGCTGCGCCTCTTGCCATCAGCAGGAAAACAATCCCTTTTCGGGAGTACCCGGTGCGCCTGAATGGAGTCTTGCACCAATAGGTATGGCTTGGCAAGGGCTTTCAAGGGTTGAAATCGCAAAATCAATGCTTGATCCAGAAAAAAACGGCGGCAGAACCCTAGAAGAAACGGTGCATCATTTAACCGAACATGAATTGGTGCTTTGGGCCTGGGAACCGGGCGTTGATGCTGGAGGTAACCCAAGAGAAAAACCACCAGTACCAAAGGATGAATACATTGAAGCAGTAAAAGCCTGGGCAGCGGCAGGTGCAGTAATTCCAGAGAAATGATTTTTAGTGTTTGGCGTAAACAGTATTAATTACTTGCGCCCAAATACTAACGACTAAAAAATAAAACATGAAAATTTCATTTAACATAAATGGGGAGTCAAAGGAAGTAGATGTAGACGGTAATACACCTTTGCTTTGGGTGGTAAGGGACGTTCTCCATTTGAAAGGGACAAAATTTGGATGTGGAAAAGCAGCTTGTGGTGCTTGTACACTCCACGTTGATGGTGAATCAATCCGTTCTTGCTCCTACGCGGTAAAATATGTAGAAGGCAAAGAAGTCACTACGATTGAAGGCCTGGGAACAAGTGATAACCTGCATCCTGTGCAACAAGCATGGATAGAAGAAGTCGTACCGCAGTGTGGTTATTGTCAGCCTGGGTTTATGATGGCAACCGCAGCTTTACTCAAGAAAAAACCTAAACCTACGGACGAAGACATCGACAACAATATTATAAATATCTGTCGTTGTGGAACTTACTATCGGATGCGAAAAGCGATTCATCGAGCTGCGGAAATTAGTCAGTCATCTACCCCGCTAAATCAGTAATATCATGAGCAATAATAAAAAGATATCCCGGCGTAAATTTTTGGTTAGAGGCGGTATTGGAACACTTGGAGTAGTTGCTTTGGGAACGTTTGTGTTCAGAAATCCCGTGCGAAGAAAAATGTATGAATTATCTGAAACGCTTATACCTCCATACGCTGGAACGGGAACGGAAGCAAACCTTTGGTTTGAAATTACAAAAGACAATCAAGTCATTCTGCATTCTCCTAAAGTAGAGATGGGGCAGGGCACATTTACGGGGCTAGCACAAATTGCTGCGGATGAATTGGACGTAGCTATGGAGCAAATTCAGGTGATTGCGGCTCCTACTGCACTCGGAATTGTAGATCGCTTGAGTACTGGTGGAAGTCTATCCATCGCTTCCTTGTGGCAACCCCTGAGAGAAATGGCAGCAACGATGCGGGAAATGGTGAAAAGAGAAGCCGCAGCCAAAATGGGGGTCGAAGGATCAAGCCTTACCACGAGTAATGGTACGGTTTCAGGCGGTGGAAAGCGTATGACCTATGCCGAAGCGGTAGCCAACATCACAGAGTGGGAATTACCTGGGACACCTGAGTTGCGTTCCACCAAAAATTACAATTTTGTAGGGAAACCGATTAAAAGAGTTGATCTGGAAGCCAAAGTACTAGGCAATCCTATTTTCGGCATGGATGCGGAAATGCCTGATATGTTGCACGCCTGTATTATTCGTCCGGAACACATTGGCGCGACGTTGAAAAGTGTGGAGGCTGGTGAGGCACAGAAAATGCCTGGCGTAGTTAAAGTAGTGGAAATGGATAATTGGGTGGGCATTATTGCAGCCTCCTTTCCGCAAGCACTAGCCGCAAAAAACAAAGTGAATGTAGAATGGGATACCCCTAAAACGTGGACAGAAGCAGCATTGAAAGATATACTGCAAGTAGGTAAAGGGGACAAAATGATCACCCAAAAGTCTGGCAGCGCATTAGATGCTGAAGCAGAAGGTGTGGTATCTATGGAATTCACCAGCCCACTCGGCGCCCACGCTCAAATTGAGCCAAACGGAGCAGTAGCCAACGTAAAAGATGGAAAGGCAACGATCATCCTCTCTACTCAGGTAGTTGGCTTGACACAAGGACAGGTGGCCAAGGCATTAGATATGTCAGTAGACGATGTAAACATCATCCCTACTTATCTCGGGGGAGGATTTGGACGACGCCTGGATACCCGTCATGCTATTGAAGCCGCTCAACTTTCGCAAGCAGTAGGTAAGCCAGTAAAATACTTTTATACTAGAAAAGAAGAATTTCAACACGATGCTTTCCGTCCGCCAACGCATCATATTATGCGAGGTAAATTGAATGCAAATGGGCTGCTGGAAGGATTAGAACACCACTATGCGAGTGGCGATGTAATGATTAATATGCCATTACTCCCCGCTGCGTTGACCACCATATTAGGAACTGATGTTGGCGCTATGCGCGGTGGGAATATTCAGTATGATAAAGTACCGAGTCATAGAGCGGTTCAATGGCACACTACCTTGCCTTTTGCTACCAGCTCTTGGAGAAGCCTGGGGCTCCTGGCGAATACGTTTGTGATTGAAAGTTTTGTGGATGAAATGGCCATCAAGGCCGGAAAAGACCCCGTAGCTTTTAGATTAGCCCAGATTAGTGATGAAGGCAACGGTAAGCGACTAAAAGCGGTGATTCAAAAAGCCGGAGAATTTTATAAAGACGGCGTAAGTAATGGTCGTGCGATGGGCTTTGCCGCCTCTATTGACGCGGGGTCTCCTTGTGCTCAGGTAGTAGAAGCTTCCATCGAAGATGACGAAATCAAAGTGCATAAGGTCACTTGTGTGTTTGATTGCGGGATCGCCGTGAATCCGGATCAAGTAAAAGCGCAGGTAGAAGGCTGCATCATTATGGGCATTAGCGGGGCGCTGCATGAAAAAATGACCATTAAAGACGGAAAGCTGTATCCTATTATCTATGGACCTTACCAGATGGCCATGATGCGGCATGCACCGAAAGAAATAGACATCATCTTAATCGAAGGAGCGGACCAACCGCTTCCGGTAGGAGAGCCACCGCTGGGGCCTATTGGAGCTGCTGTAGGAAACGCAGTGAGAAGACTGACCGGCAAGCGTTTGACGGATTTACCGATGCAGCTGGAGTAGCTTAAACCATATGCTACGATTAAAAGCTTAGCTATCCCACTGCCCGCCGAGAAACAGATATCCGGCCATCGGGCAGTGGGCGTAGCCAAGAGAAAAACCTACTTAAAAGGTTAGCGCACTACCACCCGTTGCGCCCACCGCCCGAAGGTGGTTTCGACAACGAGGAGGTATACGCCGGGAGAAAGGTTCAAGTGTTGTAAAGGAGCAAACTCATGGGCCCGAAGGGCTCCTTCAATTAGCGATGGGTTAAAGAATTTCCGGAGGAAATACCTTAGCCCATCGCGCTAAAGGGAGTATTTTTTACCGCACCACTACCCGCTGTGTCCATCGCCCGGAGGCGGCTTCAACGACGAGGAGGTATACGCCGGGCACAAGCTGTTCCCTTACGTTCCAACTGCTTTGCTGATCAACGATTTTCTGGGCGCGGACGCGGGTGCCATGAACGGTATAAAGAGCAAGGTTCAACGGGCCGTCTACCTGGGGTATAGCGACGGGCTTTTGGCCAAGTACAACTATAGAAGAGTAGGTTTATATGCTAAAGCGATATCAACGATCTCAGTAGAAGAAAGATGATCGTATTCCTTTTGCGAAAGGTAATTCAAAGCCTCTGGATCTGGTACATTATTCAGAAAAACATTGACCATAGCATTTAATTCATTTTGACCTCCGTCAGCTTCTTGGATTCTATCAATTATTATTATCAACTCTTCTCGTGTCATGTTAGTAGTGATATTTTGGCGATAAGAGACTTCGATGATATGCAAATCGACCTAAACAGTTACGGACAAAGATAAAGGCTTTTACGGCAGCATACGACGTCAGAAAAGACGCCAAAAGACCAAACGCGGATACAGAACTTACAGTTTCTAAGCCCCGTGTCTATCTTGCCAAATAAGCCCCAAAGATGAACTCCCGAATTCTCTCACTAATCGTTCTTGCTCAGTTTTGCTGTACTTCCGTCTGGTTTGCCGGCAATGCCGTGTTGACGGACCTGGTCAGCACTTTCGGCTTGCCGGAAACGGCACTGGGCGGGCTTACCTCTGCGGTCCAGTTCGGCTTCATTTGCGGCACACTGGTTTTTGCGGTGCTGGCGGTGGCGGACCGTTTTTCACCCTCCCGGGTGTTTTGTGTCTCGGCGCTGTTGGCGGCGGTTTGTAATGTGTCGGGCATACTGGAGGCCAATACCTTCACTACACTGCTGGGCGGGCGGTTCTTTACGGGTTTTTTCCTCGCGGGCATCTATCCGGTGGGCATGAAGATTGCGGCGGATTACTACCGGGAAGGGCTGGGCCAGTCGTTGGGATTCCTGGTGGGGGCCTTGGTGCTGGGCACTGCTTTTCCACACTTAGTGAAGGCCCTGGGGGGCACCTTGCCGTGGCGAACGATTCTTTACTTTACGTCGGCGATTGCGGCGGTAGGCGGTCTTTTGATGCTGCTCTTTGTCCCCGACGGGCCTTACCGCAAGGCTGGCCAAAAACCGGAACTGACTTCCTTTTTGCGCGTTTTTCGCAATAAGCCCTTCCGGGCTGCGGCCTTTGGTTACTTCGGGCATATGTGGGAGTTGTACGCTTTCTGGGCCTTTGTTCCCGTGTGGCTATTCGCCCATTTCTCTGGGCGACAACCTTCATCCACTATTTCGCTACTGGCTTTCGGTATCATTGCCGTAGGAGGGGTGGGGTGTGTGCTGGGAGGATATTTGTCGGCGCGGTTTGGGGTGAAGCGGGTAGCGGCCACGGCCCTTGCCGCTTCCGGACTTTGCTGTTTGTGCTCTCCGCTGCTATTTAGCGCTCCCGCTGTCCTCTTTTTCCCTTTCCTCTTTTTTTGGGGTATGGCGGTGGTTGCAGATTCGCCCTTGTTTTCTACCCTCGTAGCGGGAAGTGCGGAGGCGGAAGTGAAGGGGACGGCGCTTACCATCGTGAATTGTATCGGTTTTGCGATTACGATTGTCAGCCTGCAGTTGCTCAGCGGCGCAGGAGAGTGGCTGGAAGCGAAATGGCTGTTCGTTTTATTACTGCCGGGGCCGGTATTGGGGATTTGGGGCCTGTTTTTTGGTGCGAATCCTGATAAAGTATGAGGGCGCGGCGCGCAGGTGCAAAGTGCGTTGATTGGTCGGTTATTCAACCATGTTTTTTGGTCGTAACGGACCCTACAACCCTTCCTTGCACCTGCGCACCGTCGCCCAAATTAAGTATTTCTGTACAATGATTTTACCTCTTTATCCGAAGAAACTGTGCTGATGGTCTTCCAGTAAGGCAACACCCGTTAAAGGGAAATTAACAACTTCCGGACCTGTTAATCTGCTCATTGTCAGGCAGCAATAAAATCCATTAAGTCGACGTTAAGATCTTTCCATATGCGATGTACACCTTAGGGACGGCAAATAAATAAACCATGATTTTTGACCGCCTTATTTTGCGCCCACCGCACTTAAAAATTCTTTCCGTAGCTTAGGCTATGCAAAGAATTTTTCAAGTACGATGGGCACAAAAGCGTCAGGTCAAAAAAACACGTTTTATTTAATTCCCGTCCCTTATCTTTGTGCAACTTTATGATCATTACATTATTTAAGAAAGACAGTCTGATACCAACACCAACCTGATTTTAGCCATTTTTTACAGACCTGACCGTCTTTTTTCACCCATCCGTTCCCCCTCTATTTGCACACTTTTTGGATCGGTTCAATGGCCTTTATGTTAAAGCGTAGTTTGTTTTTATTACTTTCCCTCTTTACGGTGCTCTTCATGAGTACTGTTCGCTATGATGGGAACCACACGATCAACCAACAGCTAAGTGCTGCTGGCGTTATTACCCTCCCGGATTTCCTGCTTCCTGCGGAAGAGCGCCCTCTTTACGCCGTCAAGTCTTTCTTGAAACCTGGTGTTTCCCTGGCTGAAGCCCTGAAAGATAAAGCCGTTCCCAGCCTCCGTGGCCGTGTGGATGAAGAACTGAAGCAAGAGCTTAAGGGTAGGCTCGACGCAAATCCGATCTGGCGTAAACTGATTCAGGACAAGCGGATGTCCGTCGGCATCGTAAACATGGCTGATGAAAGCAACGTGAAGTACGCCGCGCTGAACGGTCGCCACATGATGTACGCCGCCAGCCTGCCGAAGATTGCCGTTCTCGCCGCAGCCCATGATGCCATCGAACGTGGAGAACTACGGGAAACCTCAGCGGTGAAGCGCGATATGTTGCTCATGATCGCCAAGTCCAACAACGCTGCCACCACCCGGATGATCGATCGGGTTGGCTTTGACCACATCGAACGTACGATGACCGACCCCAACCTTAAACTCTATGATCCCGCTTACGGCGGCGGTCTTTGGGTAGGTAAGCGCTATGCCGCTGGCGGTAAGCGGAGTCCTGACCCCATGAAAGGCATCAGCCACGCTGCAACTACGGAACAAATCTGTCGCTACTTCTACCTACTGGCCAACGATCAACTCGTAAGCGAAGCCAGCAGCGCCAAAATGCGCAATTACCTCGTTGATCCACAACTACACCATAAGTTCGTCAATACCCTCGACCGCCTTGCGCCCGATGCTAAAGTATACCGGAAATCCGGTTCCTGGAGCTCCTTCCACGCTGATGTTGCGATGGTACAAGGCCCGGGTCGGAACTATATCATGACGGCCCTTGTGGAAGATCCTGCCGGTGAGCAAATCTGTCGGGATCTTGCCGCTGTTTTAGACGGGATGCTTAAGGAGAGTAAGTAGATGGTAGAGTGTAGTGGGTAGTGCTCCGCATGTTGAAGTGTGGATGCTCGCTTTACTAGTTAGGCTCTGACGGGCTAATAGTCTGTAACT
>CAYPIM010000094.1:18888-21907 GCA_964410795.1 uncultured Lewinella sp. | reverse complement strand
TAGCGTGAGGCCACTCGCAGACCATGCACTTCAAAACCTTGGCATTGCACCTGCGGCCGCGCCTTCTTTGTTAGATCGATAAATGTGATAAATTTGTAGCTTGATAGCATTACCGCACGTGAATAGCACGCGCGAAGTGATGACTGTCTTACGTCAGTCTATCCATACCTTATCACACCTATTAATCTACCTTCTATAAATCTATCAATCTATCCCATGAGCAACTGGTACGAAAACTGGACCGACGTCACCTACCCTATCTTTCCCGGCATGACTGGCTGGCCCGGCCAACCCGAGACACAGTTCGACACCCTGAGCTGTATCCACTGCGGAGATCAGGCTAAAGTGACCATGCTACACTTTAGCGCTCACTCCGGCACCCACATGGATGCGCCAAACCATTTCATGGCCGAAGGCATCGACATCAGTCGCGCGCCCATCCACGTCGGCCTTGGGCCCGTTCGTATTGCCAATATTGACTGCGAAGGGCCCGTACTCCCCAAACACCTGGACGCCTACGAAGCCCGGACCCGGCCACTCGAAGCAGGCGAACGTCTCCTGCTCCGCACCCCTAATTCGGACAAAGCCTTCTGGTTACAAGATACTTTCGATACCGAATACCGCGGCATCGGCCCCGAAGCCGCCAAGTGGATCGGCCAGCGTAAACTTGCACTCATTGGTGTTGACTACCTATCCGTTGGCCCTTTCCACCAGGGCAACCCCCAAACGCACCGCGCACTCATGAGCGCCAACGTTTGGATCATCGAAGGCGTAGATTTGCGAAAAACTACCGAGGGCGACTACGAGATGATCTGTTTGCCCCTAAAGCTGGCCGGTAGCGATGGTTCGCCTATTCGAATTTTGATTAAGAAGGCGTAACTCCCCGGCCGAATCGTTCTCCGAGCGAGAGCGGTTCGCGCAACCTCCGGATGCGCGCATCGGTTGTAACATCCAGTTGAAAGCAGCACGTCGACCCATTAAGAATATTCGCGCTCGGAGAGCACGAATACCGCTCGCTGCCGGAGGCAGCTGCGGCCGTGAGTTAATCCCGCCAAACAAAAGGAAACAATACCAGCCCCACCGCTAGGCCGAGCAGATCAATGGCTGCCGCCAGCATCAGGTAGGTTTCTTGCTGGCCAGACGTAAGCCCCACCGCATAGCCGCCAGCATTTACCAACAGGTACAATAGCGGAATTACCAACGGAAAACTTAGTACCGCCATCAATGTTCCGCTGCCACCGGCACGGGCAGCGAGCGCCGCTACGAAGGTGAGTACGGAACTGAGCCCCAGGCCGCCCAACAGCAGTGCAGCCAAGAAGTAGGCTGGTTCCAAAACGTAGCTTTCTCCCGAAAAGAACGCAAGCAAGCCCCAAGTGAGCAGACTGATCACCCAAATAATAAGCGTGTTGTACAGGAACTTACTCACCAGTAGCGCCTCTGCTGATGCGAGGGTATAAAAATAATAGTGTCGCCGCCCGCCTTCCCGTAGAAAACTGCGCCCACCAGCAACCGTAGCACCAAAAAACAATACCACCCAGTAGAGGGCGTTAAAGGTCATGGCGTTGAAGTTTTGTACCGCAAAGTAGATCACCACGGTGGTGGCGACTACGTACAGCAAGACCGAACCTAGTGCGTACCGGTTGCGCCATTCGGTCTTTAATTCCCAACTGAGCAGGTGGATGATCTGTTTGAAGGTAGACATTTGCGAAGCAAAGATAGCTGCCGCCCGGAGCTTTACTTATCTTGCGCCAGCTAAAGTCTTTCTTCTACCCCGAATATGACCTTCTACAAACTATTACTTTTCGTTCTGCTAGCCGCCATCAGCCTGGAGTTACCCGCTGAGCACTTACTCGTCACCGCACAGAAAGGAGACGGCGTTTACGCCATCCTCCGGCGCTACCAGTTGCTCGATTACACTTGCAACCTCAACGAGTTCTACCGGCTAAACAAGCTGAAAAACAACGCAAACCTACTGATCGGAAAGAGCTATGAATTGCCCATTGAAGTAACTCGCTTCGACGGCAAAAGCATCCGCACCTCTACGGGTAACGACAACTATGCCCGCGCCCTGGCCATTCAACATTACAACGAAGACTTACTTTCGGCGGAGGTCCGGTCCGAAGATTTTCGCAAAGACAAGGTACTGTACGTCCCTTTCCACATAGACAACTGCTTTGAGGAAAAACTGGAAGCAGCGCCTTCAGAGATCTTAGGCGCTGGCGAAATTGCAAAGACAGGAGGGAAGCCTGGGGCGAAGCCTCAAGAACTAGAACAGGTCACCACCTCTGCCTTCCGGACCTTCAACATTTTTGGTGAGAAGTATGCTTACGTTCCGAAAAAAGACAACAAGCTTGCGGGGCGGGTCTTTTACATCGTATCCGGTCATGGCGGGCCGGACCCCGGCACTATTGGCAAACGCGCCGGCCACCACCTGCACGAAGATGAATACGCCTACGATGTCGCGCTGCGCGTCACCCGTAACATCCTCGCCCATGGCGGTACACCGTACATGATCATCCGCGATACCGAAGGCATCCGCGACGAGAAGTATTTGAAAGGAGACAAGGACGAAACCGTATGGGGAGGCCAGCCCATCCCCTTCCAGCAAAAAGCCCGTCTCGCCCAGCGCACCAACATCATCAATGGTCTCTACGACGAATACATCGCCAAGGGAATCACCGACCAGACGATGATCTCCATTCACGTAGACAGCAGGGCGAAGAATAAAAAAATCGACCTTTTCTTCTACCACCACGAGACCGACCTTATTGGGGCCAGCCAGGCGGAGAAGATGCAGGCCGTAGTTAGAAAGAAATATAATCAGGTGCGCAAAGGCCGTGGTTACGCTGGCACCGTCGGCGTGCGGGACCTGTACGTACTGCGTGAAGCCAAATGCAGCGGCGTTTTCATCGAACTGGGAAACATCACCAACTCTTCAGATCAGGTGCGGATCGTTGATCCGCGCAACCGGCAGTTAGTGGCAGACTGGCTGGTGGAGGGGTTGTTTAATTAGCCCGGT
>CAYPIM010000094.1:0-18788 GCA_964410795.1 uncultured Lewinella sp. | reverse complement strand
CAGCGGTCAGCGGTCAGCGGTCAGCGGTCAGCGGTCAGCGGTCAGCGGTCAGCGGTCAGCGGAAGAAAAACAATAACACACTAAAAACCAACACTTTACAATTATTCATGCGTTTTTATACCTTTATAAACGCAAATATTCGTTTAATAACAAGCCTCCATGTTGAGTGTTCAGGTTTCAGAGTACAGTGTCATGATCTTCTAAATGCTGAAACCTGAATGCTGAATGCTGAATGCTGAAACCTAAATGCTAAAATCTACCCTCTCCGTCGAAGTAAAGCAACGCGCCCTGAAGGCCGGCTTCTCCTTCGTGGGCATCGCTAAGGCCGAGCAAATGACGGAAGAGGCTCGGCGGCTGGAAGAATGGCTTAACCAGGGCAAGCACGGCACCATGCGCTGGATGGAAAACCACTTCGATAAACGAGTGGACCCCACCAAGCTCGTGCCCGGAGCAAAGAGTGTTGTCTCCTTACTCTATAACTATTTCCCAGAAGACGACACCCCCAGTCAGGAAGCTCCAAAGATCAGCCGCTACGCCTACGGACAAGATTACCACAAGGTGATTCGCCATAAGCTTAAAGACCTGGTAGAGGAATTAGAATTATTCATAGGAGCCCCAATTGATGGGCGAGTATTTGTAGACTCCGCTCCGGTGATGGAGCGTGATTGGGCAAAGCGAGCAGGTGTAGGATGGACGGGTAAGAACACCCTGCTCATCAATCCCAAAGCCGGTTCATACTTTTTCCTGGCTGAGATCATCTCCGACCTGGACCTTACGCCAGACACCCAGATAAAGGACTACTGTGGCACCTGTACGGCCTGCATCGATGCCTGCCCGACGGAAGCCATCTCTCCACAAGGCTACATCGTTGACGGCTCTAAATGCATTAGCTACCTGACCATCGAGCTGCGCGAAGCCATCCCCGAAGAGTTTGCCGGGCGGATGGAAGGTTGGGCCTTCGGCTGCGACATCTGTCAGGAGGTCTGCCCCTGGAACCGCTTCAGCGAACCTCACCAAGAACCCGCCTTCAATGCTCATCCGGACCTACCCGCCATGAACCAACGCGAGATGACGGAAATGACCGAGGAGGTTTTCCGGCGGGTCTTTCAGAAGTCGGCCGTAAAACGAACCAAGTATGCAGGGTTACGGCGTAACATTGATTTCCTACAGCTATGATGTCTCCCACCCTACATCGTTTGAATCGCGGATTTCGGCGGATACTCGCAGATTACCCGACGTACAAGGTAGTAACGGTATTTCTCCCATTGCTCCTTCTACCCTTCCTTGCACCTGCGTGCGCGCCAAATGAGCCGCCGCCCGCAAATGCCCTCCCCCAAAACCTCGTACTCCTAACCGATACGGCCCGGTGGCAGCCCGGCCATCTGGCCGCCTACAAAGACAGCCTGGTCGCCGCCGGCTACCGCGTACTTGTCAGCGGCTACCGGGGAGAAAGTGCGGCCGAACTCAGCGCCCGGCTGCCGTGGTTGCTGCAACCGGGTGTAGACCTGTTCCTCTACGACGATAGGTTGGCAGGACAGGCAGGAGCGGACAGCCTTACGAACTACCTGAAAGTGACGGGGCACCCTGCTCTAGTACAAAAGGTAGAGCGCTAGAATGGGTAGTCTCAAGCACGAAATGCAGCGCAACCAATATTTGTTACGAATGATCACGTTTGGGGCAAAATCGCATCATTTTTAGCGATCAGCGGACAGCATTCCGGCAAAACTGGACTGAATGCTGTCTGTTGACTGCTTTGTGTTGCTAATTCCTACCAATTCCCCATCTTTACAAAACTATGCAGGTACCCAAGATAAAAGCCTACCTGGCCGCCTTCCCGGACTGGCTGAAAACCGAAGAAGCTGAAGCTTTATTACCCCTTTGGGAAACCCAGAAAAACTGGCAAGCCCACTTCAACGTAGAAGCTAAGGACCTCGCAGAATCCTACGATAAAGCCTTGGATTCCAAGACCAACCGCCGGCACTACCGTCGTGGCGGCTACGATCCTAAACGCGCCATGCTCGCGCTGATGCGCTGGGAGCCCGACTTTGTCCGCGATGCCTTTCGTGACCTTTTTAGCGAAGACCGTCAGCTCGAAGGACGTATCCAACGCTTCGTCTTTTACGTCAACGAGCTCTTCAATCGGTTTCGGGACCAACACCCAAAAGACAAGACCCCCAGCCACAACCACGACGACGACTACAATATGGTTTCGCTCTACCTCATGGGCCAGTATCCTGAAGTCTATGCGCCTTACGCTACCTCAGACTTTATGCTCGTTTGTGCCCGGCTTGGTGCAAAGGAGATTCCGCCAGCGGCAGATTTCCCTCGTTATACCAAGCTACTGAAAACCCTGCGTCAGTTTCTTACTTCCGACGAGGCCGTAATGACGGCCTACAATGAGGCCCTCCGCGATCAGGACTACCAGGGTGAAAGCGCGTTATTGGTCTGGTGGTGGCTAAAGATGATTGCGATGGAGGAGAAGGAAGAATAGACGGCGCGGACGCAGGTGCAGAGATCCTTTGGAAAGCCCAGTACAAGCCTTGAAGATTGACTATTCAAACAGTAGTTCCAGTAAGTCCTCGAATAGCTTATCGTTCCCTTCAAACCCTGGCCCGGGGTCGCTATAGTCAATACTCGTGGTATTCTTTGAAAAGGTAACACCGCTCTCCGGAAAGTAAAGTAACACATTACTGTAGGTAGCCGTTCCTCCGGTATGCCCCCAAGCAAGGCCATAAGGAGTGTTATAACGGGAGATGCCTAAGCCATAGCCTTCATCAGGCCACTGATCAAAGTCAGCTTGTCGTTCACCGGTGAGTTGGATGCTCCCCGTCATTCTTTCTATTGCGGCTTCAGAGATCAATTCTCCACTAAAGAGTGCCTGTATGAAGAGGTTAATGTCTTGCATATTACTGACAATACCTCCATCTCCGGTTGCTGCGTCAGAAACGGCATATTCCGTCGCATCAATGTATTGCCCCCCCAACAAGGCTAAGTAAGGCCGGGCAGCATCATCAGGCAAAGGGTTTTCCTCGGTCCCCATGCTAAAATTCTTCAAGCCTAGAGGTTCCACGATCCTCCGCTGTACGACCTCCCACAGCTTGCGTCCCGTAAGCTCTTCGATGACCAAGCCGAGTAGTAAGAAATTCGTGTTGGAGTAATTGTACGCTCTTCCCGGTTCGCTATACGCTTCTTCACCGTAAACATAGGCCAGTTTTTCCCGCTGGGTCTCGATTAAGAAGGGTGTATTCAAGGTATTGAAGTACTGTTGCCCATTGAGGTAATCTGGAATACCGCTGGTATGAGATAGTAGTTGATCTAGCGTTACAACATCGCTGTTTGCAACTTCAGCAATCAATGCTGCGGGCAAATGATCCGCTAGTTTGTCCTCAATGGTCAGCCGCCCTTCGTCCTGTAGCTGTTGAATAATGGCCGCAGTAACCACCTTTGAAATACTGGCAACCAGCGTTCGGTGACATGGTTGCAGCTTTACATTGTTAGCAATGTCTGCGTAGCCGGCAGCTCCAGACCAGCTGCTCCCATCCTGCCCGGTAACGCTGACCTGGACGCCCGGATTGAAAGCTAGAGAAGCATCAAGCAGGGCCTGAAACGCTGCGGATCGTGGGTGCTGTGTTGTTGTAGCAGCCGAGGTCAATTCGCAGTTATAAGTACTTACTGGTACAACCTTAGCTTTATCACAAGAAAAAAGACAAAGCAGGAAGAATAGTGGAATGATCGTTTTCATTATTATGGTTTTAGGGGTGGATTAAAAAGGGTAGAACTTGCAACCTGCTCCAACAAGCACGTGGGCTAAGGTTACTGGAGCAAAGGGTGCATCAAGTGCATAGATGTAACTGAGGAAGAGCGTTGGCGATCTTTCCTGATCTTTCAAGGAGTAGGCCAACTCCAGCCCTAAAGAAGGCATCAATACTGGGCGCCCAGAATTTTCACCTTCTACGTAGTCTTCTCCATCAAAGACATATACAGGTGAAGTACTGAAGGCATGGGCGTACCCTACCCCAGCCCGAATGGAAGAGGAAAAGCGGCCAAAGTGGTAACGGTATCCAATTTCCGTATTAAGAAATACAGCGGAGCGAATATGACGGTGAAAATAAAAGCCCAGGTTTGCGGTAAGGTGAAGGTCATACTTACGGCGTTTCCTGAGTTGATATTCGGTCCCCAACATAGCTGCGGGGTTGTACTGGTACTGGACGAAGCCAAAGCCTAGTGGCAAAGTACTCTCATCAAGCAGTGATAACTTAATCGGGAATGATCGTTGGGCTTTAGACCGGTCTTGACCGGCGGCAATAGAAGAGCAACCAATGCCACCACAGATGATCAAGGTGAGCAGTATTCGGATAGGCATACATAACTAGTTTTGGTGAATGATCAATTTTCGATCAGGACCAAAAGTGAGGTGCTATGCGAGTTAACGAGTGCTCAATTATGTAGTCCTGACAATTCAGGACTGCAAGTCAGGAGCTCTAAACGGTTTCCCGATGAATTATACTTTTTAAATTCAAGTGGAGTTTGACCGGTAGATTTTTTGAAGGCAGCATAAAAAGCTGACTTTGAATTAAACCCAGCCTCCAAGCCAATAGATAAAATGCTATAATGGGAGAAGGTAGGATCCAGGAGTAGTAATTTTGCTTCTTCGACACGCCAACTATTGATGTAATCAGGAAATGAGCCCAACTCGCTCATGGAAAGTTGGGCCGATAAATGACCACTACTTATACCTAAGAGTATAGCGACCATATCTCGGCTCAACTTCGGATCACGGTATAATCTTTCTTCTTCCATTAAACGCGTAAGTGCCATAAGATGCCTATTCTGAGACACAAGGCTTGAAGCATTGGTCAAAGAAGGTTTAGTCTTTCCATATCTATCATCAAGTAAAACCCTAAGCTCATCCTTGCTAGCGGCAAGCTCCAATCGTATTACTCCGCGGTACCCAATCCAAACAAAGCTAAGCAACAACGTAAAGAAAAGCCAAACGGTTAGATTAACACTCGTCAGGCTATCCAGCCACCAGCTAAAGTTCCAGGCCAGTGTAGCTGTCGCAAACCACCACCACATAGGATTTGTGAGCTTTGGTATTAATTGCGTTTTGCTCTTACCTATCATAATTCTTGCCACTCCGCAAATAACTACAGTGTACAAAACACTTCCTGTATACTCTAACAGGTAATACAGCTGTACACCCGGTGTGTCCTGCGCTACGGAAATGTCAATCAGGCCCAGTTCCATGTCGACATCCAGCACAATATTGATTACCAGCGTCATCAAAAAAGGCGCGTACAACCAGTAACGTTTTTTAGAGTCGGCCAAAGGATGCTGAACAAGGCTAGCAAAATAGAGGAGAAAAAAAGGCCCTAACAAATACTCCCACATGATGTCGTCAAAAATGATAAACCACTTATTCTCAACCTGGCTTCCTTCCAGCACTACCGTAGCTCCGAGCAAAGAGATGACCCAGATTACATTACCCAAAAGGCGATTGGACCTACTCCGGTAATAAGGGGAAAACAACAGTAGGCCTCCTAACAGTAAGCCAGTGAAAACACATAAAGTAGTAGCTAAGTAAGTACCAGTAATAACCATAGGAGAAAGTAGATTGATAATGAAACAAGTGCAACTTCTTAGAGCGTGAGCTGATCTTCAGCGCTGATTTATACCGCTGACTACTAATAAGAACTTCATAAAGACGTGTATTCTTATCAAAGGGTGGCACATAAGTACTCTTTTTCAAATGCTAATCATAAAACAACAAAAAATTAAAACTAGCTAAACCCGATCGTTATAAAATGACCTCATTTTGATTACAAAAATCAATAAACAATGAAAATATGGAAATAAATCGCACAAAAGTGAAAAATTATTTGTTTTAAACTTGCAAAAAACAACACAATGGCTTAAATTTGTAGTAACAACAGCAAGTTTCAAACAATGGATATCAACATCCACATCTCAAAGAAAGGTACCCGGGTCGTAAAAGCTTCCGAGCTACACCGTGCCCTTGGCCTCAACGACAATCACTACCAGAACAACGTCCGTCACTGGTTGAAGGATGTTTACCAGTTCACTGACGGTATCCGTCGCCCGGAGGGCATGAAAGACTTCGCGGGAGATCCGCGTTCCAAGGGGAAAGTTGTTAAGGAATACTACCTCTGTCTGGAATTCGGAAAACTCATTGCCCTGTCTTCTAAATCTAAGGTAAAACAAGCAGTTGCAACTAGGCTCAGTAAAGAAGAAGATGTCTATCCTGAACATGTACAGCTTTCCACTACCGAAACCCTTGAATTACTTGAACAGGTAAAGGCCCTTGCCCGCATTACCTGTCAAAAAGCCGCCGAAACCCGCCATCTTGCACATTATACACGGAAGCGCGGCTCGGCCGATTACTGGAATCATTACCGTCGCGAACAGATCGTTGGCTGCACTATGGCCGACCTGCGTGAGCAGCTTCGGCTCCGTCAGCAAAAGGTCATGGCGAAAGCTGATCTGCGCGACCTGATCAACCAAGTTGACCCCTATGATCTATTCCGCATCGGCATTATCGATCACTACGCCGCGATGGGCAACTCCCTACCCTACTGCCAGCAACTTGGCAACCTGGCCAAGGAACTAGCCAAACAACTCCGCCTCGAAATTGTCGATGATCGTCAGGGCGAGCTTCTCTTTGCTCCAGCAGCAGATGTGGATGTGCTAAGGAAGATGCAGCGGGCAGCGGCGTAAGGAATCAAGAAAGTAGCAAAGCGCTTCGGTAACTATTTACCTGCTTCTACGCCGATGATCCACTCAATAAGCCCATCGAAATAGATCTTCTGGTCATCATAAAAGCTGAAATGACTGCCATTGGGGCAGTGTACATGGCTACCGTTGGGAAATTCGGTAGCAATATCTCGCATATGCTCAGGATCCATTGTATCGTACTGCCCGCCAATGGTGAGTACCGGGATGGTGATCTCCCCCAGGTCCTTGCGCCGATCCCAACTAAGTAATGATGCTTCCCCTCGGATACCGAACTCACTTGGCCCCTGCATACCTACGTAGATCTGCCCATTGAGACGATCAAAGCCGCGGTTGACCGGCTCAGGCCAATCCGCCAGCGGCATCCTAAGGACGTGCTTGGGGTAGTAATTATTAGTGATCGTATTGATGTAAGCAGGGTTCGCAAAATCTCCCGCAGCTTCGTAAGCCTTGATCGCAGCTAAAGTATCCGGATCGAGCTGTGGGCCGAGTACCTCGTCTGCGTACTTATTATAATCCGTAATGGAAACCATCATATTGCTGATGATGAGACCGTTCATTTTATCCTGGTGCTTAAGGGCGTACTCTAGTCCGAGGATTCCTCCCCAGCTATGGCCCAGGATATAGAAATTATCCTTTGTAAGGTTAAGCGCCTTCCGGACTTGCTCCACCTCATCTACGAAACGATCGATCGTCCAAAGGCTTGGGTCTGTAGGAACATCGCTGAGGCGCGAGCCCAATTGATCATAGTAGTAGTACTCAATCTCAGCGCCGGGGAAGTAGCTATCAAAGCACTCAAAGTATGCATGGTTGGCTCCCGGGCCTCCATGTAACAGCAACACCTTGATGTTGGGGTTACTTCCGATACGTTTCGTCCAGACCTTGAAGTCACCCAGAGGTGTTGAGATTGGAATCATTTTAGCACCGCCGCTGAATTGATCCGCTGGCACGTCGGACAGGTCATGATAATGCTTCAGGGCTGGTCTTGGTCCGAAGTCATCAGCAATAGTCTTGGAGCCACAGGAGAACAATGCGAGAAAAGCGAGTAAGGGGAAGAGTCTCATACAGCAAGAATGTTTATCAGCGTAAGATATAGAACTGGTTTAAACTTTCCCGAGTTGACCGCATCCCAACGCTAATGCCCACGGGCTAAGGGACGACTCATAAATCCCCCTTCCACATTAAGATGTAGTTCAATGGCGCTTCCGTTGCAGATAGTTTTGCATTCAATCCAATTAAACGTCCAATTTTCAAAAGTCATGGAAGCCACCAAATCAAAAGAACTAATTGCTAAAACAGAAAGAGATGAGTTTAAGGCGCTGTTTAAAACCAGATCATACCTGCATGCATCAGCCATGGTATTTAACTGGATGGTCATTCTAGGTTTGATCTATTTACACCAAGCCTTTCCGATAAACTGGCTATACCCCGTATCGGTGATCATTATTGGTGCGCGAATGCACGCACTGACCGTCTTAATGCACGATGCCGCCCATTTCCGATTCTTAAAAAACCGAAAATGGAATGACATCCTCTCCAATTTATTGACGATGTACCCTCTTTTCACCTCGATCGAAAAGTACCGGGCCAATCATCTAAAGCATCATCAGCATTTGAATACCATGCAGGACCCCGACTGGGTAGCCAAGCTAACCAAACGAGAATTTCATTTCCCTAAAACGAAAGCCTCCTTCCTACTCACCATTTGCTCTTACCTAGTCTTCTATCAGGGGATTCTAGACGCAGTTTGGTTTTTCAAGAGATATAGTAGTAGTAGTAGTAGTAGTAGTAGTAGTAGTAGTAGTCAAAAAAAGACAAATACGAAGTCTAAGAAAAGCAACTTGGTCATCGGTTTCTATTTGATTCTCTTTCTCTTTCTTACGATTTTCAACCTCTGGGGGCTGTACCTACTCTTCTGGCTTGTCCCATACCTAACCTCCTTTTTCATGTTCCAATATATCAGAAGTGTAGCGGAACACTTTGGAGAACTGGCCTACGAAGACGAACTATCTTCTTCACGCACAGTGAAACCCAATTGGATTGAAAAAGTGCTAATCGCGCCCCATTACGTAGGGTACCATCTTGAGCATCATCTATATCCCGGAGTCCCCTTCTACAACTTGCCCAAACTGCATCTTCTACTCATGCAAAAAGAAGAATACCAGGTTAATGCCCACATCACCAAAGGCTACCTAAGTGGGCTACTTAAAGAGTTGGGGAAAATCACCTAATGAACTGGTTTAAAATTAGCTGCACTGTACTTCGTGCTCGGGATGACTCATGTTTAAGCCAATTCATTAGCAACAAGTCGTAAATTCCCCCATGCTAGACCTCCTAATAGTAGCCACTTACTTCACCTCCATTATGCTGGTTGCCCTCGCCGGTCGCACCAAAGCCGGCCAGGAAGCCACTACCGAAAGCTATTTTCTTGCCGGCCGCAACCTCCGCTGGCCGTCCGTAGCCATGTCGACGATCGCGACCAATATCCAGGGTTATCAATTCCTGGGCATGATGGGATCCGCCTACTTATACGGACTTGCCCAGGCAAACCTGGAGATCAACGCAGTACAGGGAATACTACTAGCTGCATTTCTCTTCGTTCCGATGTACCTCAGCGAGCGGATCATTACTATTACCCAGTTCATAGAACGAAAGGTAGGACCGAAGGTAGCCCTGGCTTACAGTCTGGCCAACCTGGCGCTGTTTTCTACCATCACCCTGGGTGGGGCCTTATTTTGGGGGGCTTACGCTGCAGAGTTAGTGTTTGGAGACTACTTCCTTTGGATCAGCGAAGTACGCCTTGTTCGCGTCGGAGTTTTAGTGATTGCGCTGGGCGTGTTTTCTGCAATATATACTTACCTCGGCGGACTAGCAGCCGTAGTCAAAACCGACATCATTCAGTTTGCAATTCTGTTACTTGGTGGTATAGTTGTGACCCTTGTAGCGGTTCATCACCTCGGCGGTTGGCAACAACTCTACATAAAAACGCCGCAGCTGATGCATCTTCACCTACCAGCTGACCACCCTAAATTACCCTGGACGCTGTTGTTCGGGCTCTTCTTCCTCAACATTAATTACTGGTGTGCCAACCAGGCGGTGGTACAGCGAAGTCTTGCCGCTCGGAGTTTACGAGAAGCGCAGGTCGGTCTTATGGTTGGTGGCGTAACTAAGTACTTGATGGCGGTTATCATCATCGTTCCCGGTATTGCGCTGTTTGGAATTCTTGGAGAACAGGGCCTCAGTGATCCGGATGCAGCCTTTCCGTATATCGTAAACACCTACCTACCCGTAGGGCTGAAAGGCATCATTCTTTGTGCCTTGTTCGCCAGTCTGATGTCTACCGTGGATTCTACCTTCAACAGTCTGGCGACGCTCTGGAGCGTCGACGTATTCAAGCGCTACCTTAAGCCGGAGGCTACGGAGTCGGAGATGGTCGGGGCGGGTAAAAAGACCATTCTCGTTTGCCTACTCACCGGTGTTGCGATGGGACTCACACTGATGTACCTTAAGTTTAACAACCCTGAAGCAGCCTTCACGCATACCCTCAATGAGCTGAGGTATTACGTAAACTGTGGCATTGTGATGGTGATCCTTTCGGCAGTGTTATTGATTGCACCGGTGCCCTCCATTACATTAGTTGCTTTCATCGCTTCCGCTCCACTCAACCTGGCTATCCAGTATTTCGCACCGGACTTGAATTACTTCGTCCGTGCCGGTGTCGTCATCGTTGCCTTATTCTTTTTCTTCCAGCTGTTGCCGGGTAAAAATAGAATCCGTCCTTTTAAAGACTTATTCGTTGCGTCGGGTAAAGATGTAGGATGGCTTGGACTGGGGCTAGCCCTTTCATTGATCGTACTACACATAGTATTTCATTAGGGTGAACTACACCTCAGCCTCCTTCCAACGTCCACGAGCGAACATCCAAAGTGCCAGCCCAGACAGTACTACCTCAGCAGATACCACTGCCCAAACGACGCCTTCTACCGCATAGCCCATTTCCAGCCCGAGCCAATAGCCTAGCGGTATTTCCAGCAGCCAGAAGCAAACGAAATTCATCAACATTGGGGTTCGGGTATCACCAGCTCCGTTGAGTGCTTGAACAGGGATCATCCCCACTCCAAAGAAAACGTAACCGATCGCGAATACCTTCAGGGTTTCGATACCGTAGCTTACTGCATCTTCTCCCTTGACAAAACCCTGCACCAGCGGCCCCGCAAAAAAATAGTAAATCGCAGAAAGTAATCCGAAATAGATGACCGTCATTTTCAGGGCTAACCAAACTCCTTTTTCTGCCCGATCAGGTTGCTTTGCTCCAAGATTTTGCCCAACAAAGGTAGCTGCAGCATTGGCCAGCCCCCAGGCCGGCAACATTGTAAACAGGATGAGCCGGATGGCCACGGTGTACCCCGCAACGGCGGCTTCCCCGAAACTTGCCACAATGCGCATCAAGAACACCCAACTGGCTGAAGCGATGAGATACTGGAAGGCTCCGTTCGCAGCAATTTTCATAATCCGCAGCTGCATCGCCCAGTTGATCACCCAGGCTCGCGCGCCCATTTTTACCGCCGAACGATCACCAACTAAAAGGTACAGCTGGTACCCAACACCAATTCCCCGTCCAATCGAGGTCGCTATCGCAGCACCTTCAACGCCCATAGCTGGGATCGGGCCCAAGCCAAAAATAAAAATCGGATCAAGCACGATATTAATCCCGTTCGCCAACCAAAGTACCCGCATTGCTTTTGCGGCCTCACCTGCACCCCGAAAAATACCGTTGATGACAAAGAGTAACATGATCACCACATTGGTCGCAAACATGATGCGTGTGTACCCTACCCCTTTCGCAACCACCGCTTCGGTGGCTCCCATTAGCCGGAGTAAATCGCCAGCGTAAACAAAGCCCGGGACAGCAATCAGTAAGCTCACAGCCACGCCAAGAAAAATCGCCTGTCCTGCTGCTAACCCCGCCTTACCTGGCTCCTTTTCGCCAATAAAACGAGCCACCATTGCCATCGGTGCTGTGCTCACCCCAATTGCGATACTATAGACCAGCGTCATCATCACCTCGGTCAGGCCAACGGTTGTAAGTGCTCCATTTCCAATTTTGCCAACAAAGAAAGTGTCCACCAAGGCGAAGATGGATTCCATCGCCATCTCCAACATCATAGGAATGGCCAGCAGGATGATTCCTTTGCGGATCGGCCCGTCCGTGTAGTCATACCCTTTATCATCAAGAGAAAGGCGTATAGTATCAATAATCTTGTTCAACATGGGAGAGGTTCTTCGCAACGGTATTCTTAGGGTTAGTGCTTACCTCGTTCCTCCCAACAATACCTACTTCGGGAAAGGTTGCAAAATGCGCTACTTCTCCAGACATAGATGATATTAGGGAAAGCAGACCTATCGTAGTTAAAGGACAAAGAAAAGCACCTACCCCGGAGATCCGAAGTAGGTGCTTTAGCTCAAATATTGAGTATTTCGTTTAGAAGTCAGCTCCAAGGCTCTGCATGCGGCTATTGCCACCGCGGCCTTCAAGGCGACCTTCTTTAACCAGTCCGTCGTACTTACGCATCAACAGATAGCTTTCAATTTGCTGCAGTGTATCAAGTACAACACCAACCATGATGATCAGGGAAGTACCACCGAAGAAAATTGCGAACTGCTGGTTAACACCAAGGTTGGCGACGATAGCAGGCAGGATGGCGATCAAACCGAGAATGATCGAACCGGGCAGCGTAATGCGGCTGGTAATTGCATCAATGTACTCTTCTGTTTCAGCACCACCGCGAACGCCGGGGATGAAAGCATTCTGACGACGCAGGTACTCCGTGTATTGACCAGGGTTTACCACCAGTGCCGTGTAGACATAGGTGAAGACCACTACCATTACAAAGTAAATTATGTTGTAGAGCGGAGACGTGAAGTCATTGAACTGCTGAACAAGCCAACTGCTTTGTGCTTCGTTACTACCGAAACCGGCAAGACTTACCGGAAGAATCATCAGGGCCTGAGCGAAGATGATCGGCATTACGCCAGAAGCGTTGACTTTCAGTGGAATGTAGTCCCGTTCAGTACTTGTAGGAGCGGCTGAATTTCCACGACCAACCATACGCTTAGCAAACTGCAACGGAATCTTACGGACACCGGTAACAACCATTACGGTTACCAAAGTGACAAAGAAGAAACCGAACATTTCAAGGGCAAAAAGCAACAGACGGTCAGACTTGTCAACAAGCTCGAAGCCAAATGCTGTTGGCAATCCAACAATGATACCTACCGTAATCAAGAGTGATACACCGTTGCCGATGCCGCGGTCAGTGATCCGTTCACCAAGCCACATCGCGAAGATGGTACCAGTAGAAAGGATAACGATGCCGGAGAGCCAGAAGATAGATTCGTCTACCTGAGACGACATTCCTCCGTTGCTCTTGATGTAAGTAAGGTAACCAGCGCCCTGAACCAGGGTAATGGCTACCGTAAGGGCACGAGTAATTTGACTAAGCTTCTTTCGGCCAGATTCTCCCTCCTTGCTTTGCAGACGTTGGAAGTAAGGAACCGCAAAGCCGAGCAGCTGGACAATAATACTTGCCGTGATGTACGGCATGATACCAAGCGCCATGATAGATGCATTATTGAATGCACCACCAGTGAACAGATTGATCAACCCAAGGAGGTCATTTCCACCACCCTGGCTTTCAAGCGACGCCGTGAGCGCATCAACATCAGCACCCGGAAGTACGATGTAAGACCCCAGACGATAGATAGCGATCAGCAGTAGCGTAAACAAGATGCGCTTACGCAGCTCGTCGATCGACCACATGTTTTTTAGTGTTTCAAAGAACCTCATCATGGTACGGGTAATTTAGGAGATGGTGAGAGAACCGCCCGCCTTCTCGACGGCTTCCTTGGCTTTCACGGAAGCAGCATGCGCTGTTACCGTAAGACCAGAGGTGAGCTCGCCGTTAGCGAGTACTTTTACCAGATCATTCTTCTTAATGATACCGGCAGCGTACAGGGCAGCGGGAGTAATTTCAGAAATGCCGTGCTTATCACTGATCTCCTGAAGGCGACCAAGGTTGAAAGCAACGTACTCCACACGGTTCGGGCTGTTGAAACCACGCTTCGGCAGGCGCATCTGAAGCGGCATCTGGCCACCTTCAAAATTACGCTTACGCTTGTAACCACTACGGGATTTGGCTCCTTTGTGGCCACGGGTGGAAGTGCCACCACGGCCAGAACCCTGACCACGTGCAATTCGCTTACCGGACTTAGTAGCGCCGGCGGCTGGTTTGAGATTATTCAGTTCCATTACGGACTTTATTTTTTAGGAAGCTTTATCAGGGCGCTGAACGCAGGTGCAATGAAGGGCAACTATCGTACCAGCAAGGTCAAACTGTCAGCTCAGTGTCAGATCGGCAGTTACAACTGATTTGACGCTAGACTATTTGACGCTTCCTTAGGCTTCTTCTACTTTAACAAGGTGGCTTACTGCCTTTACCATTCCCATGATTACGGGGGTATTCTCCCGCTCCACGGTCTGGTGCATGCGCTTGAGGCCGAGGGCCTGGATCGTTGCCTTCTGCTTCTTCGGGCGATCGATCACACTTTTAACCTGGGTAATTTTAACCTTAGCCATGTTGACTTTATTTTACTGTTTGGGGGGATATTGTTCTCCCCTCTCCCAAGGAGAGGGGTTGGGGGGAGAGGGCCTACCCTTCGAACAGTTTCTCCATGGAAATACCCCGTTGCTTAGCAACTTCCATCGGGCTGCGGAGCTTCTTCAGCGCATCGATGGTGGCCTTAATCACGTTGTGTGGGTTGGAAGACCCCTGTGACTTGGCCAGTACGTTGTTAACACCTGCGATATCAAGGACAGCGCGCATGGCACCACCAGCGATTACACCAGTACCTTCGGATGCAGGCTTAAGGAGAACCTTACCGGCACCGTACTTACCCAGCTGCTCGTGAGGGATAGTTCCCTTGTGCAGTGGCACTTTGATCATGCTCTTACGAGCGTTATCAGTTGCCTTCTGGATAGCTTCTGAGATATCACGGGCCTTACCGGAACCGGAACCTACTTTGCCTTTTCCGTCACCCACTACCATGATGGCAGCGAAGGTGAAAGTACGGCCACCTTTTGTTACTTTAGATACCCGGTTTAGGGCTACCATTTTTTCGCGGAGTTCTGGTTCGTTGGAGGCTTTCTCTCCTTTCCGACCTCTTCCACTGTCGCGACGGTTACGGCCACCGCCTGAATTTCTGTTATCAGCCATTGTAGTGCTATTTAGAACTTAAGGCCACCCTCACGAGCGCCTTCAGCGAGGGCTTTCACCCGTCCGTGAAAAAGATATCCTCCTCGGTCGAAGAGAACTTTTGAGATCCCAGCGGCCTGCGCGCGCTCGGCGATGAGTTTACCAACAGCAGTAGACTGTGCTGACTTGTCACCTTCCTGAGCAACGGAGGCTTCGAAGCTCGAAGCTTGTGCCAGGGTTACACCATTGACGTCATCGATCAACTGGGCGTAAATGAATTTATTGGAACGGAAAACGTTCAGGCGAGGCTGCTCAGGCGTACCTGAGATGCTCTTACGAACGCGGCTGTGAATCCGCTTTCTCCGCTTAAGTTTTGTGAGTTGCATTGCTAATTTTTTTTGAATCCCCAGCATGATCCTCCCGGAAGAGGGCCAGGGGTTAGGGACCTTACTTCTTAGCGGCGGTTTTACCAGCCTTGCGACGAAGTTCTTCACCGACAAACTTGATACCTTTTCCTTTGTAAGGTTCAGGCTTACGGAAAGCGCGGATTTTAGCAGCGATCTGACCAATGAGCTGCTTGTCCGTAGACGTTAGCTTCACGATCGGGGGCTTACCTTTTGCGCTGATGGTCTCGACCTTCACTTCCTCAGGAACCATGAAGTAAATAGGGTGAGAATACCCCAGGGTCATGATCAACAGGTTGCCTTTATTCTCTGCACGGTAACCTACACCTACGACCTCAAGGTTGAGTTCGTAACCATCGGTCACACCAACGATCATATTGGCAATCAGCGAACGGTAAAGACCGTGAAAGCTGCGGTGACGCTTGCTGTTAGAAGGGCGGGTGACGGTAAGTGTACCATCCTCCATTTCGATTCCCAGGTCAGGGTTTACCTGCTGAGTAAGTTCCCCTTTGGGGCCCTTAACGGTCACCAGGTTGCCTTTACTGACGTCAATACTGACGCCCGAAGGTACGCTGATGGGATTTTTGCCAATTCTGGACATATCCTGTTGATTTAATTGTCTTACGGTCAAACACTTTTCCTCACATTAGAGGCCAAGGCATTTCCCTGCAGACGTGATACTTAAATGATTTAGTAGATGTAAGCGAGTACTTCACCGCCAACGTTGTCTTTCTTAGCCTGCTTGTTGGTCATCAGACCGTGAGAGGTAGAAACGATAGCAATACCAAGGCCGTTGATAACACGTGGAAGTGCGTCAGCCTTTACGTACTGGCGCAGACCCGGCTTAGATACACGAATGAGCTTACGAATAACGGGACGCTTGCTGTCCTTTTCGTACTTGAGTGCAATAGAGATTTCTCCCTGCTTGCCTTTTCCGGCTTCGTCGTCAAATTTATACTTCAGGATGTAGCCCTGATCGTACAGAATTTCAGTCATACGCTTCTTAGTCTTGGAAGAAGGAATGATTACGACACGGTGACCAGCGATCTGCGCATTGCGGATACGGGTCAGATAATCAGCGATTGGGTCCGTTACGGCCATTTTGCTATGTGTTGCGCTCCGTGGTTTTCCCGTAGGGAACTACCGGAGCTGTTATTTAAAGTTGCAGATTGCAGGATGCAGGTTGCAAGTTGCAAGGTGCAGGTTATACAGAAGCAGACGCTCGTTGTGGTGCTAAACCTGCAACTTGCAATCTGCAACCGGGATTCTTACCAAGATGCCTTACGAACTCCCGGGATCTTACCATCAAGTGCCATTTCACGGAACTTGACCCGGCAGATACCAAACTTACGCATGTAACCCTTTGGGCGACCGGTAAGACCGCAGCGGTTGTGCAGGCGGATAGGGTTAGAATTGCGGGGGAGCTTGTCTAGCTCGTCCCAGTTACCTTCAGCTTTGAGGGCTGCGCGCTTCTCAGCGTACTTGGCAACCATGCGTTCGCGCTTGCGTTCGCGAGCGATTAGTGATTTACGAGCCATCTTAGTTCGCGTTGTTTTGGTTTTTGAATGGAAGACCCAAGGCCTTCAGCAGTGCCAGGGCTTCCTGGTCAGTATTTGCGCTGGTAACGAAGGTTACATCGTAGCCAGTGATGTTCGGTACATCGTCCAGGCTGATCTCCGGGAAGATGATCTGCTCCGTGATGCCCATGGTGTAGTTACCACGGCCGTCGAAGCTCTTATCGTTGATGCCGCGGAAGTCACGAACACGGGGCAGTGCCGTAGAAACCAGACGGTCTAGGAAGTCGTACATCTTTTCACGGCGTAGGGTAACCTTAGCACCGATGCCCATATCGTCACGAAGACGGAAGTTAGAGACGGACTTTTTAGACTTCGTGATTACAGCCTGCTGGCCAGCAACCAAAGTCATTTCCTTGGCAGCATTCTCGACGAGCTTACGGTCCTGAGTTGCCTTACCTACACCCTGGTTGATGCAGATTTTAAGCAGCTGTGGCGTTTGCATGGAACTCTTGTAGTTAAACTGCTCCTGCAGCTTAGCTTTGATTTCCTCGTCGTACTTTTTCTTGAGTCGGGGAGTGTAGCTCATTACTTGATGATATTACCGTTACGCTTGCCGAAACGCGCCAGTTTGCCATTTTCGTCAGCCTTGCGTCCTACGCGGGTGGGCTGATTGTCGGCATCGACGAGCATCAGATTGCTAATGTG
This sequence comes from uncultured Lewinella sp., assembly GCA_964410795.1. Lineage (GTDB taxonomy): Bacteria > Bacteroidota > Bacteroidia > Chitinophagales > Saprospiraceae > Neolewinella. Next base: position 1,160 of record CAYPIM010000094.1, on the reverse strand, counting down.
AATGGAGGCTGCCTTTTCGACGATGCCGCCCTGATCGGTTTCGGTTGGTTTCTGGTGCTTCTTACGAATGTTCACCCCGTCAACGACAGCGCGGTTTTCGTTGGGCAGCACCTGGAGTACTTCGCGGGGCTTAGCGCGGTCCTTGTCGGCACCAGCGATAACCACGACCATGTCTCCCTTTTTGATCTTAAGCTTCGGCGTGTGACGCTTCTGCTTATCTTTATAGGTCTTGTTAGCCATTGTTAGATTGGTTGAGACAAGGCGAGCCCTGTCTTTACTTAATTAGTTCGCGACCTTTAGGTTAAAGTACTTCAGGAGCGAGTGATACGATCTTCATGTAGTCGCGATCACGAAGTTCGCGGGCTACAGGGCCGAAGATACGGGTGCCACGAGGCTCCTCACTTGCGTTGAGGAGAACGACGGCGTTGTCGTCGAAACGAATGTAAGAACCGTCCTTACGGCGGATCTCTTTGCGGGTACGCACTACAACGGCACGGCTTACCGTACCTTTCTTTACGTTACCGCCCGGAGAAGATTCCTTAACCGTAACGACGATCTGGTCGCCGATGCTGGCGTAACGACGCTTAGAGCCGCCCAGTACGCGAATACAGAGTACCTCTTTGGCACCGCTGTTGTCGGCTACGCGCAGCCGTGATTCCTGTTGGATCATTAGTTAGCTATTTGATGGTTGCCGTAAACGGTTAATTATTTCGCCTTTTCAAGTACGGATACCAAACGCCAGCGCTTACGACGGCTCAGCGGACGGGTCTCCATAATTTTTACGAGGTCGCCAATCTGGCACTCGTTGTTCTCATCATGGGCGATGAGTTTATTGCTCTTCTTTACGTACTTGCCGTAAATAGGGTGCTGTAGACGACGCTCGATGACAACAGAAATGGTCTTGTCCATCTTGTTGCTCGCAACAAGACCAATACGGGTCTTGCGCTCATTACGGCCAGTTGCTACAGCTTCCTCCTCAGGAGTGAAGTAGTTGGATACCGTTGCGGCGGCTTCGGTTACCGTTTCGGTTACGGCTTCAGCGGCTGCTTCAGCGGTACCTACGGCAGTCTCTGCGGCTTCGGCTACGGTTTCCAGCACGGTGGGAGTGGTCTCTTCGACGGTGCCCTCCTGCTCTTTAGTTTCCTCGTTGCTCATGCTAG
>CAYPIM010000093.1:0-21987 GCA_964410795.1 uncultured Lewinella sp. | reverse complement strand
GAATGGAAGGTTTAATGTGGCTGTGGGCTTTCAAACACTATTGGCAAATATCAGCGGTAGACAGAATGTCGCTATGGGTGAGTCATCACTAAGCAGTAATACTATCGGTAGCAGTAATATCGGGATTGGCGGTAATGCTGGTGGTAGTAATCAACAAGGGAACCGAAATGTCTTGATCGGAGAACATGCAGGTAGTGGCGGCTTTAGTATCCACAATAAGTCTTCCAACGTTATGATTGGCTTTGAATCTGGCCGTGAAAACCAAGGAGATGCCAATGTTTTTCTAGGTTATCAAGCAGGCCGCAACGAAACGGGGAGTAACCGACTCTACATCGAAAATAGTAATTCTGCTTCCCCGCTGCTCTACGGCGAATTTGAGAACGACCTCCTGCGCATCAACGGCACCCTCAACATCAATGACGCTTTTTCCCTCCCCACCGCGGATGGCAGTGCCAACCAGCAATTACAAACCGACGGCGCCGGCACCCTGAGCTGGGTAGATGCCCCTGCAGCAGGACCGCAAACCATCATCGTCGACGCAGACAATGATACTAAAATTCAGGTGGAGGAAAGCGCGGATGAGGATGTGATTCGTTTTGATTTGGCGGGGGAGGAACGGCTGCGGCTGACCCAGAATGGGATTGGTTCGCCTCGACTAGAATTAGTCAATAGTTCGAACATCCTGATCGGGAACGTCAATACCGGAGCGAACAATACCGTTGGCTCAAGCAATACAGCCGTTGGTCAGAATGCATTAAGTGCTAACGCTAATGGCAACCTTAATTCAGCTTTTGGAGAAGGAGCACTTCGTAGTAATATATCCGGAGGGAGAAACGTCGCATTAGGTAACGAAGCTCTAGGTAGTATTGCCTCTAGTTCTGATAACGTTGGGGTTGGAGTAAGGGCTGGCCTTCGAAATAACCAGGGGCTTAGAAATGTTTTCGTTGGAGGTAGAGCTGGTGAGGGATCTAATGTTAATGATGATAGGTCTTTCAACGTTATGGTTGGCTACGCATCGGGCTTTTCAAATCAAGGAAATGCAAATGTGTTTTTAGGGTACCAGGCGGGTCAAAACGCAGCAGGAAGTAATCGACTCTACATTGAAAATAGCAGTTCTAATTCTCCCCTTATTTACGGCGAATTCGACAATAATCTCCTCCGCATCAACGGCACGCTCAACATCAACAATGCCTTTTCCTTACCCTCCGTTGACGGTAGTGCTGGTCAACAACTACAAACCGACGGGGCTGGTAATGTAGCCTGGGTAGACCCGAGCGTTAGTGCTGACGACCAGACCATCGACGTACTCAACCTCAATGGCACGACCCTCGAAATCTCGTTGGCCGGCGATAACCAGCCTACCCGCACGATCGATTTATCCGCGCTGGTTGACCCGGTGGGCACCATCAAGATGTGGCCCACGGAGACGCCACCACCCGGCTGGTTGATCTGTGACGGTAGCCTGGTGCCAAACGCCTACCCAGTCCTACAAAACTTGCTTCCGAATCAGCGCCTACCCGACTTGCGGGGCCGGGTACCGATTGGTAGTGGTACGGGGACTGCCATGACCAGCAGTGATTACACGGTGGGGCAATCCGGTGGACAAGAGAAGCGTACCATCACTTTGGAGCAAATGCCCGAGCACAGCCACGAAGTTTTCTACCGGGAAGGAACGGAGAGTGGGAGCAGCAGTAATGCCTACTCCGAACTGCGTAACCCGCCCAGTGATACAAACAGCCTTCCATCCGCCAATACCACGACTGCAGGTAACAATGAGCCGTTCGACGTTGTCCAACCCTACTACGTGGTTAACTTCATCATCAAGGCAGAGTAATGAAACAACTTATCATCAACTGCCTTTGCTGCCTGCTCACCTTACTCTGCGGAACCCAGGCCTGGGGACAGACGCAGCTGCGGGTCATCAACGGTAGCCTACGGATAACGGGAGACGTCAATGTGGTGCTCACCAACACGGATCTGACCAATAACGCCTCCGTAACCGCTACGGCCGGCACCGTCATCTTCCGGGGAGCGACCGCGAACAACACCATCGGCGGAACCAACGGTAGCCAGTTGCACAATCTGACCATCGATAAGCCAACCAACAACGTTAACCTCGACGCCGACCTTAGCGTAGCGGGAGCGGTGAACCTCCTGAATGGACTACTCGAACTCACCAATTTCGATCTGGCGTTGGGCGATACCGCTACCCTACAGTCTTCGTCCGCGATAAACTACATCTCTACGTCTGGTACGGGAGAGGTTACCCGGCTGGTGGAAAATGGCGATTTTTTCAACTTCATCGTTGGTCTGGGTAGCCCCACCCACATTTTACTAGAGAACAGCGGCACGGGAGATACGTATCGGGTTCGCGTGGCCAACAAGGTGCTGACCCAGGGCACCACCGGCACCCCATACAATACGAACGTGGTGGACCAGACCTGGTACGTGAGCGAGGAGGTTCCTGGCGGCAGCGATCTATCGCTCACCGTCGAATGGTTCGCAGGAGAGGAGCTACCGGCCCTGGACCGAAACAACTGCTACGTGGCGCAATACGATGGGGGCTGGATGCTGGATGCCGGTGGGCCAGCCAGCGGGGATGGCCCTTTTCAGGCTTCCCGTAGCGGAATAACGAGCGTTTCACAATTCGCCGTAGCCAGCGGCGTAGTGCTGCCCGTAGAATTACTACAATTTACCGGCGAGACGGTAGCTAAGACCAATGTACTGCACTGGGTATCGGCCAATGAGGAGGTCTTTAGCCACTATGAAGTGCAAAGGTCGTCGGCCGAGGCAGGCGCTAGCCCAGACTCGTCTGCCGACCGGTGGGAAGTGTTGGGCGCGGTCGCGGGTGCAATGCAAGGACAAGAAGCAATGGAGTACAACTATATGGATTACACCCCGCCAGCGTCCGCCTACTACCGCCTGCGGATGGTGGACCTGGACGGTAGCTTCGCCTTTAGCCCGATCATCCGGCTGGAAAATCCGCTCGGCGGACGAACAAGTTCGGCCGACGAGCTAGCGGTATTCCCCAACCCCAATTCCGGGAGCTTCACCCTCACGCTTCCGCAGGCGACGGAGCCCCTTAACCTTGCTATTTATTCCGTAAACGGCACCTGCGTTCGCGCTCAAAAAATTGCGTCCGGAACGGAAAACCTCGCCCTTGAGGAACGGCTCGCTCCCGGCGTTTACCTGCTCGTGGTGGAAGGCGCTACGGAACGATGGACGGAGCGGGTGGTGGTGCGGTAGGCGAGGCGATGGTTACAGTTTTTGCAGGAATTCAAGGTGTAATCGTTGCGACGACTTTACTCCCTGAACCCCATTCAAGTAGGTTTCTACCCTTAGTTCCCCCATTTTCCAGAATTTGTTCTACGGCGGGCAATGGGTTGGCTAAGCTTTAGTAGAAAAGCTATATTCATCAGCTAATGTATCGACCTCCTACGCAATTCAGAGAGATTCGACTAAATCATATTGATTAAATTGGCGCAAAGCACATTTAAATAGTTGACAAAAATCCCGTCCAGACCGCTTAAGCCGCCCCCTTGGGGGCGGCTTTTTGCGTTTAGGTCACATCCTGCGCGGCCCGAAATTGGGGAGCTGACAAAGGACGGATGAAGCCTACAACCCTTTCGCGAGACGCACAAACCCGATTCTGGTAAGAATGGAAAACAAAGACCTTAGTAAACTCATGGCTTCACTAACTCTTTATTGAATCTCGTCGAGCTCTACATCGAGGAATGTAAAGCTGAGCAGCGTCCTATTGGGCGCAGCACCTGGAAACAATCCTGTAAACACCTTAAGCACCTGCGTGGATACGTCAAAGATTATGACCAGAAGGACTTGTCTTTTGAGCGACATGAAAATCTTAAAGCCAAGGGTACTTCCCCCAAATCAATGCTCATCCTTTGGTGTAGGCTTAGCTGACGCAATCAACTCTTCAAGAACCTGAATGGCCCCAGCAATGCGCAGAAGTGTTTGTTCCAGGTTTCCTTGCTTTTGTTGGAATTCTTGCAGCATCTGCTGGCCGTTTTGATATTCGGCACGAAGTTGTTTAAGGCGAGATTCGATTTCGTTTTGCATAAAAAATATTGAACTGATCTAAGCTTTTGAGTTTTTGAGTACCATTAGAGACGGAGAATAGTACCTCTATTTTCAGTTTTTAATACAACGGACAGAAAGTAAGGTGGATCTCCACACATCTTCAATCCCTACCGAATCACGAGCGGAATCAAATATGCACGCACGAGCTATAAGCCAGTCTCCATCACCTCCCCGAGGAAAACTGCTTGTCCAATAATACCCTTTTTTCCATCGATCTACTATTGAAGAGCCAACGTATCTAGGATCGTATTTCCCCCCGAACAGGGCATTAAAGTCATTAGATGAGGTAAGTCCACGATAACCAAATTCACTTATTAAAACTTCCCAGTCCCCTGCGGACGGCAACTTCCAACCGGGAGGACAAGCCTCCACTACATCATTCCAATTGTACAGTCGACCATAGCCCTTACTCCCCCAAATCCCCCCCTTGTTTTTTTGAGGGTCATCTAATTCATAGTCTAGATTCTCCGTCATCCATATAGTACCATTGGATGTTTGAAAAACGGGATAGGTTCTCCCATCACGGAGGTCTGTAAAACTTCCTTTCTGGGTGCTTGGATCTATTTGGATCAATGTCCCGTAACAAACTAAGTTTTGAACTATAATATCACTATATATACTCTTATTATATTGATAAGGATCTTCACCAACCGGGACAATACCTTCTATCTGTAAATTTGCATTTAAAATAGAAATAGAAGTTCCTATTCGGATCCGTTCAAAACCGCTAGCATATAAGGATAGTGTATTTGATTCAGCGCTGGCTATATATTCCTTAATACTATCAGGAGGTTGGTTCTGAATAGTATTACTTAGACCGATATAAGAGTCGGAATCAACACCTCCTCCTTTGACCGTTAATTTAGATAAAGGTGAACTTGCTCCAATTAGCACATTTCCCGAAATTGACAATTTCGTATTTGTTGATCCAACAGTTACATCTCCACCTCGTCCATTAATAACTGTATTCTTTTTAGAATAGTAGTTTAGGTATAACTTTCCATTATTCCAATCCTTAGTAAAATCGCTTTCATCAGTTGGCGAGCTGGAGTCAACATGCAAGTTACCATTAACATTACCGCCCATAAGCGCGACATTTTTGTGCCCTAGCTGTAAATTGTTTCCACCTGCTTCTATGGTCAGACTACCTCCAATGATTGTATCATTTTTAGAATAGTAGTTTAGGTATAATTTTCCATCATTCCAGCCCTTAGTAAAATCGCTTTCATCGGTTGGCGAACTGGAGTCAATGCGCAAATTTCCAGAACTATCACCGCCCATCATTTGGCTGTTTACGTTTAAAACTCCTTGAATATTTACACTTACCTTTTTCAAGGTATTGCCAATACTTACAAAAAGGTTATTACTCTCCTCTTTCCCCACCGTCAATGGGCCTGAAAATAGCGGAAGAAAGAGGTTAAAAGTTTCAAACAAATCACCTGTTGCTGTTTCATCATCACCCCGTGTATTCATGAGCTTAGACACCTTAAAAAGTTGATCATTCCGATCACTTGCTTCACGTACCTTGATCTGAAGTTGCCCCGCCTGAGAATACAAGGAAAACGCTGAATTGGCAAACCATTCAAATGAAAAAAAAGCAAAATTTCCTTCTCTTGCCGTTGGTGCTGATTCTGCTATCGCCTTAAAAGACGCATATTCTTTAAATACAGCCTGAGTTTCACCCGTTTGAAAATCTTCTATTGAAAGAAACCCTAATAGCTGTTTTCCTGAATTTAATGCTTCTTGTGCACATAAGTAGTAATGCGGCTTATCAACCAACATGAACGATAAATAATCAGGGCCCGCCAGGCCTTCAACTACGCGTAGAATACTACCACTTTCATAATTAGTAGAGTCCATGGCATTTACCAACACCTCGTTGTCTCCTTGTAATTGAAGATATCCGGCAGCATTATGAAGTGCTACCTTTTTTCCAATTCTTATGGATTCCCGCAAGGCAAGGGGAACCAGTTTTTTGACTACTTTCTGCTTTGTGGTTTTCTGCCTGGAATAAATACTTTGGCATCTAATTTCCAAGTTTTCCATCAGCAGCGGAATCACTTCCAGTTCACCTGAATTAGAAGAAATAGGCTTTGGCTTCAAGACCAAGGATATTTCTACAGGCTGATCATCGCTGATGGCTTGTTCTGCATTATCATCTAATTCCGGGCTAAAACTAGCAGGAGTGATTTCAAAGTTTTTAGACGTAAAGAAAATAGTGCTATCCTTAGTCATTGTCAATTGAGGTGCTGGCGCACCGGGCAAAGAATCAAAAAACTTTCTACTAGGAGAGAGTTGAACAGTGATCGTTTCCTCCTGATTTGCGGGTAAGAAATTCCATCCATTTTTCACGGTGACTTGTAAGGGAGGAATCGCATGATCACGCAACACCTCCATTAATTGATCAGTAGTTACTAAAGCATCATCTACAGCATCAATTTGATCATCCATCAGTTTATCTAGCAATTCTACAGATTCTAGTACCCTTTCTCTAAAATCCTGCTCTGAATCTGCTAGATCATTTTTTGAAATCAAACCATCTTCTCCTCCTCGAACTTCGGCTATTTTGTCTTCAAAATGTTCTGACATCATGTCCCCAATGTCCGTGAGGTCATAAGGCAATGCTTGCTCTATGGCTAATAATTGTACTACTGTTCGGGTTCCGTGCCCTTCCGACTTATCTACCTTATCACTTACCCGCAATATCGTATGCATATTTTGGGTAGGCAGGTTTTCTTGCACCCTAATTTTTGACAACTTGAGCGTCAAAGTCTCAAAAGAGAGTTTCTCGGGGCCCTTCCAAAGAATGAATAAGCAAGCGCTATTTTTATCGTTTTCTGGATAAGTAGTAAGATTGGTGCTAATTGCCCAGTCATCATGAGCGTCCTCACTTAATTCGATATCGTCTACTGCTTTCATATCCAGAGTAGGGGGAGCTTCTCCTGTGGAAAGATATCCAGCTTGAAAGCAGAGCGCAAAATGAAAATTAGTTGCACTCTGTTCACCACTCGCTTTCTCCAGAAGAACAGCATTACCATCTCGGCTTTTAATCGTAAGTGTCAATTCCTGGCCTTTTGCTCTTTGGCCCATTGAAAAAACAACACTACTCTGTTTGTTATTTTGTAAATCAAAAGTAATAGCGGGCATAATTCTTCATTTTTTGATGAATCGCATGGATTAAAGTATGGCGTTAGCTAGCTCTAGTTATTTCCTTTGAATAGGCATTAGGGTTAGCCAACCTTCTCTAATCATGGCACTTGGTCCAAAATGAGCTTTTTCATTGGGCAATTCGATAGAACTCGCCAGATGAAATAAGGTGGTCTCTATCTCTGCCTGTAATTTTGCATCATCATAGAGATTGCCAATGCGGTCTTTCGGTTTTACCAAATAAGCCACAGAGGGATCATGCTCTTGCAACTCTACCCATGCTTTTTCCTGCAATAAGCTCCATAAAGTCGCACCATCTTCAAAAGCCTTCAACACATCTGCCTGCCGAATAGCAGGCTTGGTGGTCAGTTTTTTCCATTGGTTTCCTTCCTGTTGCAGCCAAGCCCAGCTGTAACCAGCCTCTTCTGGTAAGGCCAGGGTAAGATTGCGAGGTACTGACAACAATGGAGCAGAAAGAAAACTAATTTGTAGTCGCTCTAAAGCCGGGGTTACAAATTCTGCAGGAATCTCCAAAGCTTTAGTTGGTAATATCCCTGTAGTACAATGAATTAGGCCTCTTGGGTCCATTAAGATGGACAATTTTTGAGCTGGCGCATTTAGAGCTTGTTGAAAAGTGATTTGATTGGCTTCAAAACTCTTTAGCGGACCTTGATTGGGGCCAAAGGGGGCGAAGAAGTGATTATCTTTATAGCCATTTCCTTCCTCCATCCAATAGCAAACCAGGCCATCATTCAAACGTTGCCGTTCGCCAATACGAACGGGGATATCAACCGTTGGAAAGGCATCATCACTGTAAGGTTTAGCTTGTTCTACTACCTTCTTAAAAGTGGATAACCCCTGGTGAAAAGCTGGCCAACCTAATAAATGGATATCTACAGCGGCTCTAACCAGCGCCAAGGGGCGGCCCATCAAAAGACTTTTTGCCGTATGATGTTTGGAGGAATCGGGCGCAATATTGGCAAGAATAGCTTCCAGGTCATTGGCAAATAGTTCTATAAAAGGAAATTCAGCATTTTGTTGCGCATTGGCTTTAGCGATCAGCCATAATACCATTTTCCGTAATGCATCGTTTTCAATAGCATCAGCCAGCAGCGGCTCTTTTCGACCAGGGAACACCCGCCAGTGTCCCGTTTGTTCGATGTAACCTAGCGGCTCGCCACTTCCGGCATAAACCATCAGGCTAGCATCTAGATGATTAACTAAGACCCACCCGCAAATAGGTGACGTATATGGATGACTATTGGTATACACATCATTTTCATTGGCAGAAAGCCATCGAAAATCCAGTCGCGCTGGTTGTGTAATTCTTGGCGCCAGATCAACAGCGCCAGAATGATCTATGTTCATTCGTTCTGGCCCGAAGATGAGCGGCGTATGCGTATCAACGGTTTGGTCAATTACAGAATAGGTACGACCAAAAGAATCTACCAATCTGATTCGATTGAAGTGCAACCGGCCGGTACGGAAAGGATGAAAAGCCCCCTCTTCTAAGCCTGAATACAAATTATATCCTCCTACAGCTTTTGCAACATCGGCACTAAAAACGCGGTACTCGTTAAACCCATTAGGTTCTGCAATTTCCAACTGATAGGTTTGATTAAGCATCAGCAATGCCTGATTAAACCCACTTAAGGATTGGCTTTGAAAATAGATATTGTCGTCTTGTAATTCGCTTATTTTTTCATAAGCATCTTTAGCTGTTTGCAATGGAGAAACCGAAGTGGTCGCTGATTGAGTAGCATTTTGAATTCTATTATCATGAAAAATTGAGATAGCATCTTTATTGGTTTCGAAATAATTAAGCCAGTTGCTTCTATAGTTCGGATCTGAAGTAGCTAATAAAAGTAAGGCTTGGTCTGCTTCAGAAAGAGAAGTTGCCCCAAGCGCTTGTTGATTAAATAGGTACTGTTGTGCTTCGGATAAAAAGGTATTCTCTAATTCGTATTGCAATTTCTCTTGGGCAAAAGGTGTCAGTATACTACGACCAATAAAATAGCTTTCTCCTGCTTCGACTTTTTCTTGTTCAGAAAGCGTAAATTCAGATTTAGTATCCACTAAGGTGTAATTACTTGTTAGAAAATCTTCATTATAATTATTCTTTTCTGGATCTACATTATTGTGTTTTCGTCGAGGATCGACCCTTAGTTCCCATTCAAAAAAGAGTGCATGCCAGGGGTTCGCATTCGTTTCCGTGTAGCTGTCTTGACCGGAACTTTCGAGAAAACTTTGAAGCGCCTCAAGTGCTAAGTGGGGTTGTTCAATATTGCGTAATCGCTTACAGCTCAAAAAGCCCTTTTCGTGCTTAGTGCCATCCATCCCATATCGATCAGTAGTTTTTGCAGCAGGGCCTGCTAAAAGGACTACGGGTTCTCTAGGCTCCCAGTAACGTGGCGCCGGAATTTGTTCTATAGTAGTCATTGGTAAATCTAAAATTGGGGCAATTTCAGTAAAGAAGGCCCCCAATGCCACTTTGATCGCCTCTTTAGAATCTTCGTCTCCCGTTAAGAATTCACTGATGGGCTTTTGGAAAAATGCTTCAGAAGGTAAAAGATGTGGAAAATAGGCTAAATATTCTATTAGCTCATCAATAAACTTGGCTATTTTGAGTACCTGATCTACTGTAAAAGTATCTTGTTCTGGTATCGCCTCTTTTTCTAATCTTAATTGGATTACGAGTATGGGCCAAGTATCTGGATGTATGCCATCAAAATCATCATCAAGCATTAGCTTTAATGCACGAGTAAGCCTGACTATCAAAATATTGTGAGAAAAAAAGTAGAAAAATCCCTGTGAATTACTTGTTTCCTTAGCGAGCGATGATGTTCCCGATGAATAGTTCTTTTTTTTGATGCACCAATTGATGAAAGCCTGATCGGTATTAGGAACTAAATGAAGTAAAGTCTTAAAATCAGTATCAGGAATTGGGAAGTCATCAAATTCTAATCTTGTAAATCCTGCATGTTTAGTAATTTGAGTTATCCTTCCCGTGTATGCTTTTCTGAATTCAAGTAATGCCATTAGTTTTTTAATATGATCTTTTGCCAGGTCAATATCGGGGAAGGGGCTCCCGGTTCCGTCAGGATTATCTTCAAAGGGGGCATGGTAGGCCGCATGCATATATTTTTGCCAGTCACTAAAGATTAAATACTGAAGTGATTGCTCCACTTCGAGGCTTTTATGGTATTCTTCATGCCAAAAATTTAAGTCATGTAGCCTCTGGGCCAGGAGAGGAGGAGCACTTAGAGCGGCAGCCTTATCATCTCGATAAACATCACTCAATTGATCCTTTTGTACTGTTTTCGCATTTTCAGTCTTCAAAGTCCAATTATGGCCTCCTGAAATTGGATGAAAAGCTGCCGTATGCCTTGCTTCCTCAAAAACTGGCCCTAAGTCGGTATGTTGCCCCGCCAGGTAAGAAGAGAAATGTAAACACTCCAACTGGTTTTCAATGCGTACCCGTTCCTGTTCATTAGCTGGACTCATTTTATTCGCCAAAAAAGCTGATAAGGCTTCGGTATTTGTATTCCCTATACTCAATTCTATGGCGGATCCTCCATCCAAGACTTCTATATCGGGAGGTGCAGCGCGATCCGTGAAGGAGACTTTAGCGTAACAAATCGTTTTTTCTGGAATATAGTAGTCATCCCCAAAATCCAGCGTCCAATCGAGTTCTTCTTCTAGTTGTGCCAACCATTTCTGTGCACTCTTTTCAGCACTATCTTGTACAGCTTCCGGGGTTTCTTCACTTGTTGCTTCTATTTGAGCTAAAATATCTTTGGTGGGTTGTCCCGTTAGTTGATCATACCAGCCATATACTTCATAGGAGATGTCCCTTAGGTCAGGTGTTTCTGCTGTAATTTCGGAATCGCACAGACCAAAAACGCCCATGCAATTGGGATAAAAAGCGGCAAAAAGAGGTTCCCCGTAACCGATAGTGGTCAGCTCTACAAAGTCATCTTTTGTTTTACCTTCTGGAAACCAACTACTGCTTAAATCATCGACCTTGACAACATAGCCTAGGTAGCGAAAAGGAACCTGATCGGCTTCCTCCATTTTAGTCAATCTTTGATGATGGTACGCGACGCGAGGCGCTTGTACTTGCTCAGGTGTATCTCGGGACGGTACCGTACCCACTGGCCACAAATAATCACTTACTACCATCCATTTGGCCTCGATGCTACTATTTTTTTTACGTACAACCAGCCAGCGATTCGGCACTTCTGGAAATTTCATATCCCGGTGATGCGTAGCATGAGTTAATGCATCTGGCAAAGCCCAATGCAAATGCATGCCAGCTTCTAATTGATGGTTTTTATTAGAAAGCGGCTTGTTACGTACTGTTTCACTGATGTAGGGCTGACTGTTATTTTCATAAGTCAGATTATTATCCTGATCAATGGTCGTGTAGGGGAGTTTGGAAAAATCCACCAGTGGATCTACTACTTGTAGCCCCGTAGCTGGAACAAAAAGGGCATCCAATTTCATGGGCACCATCAAGGCACTGTTGGGTTCTGCGGTATAGGCCATATTAGATCGATCGTTTGAAGCGAATTAGTTCATTACTTGATAATAATTGCAGGGCGATGGTACCGGCATGCACCATTGGATTGGCATCAGATTCTCCAGAGAGATAACCACCTCTTCTAAGGTCTTTATTTAGCTCATCAATATTGATTACCCTTAGGTCCTTCATGCCTCCCCATTTTTTTAAATTAATTGGGATTCTTTTATCCTGTGCTTCGTCGGCATCGCCGGTATCGGGGTCTCTTGGAACGACTACCAATTCCTCTGGGTGATTAGAGGCGGGTTCGGGGAGTGGAGGATCAGCCTCATCAATTTTTGCGGTACTAAAGCCAAAATGTAAAGTCTCTGGGGGGAGGTAAAAATCCAACACTTCTATCTTCCCTTCATAGACTACTAGCAATACCTCTTTATTTAGTTTTTCTATCCGGATGGGCTGCATTAAACCATCTGCGTTTGCATCAGCTGGTGGTGTTTTACCGGTAGGCACCAAGCTGTAGGCCGCAACCTGCATATCAGGATAGCCGGAAACCAATTTCGAGCGCAGTAAGAAACCAGTTAACTCTGAAAGTGTGCTGGTCGTATCTGTGGAGGTAGGAAGGGCACTGTCTGTTCGTGCATCTTGTTCCAATACCCGTCCAATACTAAACGCTCCGTCAAGCAGGCATTCGATCCAACGTTGGTCAACGGCAAAAAGTCTTAAGGATTCAGGAGGCAACAACTGTTCATTGGGAATCAGATAATGAAAGGGAATATGTTGTAAAGCACTCAATTGGCCCAACCATTTCCAAATTGCTGTTCCATCTGGTTCTGATTGATCGAGCCCGCTGGTACTGCCAAAATGATAGCCATAATCTACCAAGTGTCTGGTTGCTTGTATTCTTTTAGCATGGGCCTGTTTCCAGGCGTATAATTCTAGTGCTATTTTACTATTACCCAAGGTGAGCATTCTACCCAACTCCCAAGCCGCAGCATAGGATACATCAAAAAAGCCATTCGTTGCGTCATACAACAAAAGCTGATCAGGATGGCGAATGTGCTGAACCGTGCTTCCTTTTATGGCCGTCAGTTCTTCTGTTTTCAGGCGCTGCTCAGAAGAAACGAGCGGTCCATGATACCAGGAAATAGTTCGACTACCTTCCCGGAAATGATGCCTCAAGGGGACAAATCCAGCGTCTAAAAAAGGTTCCGCCGGGCCTGCGATACTTGGAAGACGAAGGCTACCTACTTCGGTAGAATTATCAGTTCTGTTTACATTTAAGTGTTTAACTAAACCTTCAAAAGTATAGGTTTCCTCTTCACAATAGAAAGCCCACTGGTATAAGCTGATTAATTCTACCTCAGTATCGGCCCTAAGCCCTTCAAAAGACTCGCTATCCTCCTTATATCGTCCTTCTACAGACACCAGGTGTACTACATTCATTGCCTTTGGCTGCGGTAAACGGTTGGCAATAATGGTGGCGGCCTCGTGTGCTACATGATATACTTTGTAGAGATTAGTTGCCCCCGTTGCAGCATCATATTCTAACAGTTCATATCTTTCATTATTAGTCGCATCACGGAATAAATTACTTTTGATCACTCCAGAAGGCAAAGCTTCCGTGTCTTCTTCTGTAAATTCTTGTTCTTCCATACCGGCTACCACTGCTTTTGCATCTTCAAATGTGGCGTGTTCTGAAATAAAAGCTAAGCGACGGCGTACATGAGAAAGTGGAATTAATTCATCCTTCGTGGGCAAATACTTTTGATGTACAGTAATGGTATTGAAGGTTTGTTCTGGATTGTCTGATATTTCAGTTGGCAAGACGAAGTTTAGTTCACTGATTTTTTTCTGCACCACTGTCGGTGGTTGGCCAGAAGGATCATCGGTGGGATGAAAAACAAGTAAGGCCAGCCAGGTTGGTGCCGCAGGATCATCTACCAGCGTTGCCTGACGTTCCCACGGCAGAGTACTGCGTTCGAGTACAATATGCGGTAAATTAAGCCAATGATCCCCTTTACTGGCGGCAGGAGGAAAGACGGAGCGAACCAGATTTGGAGACAATTTAAATCGTTCGCAGCTTACCGAGAATCGTTGAATTTTACTATTAATGGCCACCGTCGTTTGCCCCGTGAATTCCATCACGCTTACCGCTGGATCCACGGCAAGGGTATAGTCTCCGGCCTTTAAACTTACCCGATGATCTTTTGCAAATTGTAAAATATCATCACCAGTCGGGACTTTGGTATCTCTATGAAAAGTATTGGCCATAGGTGTGTGGTTTACCTTTTAGAAAATGTATAGAACGCGTCAGGAAGTGCTGGTTTGGTAGCGCACACTCTGTGGTGCGTAGGTAAAACTGTCAAACAATTTTGATTTAAGCTGCACTTCCTCACCGGGTTTAAATCCAAGGCTCTTCAGAATGTTAATTCTATTGGCTGCTGCCTGTTCCAGTACTGATGGTTCGATGGCTTCAGCCATATCGATAGGGGTAAAGCTGAATTCTCCCTCCGCAGTTACCGTAAGTAGATGCTCGTGATCTTCAGAACTATAAGCTAGTTCAGATACTTCGAAGCCATGCGTTGCTAATGCTTTTGCGGGTACTTTAGGCATGATTAGGTAACCACTTTGCGCTTGAATTACTTGTTCTCCATTAATTCCTGGTTGAGCACTGGCTATTTCTCCGGTATCGGTCCATAGCGCCTTGGGGTATTGTTTTTTAGCTGTTAGTACGGTAAAATCAGCAGCAACATCATTTATGTTTTCTGTATCATTTGTGTTTTCTGTTAGGCTTATCTCCATACTAGCCTGTAATGGTGCAGGTGCTTCCCGAAAGGAGAGACCATTGGGGGAAATTACTCTATTTCCAACTACTGGATTGACGTAAACAGGAGCTGCGGCACTAGTAGTAGGAATGACACTGGAGACTACAATTTGGAGTTCTTTTGCATTCACAACCCAACGCTCAACGACCTCGCCGTCTACAGCACCAGCTTCCTTAATGGTGGCTACAAGCCCCTTTTGGATGTTGATGCTAATAGCATTGTCTTCCAAGTTTTCAGGTAAAAACTTCTTACTAAAAGCATCCCAACTTACTTTTGCGGGGATCGTTTTTTTGCCGTCTCCGAGATCAACCTTAAATTTCACCTTGATACCAATAACCTTTGCCTTTACCCTGGCTGTACCGGCAAAAGGCGGCCCCCAAATGTTTACATCTGCCCGCGCGGATAGGCTTTTAGATATCGTCCCGAGGATGGTATGTAAAGACAACTTGGCATAAATTTCCACAAAGGCATCTGCTTCATAATGGAAGGGTTCCCAAAACATGATGAAGTCAACTCCAGCTGTAAATGACGCCGTGACTTGTAGTAGTTTTTTCTTGTCATCTTCTCCATCAGAGGGATCAGCGTTATTAGAATCTTTCGAACTGTCTTTATTCGGATCACTATCAAAGCTGGCCACCAGGCGGCCACCAAGCATCATTGCTTTTGGCGTTGTGGCAAAGTAAGCTTCTCCTTTGACAACGATGTAATCGCTCAATTTCCAGGCCAGCCCCAGTCGAGGCACCGCAGCTGCACCAGGATAGTGAGCAGGCACACTAAAAGCTGGATGGTAGCCTCCAATGGTTACCACAAAGTCACCTTCATGAGGACCTTTTAACCAGGTATAAAAAGCAAAGCCGCCCGTAAGCCTGATCAAAGGAGAGTAGACGTAGGAATTATTCGTCAAAATGGCGTTAGCACCGATGAAACCTTCTTCGGGATCAACGCGAATGCTGAACACCATTTCAATAAACACTTCTGCTATTGGCGTCTCTGGAGGTAGACTGACTCTAGTCACTCCCATAATGGCAAAGTCTAAATGCTTACCAAAACCTACGGTCAATAAAGCAAAGCTTTCCAGTATTTTAAAACTATTAAATTTGAGGCCAACGGCCAAAAAATACTGTCCATCCTGCGGATAGATATACTCTGCTAACAGTTCCATCTTATTGCGTACTGTAGCGGCCATATCAGCCGGCTTCCTGGGCCCTGCTTCCGCTGATTGCTCAGCATCTGCCAGCGGGTTTACAGGAACGGCCCCGATGGCATCCGCAACCAACGGGAAATACTGCAATTGATCAATAGGTGGAACTTCCAACCTACGGTTGTAACCAAAACCGAAGGCCAACCCATCGACAAAGAAGAAGAGGGGGCCACCTAGTGGGTAATCGAGAAAGGCATAAAGAAATACCGAAGGTTTATGATTGACTTCACTGAAGGCACCAATTGCTAACATTCCGACCTCTTCAATTTTGATATCGATCTCACCTACATAATCAGGTGGATCATCCCCTCTATCAAATCGGAAAAAGGCGCCATTAATTTCAAGAGGCGGCTTCATATAGCTCAAACCAAGCCCGTCTAGACTGGCACTGAATGCCTTAGTTGCTATCGTATAGGAAGCCCCCAACCCAAATACGACTACTTCTAAAGGGCCAAGCGTTAAGCCGCCATCTAAGCCAACTTTTATAGCGCCATCGGCATAAGCGAGACTGAGCCTTGAGATACTTAAAGCACCAAAGCTTTCGTTTACGTCCGTTGATTGGGGTTTACCGGGTGCTGCATTGGCCGGAAGAGAAGGGTCACTAGCTGCAGGTTTAGCATCCGCTAGTTCTGGATTTACTGTACTGGGATGTAGCTGGCCATTTGCCGCTGCGTCACCCTCACTAGCGCCATCTGACATTCCCAAATTAAACACCTTGCTAAATGAGCCAAAATTAACCGTAGTAGCCAAGGCCAAACCACCACTGAGTGTGTTAGGAATGGCAGGACTGCCATCCGGTAATAAACTAATGATGGTAGCTAACTCCTCATCACTTAAAATTTTAGCAACCGGCCCATCATCTGTTTCTTTACTCCCCGAGGAAGAAATAATAGGCTGAAAGGAAAGATTCAACGCATTTTGCCCCGCAAATTGTTTCCCTATAATTGGTAAATCCCCCAAGGCCGCCAGGCTGACATCAAAATCGATTTCTGTAGAAAACAAATATTTAGTGACTGATACGGAACTGGTTGGGCTCGTAATTTTCTGCCGGTCTAAAACCAGTAATACACTCTTTATTTCAAAAGAAAGATCACTTATTCCATCGCCATCACTTAGGCCCAAGCTTTCAGCTAATGGTTCCAATAAATCAGCGATAGGTATTTTCTCTCCATCCGGTTTTTGATAAAGGGCTATAAGTGCGGTATTGGTTTCCGCAGTACTTGCCCCGCCCCCCGTTGAACTACCTGGAACAGCTAACTGGCTTTCCCGGTCAAAGATGAGATCGAAAATGCGTTGATTGGTTCCTCTCCCTACGATTAGTTTACCCGTAAACAGGGTTTGGTAGCCGCCCACCTCATCTCGAGTGAGTTGTAGATCGACTAAGAGCGAAGCAGCAATGGGATCACTAATGACGCCTTCAAATGAAAACAGAAAGTTTTTCGTGCTGGTATTAAAGGATGTAGCTACGTTTTCCAACACGAGACTCTCTAAGACTGAAGGAAAATCATCTTCTGGTATCCCAAAATAGGTACCTAATTCCTCCATTAATGCACCAATAGGAATATCAACACCTGGCTGACTATGGCCTTCAAATGTCCACCCCTCAGAAGTTTCTCCACTATTGGTCGCCAGAAGAATTAAATCAATATCGGCGATTGACAATACACTATCAATTCGCACTGCAGTAGAATCCGGGCCTTTATCAATACTAACCCTTGTCCGTTTTAAGGGCATGGTTGAAACTCCTCCGATTTCTAAATCCCAGTCGCTGGCTAAATCCAATTCAAATGAATAAACCTTTTGTTTGAGATCCGCCGAAAGGGCGATTTCCATGATCGAAACGGAAGGCAGTGGGGCATGTGGAATGATTTCCGCTACCAATTGATCTAGCGCGATGGTCTGGAACAAACCCAACTCTCCTGAAAACACCATATTTGGCAGTATGGAGGAGACATGAACGGTACCTCCAGCCAGCTTCCAATCAGAAAGTGCATAAAACTGGAAAGCAGACTGCCCGCCCGGTCGGATGTCCATACGCAGCAGCATATCGTCTATGCCCAGCGTTTCCCCCAACAATGGGTAAGCCCAATCTTCAGGTGGGCCAATTCCAAAACGAATAAAGGAAACTGGTGGAGAAGAAACAGAAAGATTTAAAATAAATTCTCTTACGACCAGGTTTTCCAAGGCATCTATGATGGGAGAATCAAGGTTTTCGATTGCTGCTTTGTCAACATCATCCAATAAAGAAATAAATGAGTCAAAGCCTGGGAAGGTAATTTCCTCCGTATTTCTAATTATTAATTCCGTACTACCTATGGGCCATTGAATTTCTATATTTTCCGGAAGTTCAGCGGTAGCATTTCCCAGACTAATGCCTCCGATTAAACTAATCCCTAGTCTTGGGCGATCTGCATACTGAAAAGTACTGCTATAGAAAACCAGTCCCGTAATGCCTACGTTGAAAAAGTCTTGAAAGGGTTGATCGAATTTATCGTGGAGTGTAAAGTCATCAATCGGGATCTCCAAACGAATTTCGTTCTGCCCTGTTTGTGGAGTGACGGAACCAATTATCGGGATATCGCTGTTAATGGCAGCAGGTAAATAAGTTCTGATTGGACTTAATAAATCAAAATCTGTCAGGTTGATCGAGGAGGTGAAATTTAGTCCTCTTTGTATTTGAGCTGGATATAAGGCAGCCCCGCCTAGTTTGATCACGAGGTCTGCAGGGGCAGCTGTAGCAGAAAAATCATAAGAGCTAAGCAAAACCGTCAATGGTTGGACGAAGGGTAAGTCTGCAAAGAAGGAATCCAGCAAGTTATTGTCTGCGTTGCTGTATCGAGGTAAGCTAGGAAAGGCGGTCGGGAAACCCCAATCGACAGGAAGAGCCGCCTTAATAAAATATTGTAAAGCGTTATCCTTTACAAAACAGAGTATTTCCACGTTCAGCGTATCCACTCCCAGGAAAGTATCAGCAACTGCTTCGAAAAAGATAAAGGTATCTTCGTCCTTAATCAGAATGTTGCTTAAGGTAATGACCGATACATCAAAACTTCCTTGCAGAACACCGATTATCCCAGGGTCTAGAAATGGGACATCTACTGCCAAGGTATCTTGATCTAGCTGAGGCCTAATGTTTTGTAAAATCGGGTCAAGCATGGTAGAATTAATCTTTTTTATTATTCATCTTCATCATCTGTAGCAGTATCCATTGAAGAACTAGCCAGCTTCGTATATTTTGCAGCTTGATCTACTGCCCAAGTTCCGCTTAACATTCCAGTGGTCTTATTAAAATAATTATACTTAGATTTTTCTAAATCATCACTCTCTTTTCGGTCTTCGGGGATCAAATGCCTGACTCTTTCTCTAATTGTAATCAAATACTGCTGAATATAATTCAATTCATCATCTTCTTCTTTTTGGCCTTTACTTTCTCTCATTTTTTTCTCCTTTACTCTAAAAATTTCAATGCCATAATAAATTGCTCTTTCAACCGCAAAATCAAGAATCTGGCATTCATGTACATTCATACTCTGACTTTGAGCATCATAAATATGTTCAAAAATTTTATGTCCTCTAAAATATATCCTGTAACGCATCCAACGAGCAATAGGTAAATAGAGGAAAAAATTTATTTCCATATTTCTTCGTAAAGCCAACAGACCTTCTTTTTCTTCACCTGATGCTGCACCTATATCATCTGACAATTGTTTATGTATTTCTTTTAATTCTTCATAGCTCAACCTATAAGTTTCTTCCGAATCATCATCCCCTTCGTCCATATCACCACCACTCTTAAGCTCGCCAAAATAATCGTCAAATTCAACGCCCAATATTTCTTTTAATGCAGAGCCAGAATATTCTTCTTCACCTTTCCAAGTACCTTCATTAGGAAAAAGATAGGCGGTGACATTAGCCGTCAATTTATCTTTAATTTCCTGGGGGAATAGGGGTTCACTACTATCGCTTCCACCTATATCACTTCCATCTATATCGCGCACTTTCTTAGTACTATGCGTTACTCTACGCAAGCCCGTCTCGATGGCCAATTGTTCCGTATTGCAATGTTTACTACCCGCTACAAAGTTACCTAGTTCTTCTGTCCCTCCATCACCATGACCAAAGAGGTGACACCATTCTTGATCAGTCTTTAGTTGGAGGTCATCATTATTATCGGCATTCCATTTTTCTTGAAGAGCGGTTTGTCCTCCATCTGGAACTTTTTCATCGGATTCCACCGCCCATTTCACAAAAGAGGTAGCGGGTAGTTTTGAAGCTTTAATAGCGGGGAATTTATTACCCTCTTGCATTTTTGGATAAACAGAAAAATTGCCTAAAGACAGAGCCATCACGAACCCCGCGTCTATTCGCGTCGTCATGTTCTTACTTAATTTCTGCCCCTTCTTCCAAACGCGGTAACTTTTATTGTCTAGCTTAAATCCTTGCTTGGCATCTAAATGGTTGCCACTAACTCTAGGAAAAGCAGGCATCCTAGGCTTATTTCGTTTCTTTAAGCCCACGGGCTTCTTAAAGGACTTATAATATTCAAAGAAGCTCAGAAAAAAACCAGGGACTGATTTTGCGCTTATTTTTTGATTAATTGGCCAATTAGTTTTTTTGTAACCTTCATCGATAGATGGAGATGACGCTATTTTAAATCCCATGTTCAACCCCATATAGAAAGCTAATAAATGACCAATGGCAAGATCTCCGTCACTAAGAGAACTTTCCATACACCATTTATACTCGACTTCATCGACTCTATCTGCCCGCATATGATAGCCTACCCCACCGCCTTCGCTGAAGCTTATACTAGAGATAAAACTTTTTAATTCATCGTCATGATCATAATAAAAACAGGTAAATCTATTCGGCAATTGTTTTGCGTTTTTCTCCGCGATCTCTTTTATTGCCTGCCATTCGGCGTTCGTTAATTCTGATTCTTTGTCCATTTTGCCCTTTAATCCATCCACGCCTTCTTGTCCGTTAAAATTTCCGTAGATAAAAGCGATAACCTCGGCAACCTTAGCGCTAGAAGAAAGGCGCTTCCTTAGTTGAAATAATAGTTGCCCGTAATAGCGATAATAAAGAGCCGAATCATATTTACAGGTAGAATCAGCTTCAAGCTCTGTATAACTTGTTAAAGTTCCTGGCGTCTCACTGGCACGTTTAAGGTCATAATTATAGGTCCATTTTTTCGCATACCTCCCCGGAGGAGACTCTTCATATTGATATCTGGAACTTGTGTCGTTTTCATCAGTAAAAATCAACTTAAATCCTGTTAGTTTCAGTTGAAACTCATTTCCGCGCGTATTCTCAATTTCTGTTAATTCTATATTTTGACGATACGTAAATCCTTGCAGTTTAGCTTGACCAATAAATCGATTTGACTTCTCACTACCGGCCAGGTTATCCGGTGACAACCACCTAGAAGCGTTAATTATTATAAGTTCATTTAATATTTTTGGTTCAGTAGTATTATTTTCTAACATTTCCTGATTACTACCACCCAACCATTTCCATCGATAATTATTTTCGGCCTCCGTTATCGTTTGTATTACTCTTCCACGGCTTCCAGCCCTGTGCGTATCCTTCTGGATGGTAAAAACCCTGGAAGTATCTCCTCCTACAGGGTTCAATAAATCAGCAAATGAAGTCTTTAAAACAGCACGATAATAAGCCGTAGCTGTAGGAGTTTTTCCCGCAAACGTACCGCCATCTAATTCTTTTATTTCCCCACCTTCAAACTTGACCGCTTTATCATCCTTAGTCCGAAATGCTTGAAAATACCCCATTTTTAATTATTTTTTTCAACAGAAAACATTTTGCTTACCGTTCATTTTTTAAACAACTGAACGAAATGTCCTTTTGCACGGCTTTATTGCAATGATATTCGCATCCAAACGAATCGTCAAGCCAAGTTTTAATTTGCAACGGAAAGTTTGGATTACGGTAGTATGCAGTTCAGAACAATATCTTCTGGTATTCGTCTAATATAAAGGCTTTTGTTGATAAAGCATAATCAAATCGCAAACAACTTCCAATTCGGCGTCCAGGGCGTCCCAGCTCCGTTCAGGACGACATCGCCCCTCCAGTTGTTACCCAAAACCACCTCCCTACCCCATTTCTCAAAAACCTACACTGCACCTGCGGCCGCGCCAAAAAAAGATTCTGG
This sequence comes from uncultured Lewinella sp., assembly GCA_964410795.1. Classification (GTDB taxonomy): domain Bacteria; phylum Bacteroidota; class Bacteroidia; order Chitinophagales; family Saprospiraceae; genus Neolewinella. Next base: position 22 of record CAYPIM010000093.1, on the reverse strand, counting down.
CCCACTACCCCAGATACATATT
>CAYPIM010000092.1:7316-22067 GCA_964410795.1 uncultured Lewinella sp. | reverse complement strand
TTAGCTTTCCTAAGAACTCTTTCGCCGAATAACCGGTACTTCCTTAACGACCATCTGTAGCGTAAGCGGCATCCGCCCCTCAAGGAGCTGCACTTTACCTCTGCGCATACTATCGGCCACTTCGTTCGTGTAGTGGCGGATGGTTATGAGCTCCAGGCCTCGCTCAACAGTAGTTTTGAATTCACTGTCTACCAGTTTACAGAAGCGCTCTACCCGGTCGTCAATGTCATTGACGACTACGTTGAAGGAGATGGCAGTATTCTGCATCATGTTCACCTGAAGGCGAGTAGTCGTGATGTGTTCAAAGAGCTCGCGAATGTGATGCTCCGCGACGAAACTAAAGTCGCGGGTAGAAATATTAACCAGGGCCTGTTCTTTTTCAACGGCGACCATCGGCGGGTAAGTGTCTCCAGCTTCACTAGTGATCTCGGTACCCGTAGATTCAGGATCAATAAAGCTCCGCACATGCAGTGGAATACTCTTGTTCTGTAGCGGCTTGATCGTCTTCGGGTGAATAATACTGGCACCGTAGTAAGTCATCTCGATGGCTTCTTTGTAGGAGAGCCGGTCAATCTTTGAGACGTTTTCGAAGAGTCGAGGATCAGCAGTAAGAACGCCGGGTACGTCCTTCCAAATGCTCATTGCTTCCGCATCAAGACAGTAGCTGAAGATGGCTGCGGAGTAATCAGAACCTTCCCGCCCGAGGGTAGTCGTGAAGTTCTCCGTGGTGGAGCCGATGAAGCCTTGGGTTAGTACAAGTTTTCCCTCGTCCAGTAGGGGAGGGACGGCCGCAGAAATACGGCCTTGGGTTTCGGACCACTGAACCCAACCTTCCCGGTAGGTATTGTCAGTGATGATGCAATCTCGTGCATCAAGCCAGCTGGTGGATAGCCCGGAATGATTGAGATAAACGGCAACCAGCTGGCTAGAGATCAACTCGCCAAGGGAGACGATCTGGTCGTAGTCATAATCATAACTCTCGTTCGGTGGATCGTCGAAAACCCACTCTACACTTACAAATAGGTCGTTAAGCGAAGCTTCTAACTCTGGCGGTGTATCGCCGAATAACTCTCTGACCGTCGTCATCGTTGCGTTATGAAGCTCGGAAAGCTTTTGGCGGGCAGTTTCAATATCTCCGCTGGAATAAGCGCGGGCAATTACTTCCAGCGCGTTTGTGGTTTTGCCCATCGCTGAGACAACAACGAGAAGGCGATTCCCTTTATAAGCTTCTAATATTGCCGCGACGTTTCGGATGGCGGTGGCATTCTTAATGGATGCACCACCAAATTTGAAGACTTTCAAGGGCTGGGCTAGCATTGTTCTTTTAGATTTAAATGTAGGGTGTTCCGGTTGGAGAACTAGTAGCAATACTGGTTTCAGTCATGAAACGTGAAGCGTTTCTTTCCTGAAAAGCTCCTCTCCGCCAAGCCGAAGGCGAGGCTTGTGGGAGAGGGGTTGGGGAGAGGCGGCTACGGGGAAGCCCTACAGATTACTCACCCACCAGGTTTAAACGGGGCAGTTTTCTTAACCCATAAGCTTGTTTACTTACGCTTGGGCAGTGGGTGTGAAGCTCATAGGCGGAAACTGTGGCCCTTTATTCCCGGTATTACCACCAGGGTTGCCGATAGGCCCGAACTGCTTCTCATACTTCTGTATGTTGTCCGCAAGAGCTGCTACGAGGCGCTTGGCGTGCTCAGGAGTTAGGATGACACGGCTTTTAACCTTCGCTTTAGGAGCATTAGGTACAATCCGAACAAAGTCTACCACAAATTCACTATTGCTGTGGGCAATAATGGCCAGGTTGGAGTATACGCCTTCCGCGATGTCTTCGGGGAGGTCTATGTTCAGCTTGTTGCCTTGTGGTTTTTTATTTTCGTCTGCCACGGTTGTTAGATTGATAGATTTATAGAGGTGATAGATTGATAGCGTATGTGATAAAAAGAATGGATAATGTTGCAATTATTACGCGCTGCAACAACATCGCAAAGAAGTAGCTGCTTAGCGAAGCTACTCTCTATCACACCTAATAATCTACTTTTTCTTAGCTGGTGCCTTTTTCTTCTTAGGTGCAGCTTTTTTCTTTTTCTTAGGTTTAAATGCCGTAGGCATTACTTCCTGAATAGCTTTAATACATTGCTCTACGGTGAGTTCTGCTGCTGCTTCGCGCGTCATTCGCTTACCATCTTTGTCTTTTGGGAGCTTGATGGACTTCTTCTTGTAGCGGATGAATGGCCCCCAGCGGCCTTGTTCAACGTCAATCTTCTCCGCCTCGAAGCGTTGTATGTAGCGATTGGCTTCCTTTTCTTCCTTGGCTTGGATAAGCTCAATCATCTCGTCCTTACTCAGGTTTTCGGGGTCGTACCGTTTGGGGATGTTGATGAACAGACCGTTCCATTTCAGGAAGGGCCCAAAGCGTCCTTTTCCTTGGGTTACGTCCAGTTCTTTGTAGGTCATAACGGGCGCATCCGCCTTTTTCTTGGCGTCTACAAGCACCTTGGCACGTTCCATATTAACGGAGTGCGGGTCTTCGCCTTTATCAAGGCTAATAAAGGTCTCGCCCCAGCGCACATAGGGCCCGAAACGACCAATGCCCACGGCGGTTTCCTTGCCTTCGATTTCGCCGAGCACCTTTGGAAGTGCAAACAGCGGCATGGCTACTTCCATGGTTACTTCCTCCATACTCATACCACGAGGAAGGTTAGCGTATTTGGGCTTTTCATCGGGGAGTAATTCGTCGGGCGCGCCGATCTGAAGTACCGGCCCGTTCCGACTCAGGCGTACGAGTACGGTGCGGCCAGTATCCGGGTCTATGCCCAGTTTTCGTTCAGCGGAGACCCTTTCGGCGTTTTCGGTGGTGTCTTCTACCAGGTCGTGGAAAGGAAGGTAAAAATCCTTCAACATCTGGGTCCAGGAAATTTGTCCTCCGGCGATTTCGTCAAACTTTTCCTCTACGTCGGCGGTAAAGTTATAGTTCATAACATCCTCGAAGTGCTCATCGAGAAAGTCGGAAACGGCCAGGCCGATATCGCTGGCGAAGAGTCGATTCTTTGTCGCACCAGTCATTTCCGTCTTTGTTTCGGAAGTGACACTGCCTTCTTTCAGTGTGAGTACATCGTACTTGCGCTCGGTACCTTCTCTGGTCTCGGAAGTCACATAGCCACGCTTTGGGTCCATAATTTTGGACACCGTCGGAGCGTAAGTAGACGGCCGGCCAATACCTAGTTCTTCAAGCTGTTTTACGAGGCTGGCCTGAGTATAACGGCTGGGCGGACGGGTAAAACGCTGGGTTGCCGTCATTTCATTAAGGGGCAGTAGCTGGCCTTTGCTAAGGGGGGGGAGAATACCCTGGTCCTGAGCACTGTCGTCGTCGTCGTCGTCCTTGCTTTCGAGGTACACTTTGAGGAATCCATCGAATTTTAGCACCTCACCCGTAGCGCGCAACTTCGCGTCCGGAACCGTTGAAATGCCAATGTTGACCGTGGTCTTTTCCAATTCTGCATCGGCCATCTGGCTGGCAATGGTTCTCTTCCAAATCAGTTCGTACAGACGTTGCTCGTCACGATCACCAATGTTGATGCTGTGGCGGTCGATGTAGGTGGGGCGGATGGCTTCGTGTGCCTCCTGTGCATCTTTTTTCTTGCTTTTGAACCGGCGAACCTTGCTGTATTTGTCACCGAAGGAAGACTTAACTTCCTTCTCGATAGCAGCTAGCGCGGTTTCAGAAAGACTGATGCTGTCGGTACGCATGTAGGTGATCAGACCAGCTTCGTACAGTCGTTGGGCTACTCGCATCGTCCGCTCTACGTTCATGTAAAGTTTTCGGCTGGCGTCCTGCTGGAGCGTAGAAGTAGTGAAGGGGGCAGCGGGCCGGCGCTTGGTTGGCTTTACCTCAATTTCATTGATCTTGAATTCCGCACCGACGCACTTTTTCAGGAATGCTTCTGCTCCTGCTTTATCGTCAAACCGATCGGGACTTTCAGCCTTAAGTAAAACGGTTTTACCCTGTTCGTTTCTAACATTGAAGATCGCGTTGACGCGGAAGAAAGGCTTTGCTTTGAACGCCATGATCTCGCGCTCGCGTTCTACCACCAGCTTTACGGTGACGGATTGTACCCGTCCGGCACTGAGACCAAACTTAACCTTGCGCCAAAGTACGCCGGAGAGCTCGTAACCAACAAGGCGATCCAAGACGCGGCGTGCTTGCTGAGCGTTCACCAGGTTTACATCTACCAGCCGCGGATTGTTGATCGCAGACTTAATGGCCGGGGCAGTGATTTCCCGGAAAACAATGCGTTTGGTACTGTCAACCGGTAGCTTCAATACTTCGCAAAGGTGCCAGCTGATGGCTTCTCCTTCGCGGTCTTCATCCGTTGCGAGCCAAACAGTATCGGCTTTGCTCATAGCGGCTTTCAGGTCCTTTACAACTTTACGTTTTTCCGGGGAGACAACGTACTTGGGCTTAAAGCCTTTTTCAACATCAACGGCACCATCACCTTTATCCAGGTCACGAACGTGCCCGAAGGAAGACTTAACGGTGTAATCTTTACCAAGAATTTTTTCAATGGTTTTCGCTTTGGCCGGCGACTCGACAATCAGTAAGTTCTTAGACATGGGATGAGACTGTGTGGACTATTTGTAACAGGAGAACTAAGTTTACGGTTTTAAGTAGCAATAAGTTCTTTGGCGTGCGCTTTCAAGACATTTATCGTGCTCTTGTCGGTTAGGTTACCCTCCTCTATAAGACTTTCAATGCTACTGATTGGAAGCTTGTTGGGCATTACCCATCCGCCCATATGGCTTATACAGCCTGCAAGATGATCCATTCCGCGTTGGTTGCCAGAACGCCCGGAGGCTATACCGACAAGTGCGGTATGCTTACCTTTAAAGATACTCGAATATTTGTTCACCGAAATAGCATCGATAAACATTTTCAGTACACCCGGGTAACTGCCGTTATACTCTGGGACGAAGATGGCAAACTTTTCAACACTGAGGATGAATTTCTCTTGTAATTCTAATAACTCCGCACTCATTTCAGTAGAAGTGTACATGTCCTGAGTGAAGAAATTATGCTGAAGCTCGGCCAGGTCAAGCAGTTGAGCCTCCTTACCCAATGCCTTTAATTGCTCCACGAAGTGTGAAGCGAAAAGCAGCGTGCGGCTGCCTTGGCGATTGGTTCCGGAAATAACTGTGATCATAGGCTTCAGGGCTTAGTTACCGAAGCGCAAACCTACAACAAATGATTATAGTTGAAGTTGGGAACAGAAAATTTTGTTCGTTTCCCTCTCTTTATTTAGGCGCGGCCGCAGGTGCCTGGTAAAGTTTTTAAGGAGTAAAGCGAGAATATCACTTTACTCTTTTATTTCTTTACTTCCTTCCAAAACCCGAATCTCTACTCGGCGGTTCGCTCGCATTTCTGCTTTACTCTTGGGTTTAGGGTTTACCATCTCCCAATTAGAGTAGCCCCTAAAAGTGAGCCGTTCCTTAGGGATGCCAAACTTGATGAGGTAGTCGTAAATTACTTTAGCCCGGTCAATAGCCAGGTTGTAAGACCAAGTGCCAGGCCCCTGAGGTTCAGCAGGGTTGTTAACATGGCCACTTAATTCAATTCGTAAACCAGGGCTGGTGCGCATGAATTGCAATAAACGAGGCAGGGTGGGAGCAGATTCTACCAATAGATTCGTTTGATTTCCTACGAAGTATAAATCCTCAATATCCATTTTACTTCCCGTAATGGCGGGAGTAAGTTTTGTTACCAAAGGAGGAGTAGGTTTCCCTTCCGATAATACAAGCATTTGGCTTTTGAAGAAATGCCCCTTAGCGTAAATGTCTAGCCTAACACCTTTCTCCAACGGAAGTACTAACTCGTAGTAGCCCTGATCATCAGCACGGACAGTATCTTTCAAGTACCGGCTCCGGGCAATAGCACCGCCGGGAATTGGCGTGCCGTCTGCGCTTGTTATCTGGCCTCGAAAACGGGCGTAGCGACGGGGTAACCCCGAACGTAAGAGAACCCGCCGGTTCATACGTTCCCGCCCTTTAGACCGAACCGCTAGGCGCGTCTCGCCAAAGTGCCGGATTTCAACGGCTGCCTCCGGCCAGCCAGCAGCAAGGACGCTGGTGAGCGTGTTCTCGCTTCTTCGCCTGGCCAGATCGTTGTTGGCCCGGTCGGAGCCTACGGCATCGGTATGGCCTTCGAGGTACAACTCTAACGCTCCCGGCCGGTCGGCAGCTAATGCACTAACAGCAGTAGTTGCGGTGGAGTCAAGTACGTCACTGCCAAACTCAAAGTAGATCGTATCCGTCCGGTGCACCTCTACACTGTCTACGTAACCAATTACCTGTGCCTCCAGGAGAACAGGTAAAGCGTAAATAAGTAGTAATAATAAGAGACGATGCATTTAGACTTTAGCTTTTGCTAAAGATAATGGTTTGTAAGTGAGGGTTTGGTGTAGATTGCTTAAGTTTTAACACTTAGACACGCTCACAGAATGCGTCTACATGCCCTTTAACCCTTCTTTGCACCTGCGCTCCGTCGCCCTACTGTAATTTCTGTTGTTTCATCAAAACCACCCCTCCAGAAACAAGCCGGAGGGGTGGAGAAGGTAATCAACTGAAAAATTGGTAATGGATACCACTAAAAGGCTAGCACGGAAGCTGAACCAGGAGAAGGCATGTTGAAATCCAGTTCGCCGTCTGGTACGCCCCAGTAGCGGAGGTAGTTGTAGTCGATCGTTGCGTTGGTGTTCAGGTTACCATTGGCGTCCAGCATCACCGTGCCTTCACGGCCACCACCTTCCGCAATGGGGTCAATTACGCCCCAACGCCGAGCATCGTAGAAGGGCAAGCCGCGGAGGAATAAGCCAACCCGTCGTTCAGAACGGAGTTCTTCGTAGGCATCATCCATATTAAGACCTGTACCGGCAACTGCGTCTAGCCCCGCGTCCTGAGCTGTACGTACGCGATCAATTAGTGCTAGGCCATCCTCAATGGAGCCGGTCTGAATTAGTGCTTCGGCCTCCATTAGAGCGTTTTCCTCCCAGGAACCTGCAATGTCCATCGTTGCCAGACCCGCAGTGACGGATGCGTAGTCTCCACCGACATCGATGGCGTTGAAACCATAGCGGGTGCCGTACTGGATGCCGCGCCCCCTCATGTTTACGTTCGGGTTAGCCAGCAAACCAAAGTTGCGTTCTTGGCGCTGGTCGCCATCTTTAAAATCCTGAACAAGGCGCTCACTAGGGAAGGCCCAGCCAATCAGAACACGATAGGGCGTCCAGGCAGTTGCGGCGAATGCGGCATTCTCATCCGCCGTCTGGAGGACTAGGTTTCGGTCTCCTTCCTGAAGGCCAGCGACTGCGAGACTACGAATCTGCTCCCACTGAGCAGCTGACATATCGGCTACCTTTGTATTAACCAAAATATTGCGCGCTTTCAAGGTGTTGATGTTGCGGATGAACATCTCAATTGTTGGTACACCGTCCCGGCGCATATAGTCGGGAATACCGTTGGCTATGAACTCGGTGTAGACGCTTTCGTCTCCAATGGAATTCAGAGCTGCGATGGCGAGGTCTAGCTGTGCATTTGCTGCCGCAATCATCGCTTCACGGTTTACAAAGTCAGGATTGTTGTTACCAAATTCATCGGTAAGAATGCCTGCTGCATACATTGAGCCTATGCGGCTGTAGGCAAATCCTTTCCAGAAACGAGCAAAGGCTTCCACGGTTGCTTCTTTGGAGGCTGCGTCACCGGAAAGGGCAATGGTGCCTCCGTTTAGCTTGTTCAGGAGCAGATTACTGATGTTGTTGATCTGATACATGTCTTGCCATTCATGAATGAAGGCATTCTCATTGCCCTGTGCACGGTCGTTGCGGAGGAGTAATTCCTGCCCCTGACTACCACCTTGAGGAGGTGTTACTACGGTTCCGTCGTCAAGGGTAATGGAAGTCGGCTGGTTAGACCAACGCCAGGAGAAATTTCCCCAAGGGACGTAGAGCGCATCTCCCATGATCTCGTGGTGGGTAATGGCAAGCCAGACATAGTTGAGGTTGCCAAAGACATTGTAAACACCCAGCATGGAGCGTTTAAGACCATCTTCAGTGTCCAGTACGTCAAGGGTGGGTTCGTTAGGGTTTACGACGTCCAGGTCGTCCTGGCAGGCGGGTAGTACCAGGAAAACCAGTAGTAGTGGCGCAAGAAAGAATCGTTTGATAATATATGAAGCTTTCATATTTGGATATGAATTGAATTGTTATTTAATGTTACTTACACTGTACTAGAAGCCGAGATTTAGGCCAACCTGAATGATCTTGCTGTTCGGGAAAGCGTACTGATCTAGGCCAATGCGCGTTGGGTCATTGAGATCAGAAGCCGCTTCAGGGTCGAAGCCAGTATAATCCGTGATGGTGAATAGGTTGAAAGCGGACAGCTCAAGCTGAATGCGACTTACTCCGGGTACATCCACAAACTTTGCGAGGTCTACCGAAGCAAATACATTGCGTAAGCGCAGGAAGGTGCCGTTTTCTACGAAGGAAGAGTTGGCTACGTTCGTATTGTACAGGCTGCGGTAGTAATTCAGGAAAGCACCAGACTGGCCGTTGATCGTAATCGGTTCGTCTACGTCGGTATGCAGGTTGTCCCGGTAACCCCACTGGCGGGTCTGGTTGTAGATGTCGAATCCTTTAACCCAATCCAGCTGGAAGCCAGCGCGGAAGGCAGTTCCAAAGCGGAAATCTTGAATGAAAGACATGTTGAAGTCTGGCAGTCCACTCCCGATTTTGACTACATCGTCTGAGAACTGTACCTGTCCATCTTCGGAGACTACGTACCCAGACTCCGGCACGATGGAGAACCCGCTGCGGTCGTCACCTAGATAGAAAGTGCCATCTTCCCGGGTCTGGTCAACGTCGGTTAAAGCAAGGCGGCCACGGAAAGTACCGAGCGGCTCGCCTGGTTGGAGAACAAAGTGGTCACCAATGGGAATGTCTACACCGTTGGATATGTCCGCAACAATGGTCTGCTGGCGGGAGAAATTGGTGGTGAAATTCCAGGTGAAGCCGGGGTTGTCGATCACCGTAGCCTGGAGAGAGGCCTGGAGACCGTTGGATTCTAGCGTGATGGCGTTGTCCAGAACGGTGCTGGCACCTGTAGATGGTGCTACGCCGATGGCCCGGATGACGTCTTCACTGGTCCGGTCCCAGAAGGTAGCAGACACCTTAAAGTAAGGGAACCAACCTCCGGTACGGTTGCCGGGTGTAAAGGAGGCGTCAAGGCCAACCTCGAATTCCTTGGAGACCTGAACATCCAGTAATGGGTTGGTCTGGTTGGTCTGAGGCGCCAGGAAACTACCTGCACCAATCTGACCTGCGCTGAGGGTTCTGATACGATCAAATGGCCCCGGCTGGACACCCGCCTGGCCGTAAGCGGCACGTAGTTTCATTTCGGGGAAAGAGGCTTTACTTCCTTCCCAGAAGTCGAATTCGGAAAGCCGAACGTAGATGTCACCACGCGGGAAAATGAAGGGGTCAGAGCCTTCGCCGAAGGCGGAGGAATAGTCTGCCCGAACACCGGCAGAGACACCGATTTTTCCATCGAACTCAACCTTCTGGTTGATGAGGCCGCCGTAGGTAACGAAGGTAGACTCAAACTCGTCTATGTTAGACTGTTCGGCTGCCCGCAGGGTTACTGGGGTGTAAGGAGGTAAGCCGGTACCTTGGGCGAAAACGTTGTTGAAGTCGCGCTTGCGCCAGTCGAAGGCAATTTGAGTATTGGCCAGGATGCCATTTTCATTGCCAAATGAAAGGAATGCGCTCGCAATGCTGTTCTGCAGGGTTCCTTCGCGCAGGCGCTGCTCAAGCCGACCGGTGTTTGGGTCAATACCCGCCTGGTTTGAGGTGCCCAGTACGCCTATTTGGTTCTGAATGAATTCGTTATAGTCATCTCGGTAATAATCCAGGCCATATTTGTAATCGAAGGTCAGGAAGTCAGTCACCTTCCAGTTGAGGTTAAGATTAGGAATAAGACGACTTAAGGTAGACTCACGTGATCTGTAGAGCTCTGTGTACAGCGGGTTGACGCTGTTGTCTCCGGTCGGGTTGGCCACCAGGTCTTCGTTTGCGTTACGGAAGGTGAAGTCGATAAAGGGGAAGGTTGTGGCTACCGAGCCAAGGGCGCTAGCAACATTATCGGTACCCGTAATCGCTCCGGAATCATTGTTGCCACGGATGAAGCTCATGCCCAGGTTTACGTCTACAGCATCGAATACTTTGAACCCAAGGCGGGTACCGAGGTTAAACCGCTTATTGCCACCACGGATCGATGATTCTTGTTCGTTAAAGGTTCCGGTAACAGCGTAAGAGAGGTTGTCTGCCCCGCCAGAAATAGAAAGGCTTGAACGCAGGTTTACCGCATCGTCCTTAAAGACCTGATCAATCAAGCTGAAGGTCTCTTCAACGTATTCATTGTCGGTCATTACCATTCCGTCAGACTCAAGCAAGGGCTCGGTCCAAACACCGAATTCATTCTGGGTAATATTGCTTCCAGGGCCAGCTAAAATGCGGCCATCGGCAGAGGTTTGGTAGGCGTGCTTGTCGGCATAATCAAAATCGCCAAATAGGGGGTTGCCAACGCCCACGGTAGTATTCAGGCTAATCCTAGGCTTTCCTTTTTGTCCCTTTTTGGTGAAGATTTGGATAACACCGTTGGCGCCCTGAGCACCATAAATGGTAGCCGCTGCTGCACCTTGTACGACCTCAATTCGCTCCACGTTGTTGAAGTCAATGTCCGCAAGGCGGCTTGTCGCGTTACGTGCTGAACCATTGAAGTTATTGTCCGTACTAATCTGTACTCCGTCGATCAGTATCATCGGTGTTGTGCCCTGCAAAGAGTTGATCCCGCGCAGGATGATGTTGGCCTGCTGACCGGGCTGGCCTGAACTGGACTGGATGTAGGCGCCAGGTATTTTCCCAACCAGGGCTTGGTCAACACTACCGGAGCTAACCTGAGGTAATTCATCGGCCCCAATGGCTTCGACACTGATGGCGGTTCTGCGCCGATCAGTAGCAATTCCTGTGCCGGTCACCACAACTTCGCCGAGAAACTCCGCGCTTTCTTCCAGTGTGACCTTATAAAGGGTCTGGCCCGCTACTAAAGGGATCTGCCGGGTGGCGAAACCCGTGTAAGTGACGATGAGCCTCTCCGTATTAGCGGGGACAGAAAGGGAGAACTGACCGTCGAGATCCGTAACGGTTCCAGTAGTAGTACCCTCTACAAATACGGAAGCTCCGATAAGCGTTTCCCCTGTTTGATCTGATACCGTGCCGGTAATGGTTGTCTGGGCCTGTAGCACAACGGAGCCGCTGAGCAAAAAGAGCCAGATTAATAAATTAAATCTATGCATGTGGGTTAATTATTTAATTACAAGAGACTAGGTATACCGTCCGGCGGTATAACCAGATAATAAAATGAAATACTTTATGAGGAGGCAATAGATGTGCTGCCCGACCAGGTTGGTCAGGAATTAAATCTATATATTATGCTGTCGCAAACGGGTTTTATTCCAACCTTATGGCTAGATGGATTGAGTTTTTATTTTTTTAGTTATGAGCATAGGTTTACTGTTCGTCCGGAATGGACGAATGGTTGTTTATTATCGATTTTTAGTGTTGGAAAAGGGTTTTAAGTGAATGAGGTTAGCCGCTAATTTATTTGTATAAGCACTATACCATTAAATCGACTCAATAGGTAGGAGGCGACGTTTTTAAAACGGATGGTTTAATGGAAACGCTGCTCTGGTGTTTCGTGGATTAACATGAAATGTCATGCGTACGACAATGTAAGGTTTGTAGGTTCTGCTTTAATGATCAGTCACCTTTTAAATTATTTATTAAATAGTATTTATGTTTTTTAGTCACCTGTTTAGTGTAGGTTAGTATTCTGGCTTTTTGCTGTTCCAGCAACCATTTGCCGTTAATCCTCCTTTTCGTGCAGCGCATACGCCATATTTAATGTCGTTAATTCCTCCGGTAGAGTGGGCGTCGGGATTAATGCTGATTTGAACACCTTTTTCCATTGCGTAAGGTATCCACGTCCAATCAATGTCCAGGCGGTAAGGATTTGCATTTAATTCAATGGCGACTTTGTATTCAGCGCATGCGTCGATGATGCGCTTGTGGTCCAGAGGGTAGCCAGCACGGCTCAATAATAAGCGTCCGGTAGGGTGGCCGAGTATTGTCGTATACGGATTTTTAATAGCGGTTAATATTCGTTGGGTAGCTTTTTCTTCGTCCATGTTTAACCCGGAATGGACACTTGCTATTACAAGATCGAAACCTTCCAGAATATCATCGCTGTAATCCAGATTGCCATCGGCAAGAATGTCTGATTCAATTGATTTGTAAATTCGGAAAGGACTTAGCTCCTCGTTTAATTCATCAATTTCGGTCCATTGCTCTTTTACGCGTTCAACGGGGAGCCCATCAGCGTAAACAGCCGTTTTAGAGTGGTCCGAAATTACGAGGTATTCATAACCTTTGTCGCGGGCTGCTTCGGCCATTTGCCGGAGGGTGTGGATGCCGTCGGAATAAGTAGAGTGACTATGAACTACACCTCGGATATCTGAGACTTCCAGCAGGGTCGGGAGCTGGTCTTTGCGGGCCAACTCAATGTACGTGCCGTCTTCGCGCAGTTCTGGCGGGATGGGACTACAGGGGGCTTTTGCGAATACTTCAGCCTCCGTGGCGCAACCCTGGAAATCGGTATCGGGAAAGGCTTTGACAAAAGCTTCCAGAAACGCAGGAGTGCCGGTATGTCGGAATTGTTTGCTTCCGAACTTGTCCTTCGTACAGTAGTATAGCCGAACGGGGAACCCGTCTACGACCATGTTCGTAAAACCCTTCTCTGCACCCTGCGCTCCGTCGCCCGTAAATTCAGCCCCTTCAATTGTTTGTGCGGCCGTAGGTGTCAGGGTTGTTATTACGGCAATATTGGTGAGGGTAGGGCAAAGGCGCCGTAAGGCGCCCGTTCGCTCAAAAACTTCATCCGGGAAATTGGCTTTCAGTTTTGTGAGTAGGGCTTCTGCTGCCACGTCCAGCGTGCGGTACAGAAATTGTCCTTGGCTCCGCTGGTGAAATTCGAGCTTTTCCCGGAGGGTCTCCTGGGTTTTAGCGCCAAAGCCTTTCAGCTCCACCAGGCGGTTCTCATTGATGGCGTAGAGGAGTTGCCCAACGGTGGTGACCCCGAGCCCATCCCAAACGGCTTTGACCTTTTTAGGCCCGAAGCCGCGGATGGACAGCATTTCCTGAATCCCCTCTGGCGTCTTGGATTTCCATTTTTCCAAGGTCTCCATTTTTCCAGTCGCGCAGAGTTCATGAATCTTCGCAGCGATGGCTTTGCCGACTCCGTCAATCTCTTGCAGTTCCTTTTCCGACTTACCCGTTAGCGGCTCATCCATCTTCCGCAATTTGTTGTAAGCAGAAACGTAAGACCTGATTTTGAAAGGATTGTCTTTGTGCAATTCCATCAGTTTGGCCAGGGTGTTGAAGTGACGGGCAATTTGGGGGTTTGTCATAGGGGCGAAGGTAAGAACTCGTTTAAGATTTCCGTTCGCGACCTTATCCTTGGCCATGCCCCAGCTATAATTTGCTCCCCTCTCCAGCGGAGAGGGGCCGGGGGTGAGGTTACGAGCGGAGCGAGCAAAGCCGTTCAGAAATCGTTGTAGCAAAACCCTGTCAAACAGAACAACCTACTTCTGGCCGCTATCGCCAGCGCACACCTACACCGGGCCATACGCCGAGTACTTCATGCCAAACTGCACCGGCGCTTAGGTCTAAGCCGTCTATGACCTCATACCCGAGGCCGAAGGAGACTTCTGAGGCTTCTGTTGCGACACCAAACCTGATTGATAGTTGTTCGGCAGGTAAATACTCCGCTCCAACGCGTACGCGAGCGGGATGGTCTGTATCCTGATGAACCTCAGCGTTGAGCGTGATTTTTTCTGAAGGCCGGTAACTGAGCCCAATGGCTAATAATTGCGGGAGGTATTCGTTCGGCAATCGTTCGGTACGGAAAGGGGAAAAGATGCGCGCACCGACGTGTAGTTCCGGAATGATCTCGAGTTGCATACCTAGCCCAAAGGTGACGTTGAAGGTGCTGGCGTAGGTTTCCGTGCTGGTCGCAAAACCAGAAAAATCAGCACCAATGCTGAATTTTTTAGTGATTTTCCGACCGTAGGCCAGCCCGATTCTTGTTTCCCGGTAAGTATCGAAGCCAAAACTGGCCAGCTGAAGCCCGAAGCCGCCGAAGCCGGTTCCGTAAGTCGCGCCCAGGTTTGCTGAGGTAAGCTCGCTAAGACCAAAACGCTGTTCTGCACTGGCTGCCGCGCTAACGGATTGTTGTTCGCTGCCAGATAGCCCCGCTGGGTTCGTCCATACCGCATCAATGCCGGAGGCGGTTACACCAGTTCCTCCCATTAGCCTGCTGCGAATGTCGAATACGGGAAACAGACCGTCTTGCGCGCAAAGCGGCAGAGAGACAGAAAGGAAGAACAGTACGGGAAGAAGGTAGCGGGCCACGGAGGTTACTTTGGAGAATAATGCCAAAGGTAATAACTGCACATGCCAAATTATTGATAGGGCCTGGGGTTGAGCGCTTTTAGTGCGATTGTTGTACACGGCTACAAGCGCTCAACTCATCTAATTCGCGATGGGCTGATCTCAGCCTTCGGCTTTCGCTCAACCCATCGCTAAATGACGT
>CAYPIM010000092.1:0-7216 GCA_964410795.1 uncultured Lewinella sp. | reverse complement strand
TGCAACCTGCAACTCTATCCCATCTCCTGGACGACCTCTTTAACCTGAGGCATCATCCGCTTGAGCATTGATTCGATGCCGGATTTAAGGGTGACGGTAGAACTTGGGCAGCCGGAGCAGGACCCCTGCATGATTACGGTTACAATGCCTTCGCGGAAAGACTTGAACTCGATGTTGCCACCGTCCATTTCTACGGCGGGCTTCACGTAGGTGTCAATCAGTTCTTTGATTTGCTTCACGGCCTCCGCATCGTCCTCATCGTATTCGTAGCTAACACCGCGCTCTTCTTCAATACGCGCGATTTCTTCCGCAAAACCTTCTTTTATGATGGGCTTGTCTTCCGTCAGGTAGTTTTTCAGGAACTCCTTGAGTTTCAGCATTATGTCTTCCCAACTGTAATTGAACTCCTTGGTCAGCGTAACGTAGTTGTTAGCGATGTAGACCTTCTTTACGTAGGGGAAGTCGTAAAGGGCTGCGGCCAGTGCGGACCATTCCCGGGCGAAATCCTCTTCCTTAAACTCTGCCGTTCCGTTGTAGAGCATGCGGTTGGTGACGAACTTCAGGCTTTCCGGATTAGGCGTTTGTTCGGTATAGAGCAGAACTGGGCGCTTGGTGGCGGTCGGAGTCATAATTTTAGTTTTTAAGGAGCTAAAGCGCTCGGTCGATTAAACACCATTGGACCGAAATGGGTTTAAGCTGTTCACGATTGTTTTCTGGGCGATCGTCATTTTTTGGCGCGCACGCAGGATGCAAGGAGCTGTTTTTAGAAAGGCAATGATTACGCGATGTTACTTTGCCCTTCAACCTACATTGCATCCTGCGGCCGCGCCTGAAAAGCCTGGTCTGTACATTTGCTTGTGCATATACCAACCTTCTCCCGCCAAAGCCGCATCTTTGCCCTTAGAACAGCTACTAGATATTTGGGCTTCCTTTCGCTGCGCCGCGGCCTGAGGCGGACCGCTGAACCTTAGGCATCGCTTAAGGGAGAAGCTGAAAATCAAAAGCACCCAGTAGTGTTACCTTAAAATGCATTTCTACCAAAGAACCAAGAACTTAAACCATGCGCAATCTTCTTCTTACAACGCTTCTCATTTCTTGCCTTTCTCCGCTGTTCGCTCAGGAGTTCAGTGGCGGCTTTCGTGCGGGGCTTAACTTCAACACTTTTGATGGTGACCAGGAAATGAGTTCCGATGGCACCCTTACGTTCGAAGAATTTGCCGCCACTACCGGCTTTCACGTAGGCGCCACCTTTGCCCTTGGTTTTACGGACTTATTCGGGGTGAAGGCTAATTTCATGTATAGCCAGAAAGGAGCACAGAAGAACTACACCGATATGCCTTCTTTTTTCTACCTGTATTTGGATGAAAACGATACCGATGGTACGGTCAGTTTTGGTGAGCTGGACGGAGAAATTGATGTTGTTAATAGCTTCATCGATATCCCCGTCATGGCCTATTACCGGATTGGCCCTTTTGAAATTGAGGGCGGAGCAAGTATGGGCTTCCTGGTGAACAGCCGCGCTTCTGGCGGTATGTCTTACGCCGGAACCCGGGTTGGCCGCGGTGAAGACGTTATTTTCAACGTTGAAGGAAGTTACTTTAGCGATGATGCAGGGTTTGGCGGGATCGGCGCGCGCTCAGAAACACCGCTTCCAGGTACCACCAACGTTTTTCTGCCGGCGGTTGTCTCAACCTACTACAACTCTAACAGCGACGCATCTCTTTACCGCCGACTGGATTTTGCCCTGATCGGTGGCATTGGCGTTTTCCTGAACAATGGCCTGTTCCTTGGGGCTCGTTACCAACACGGCCTCTCCGATGTCACCAGAGGTGAGAACGACCTTAGGCTAACCAATGAAACAGAAGTTGAAGGCCGGGAATTCAATACCGATGATAAAGATTATAGCCGGTCTTTTCAGGCAAGTGTAGGCTTTCGCTTCTAGCACTGGCCGAGGCGCTCTCCTGAGCGCGAGTGGGCCGAGCACGCTTCGAGTGCGAGAAGTCACCGTTGGCAAACAAAAACCTTACTAGGGTAAGATCTTAACATGAGTCGTCCCGAACTTTGGGTAGTGTTTTTGAAGTTTCTCATTTTTATAAGTGGAATTGTGGCAAAAAAAAGCGATCAGCGATCAGCATTCAGAGCAGTTTTGCCTGAATGCTGATCGCTAAAATTCTTACCAGTCACTACAAAACATGGCAATTCATTCCAATAATTTGGGATGGCTCATGTTTCGCAGCGAGGCTGCCTGAGGCGGTCCGTCGAGCCTTAGGCGAGAGACGTATGGGATAGGGTGGGGCGACGGTAGCAGAAAACCAAAAATGTATGTTAGTCTGACTAATGACATAGGTAAAACTACCTGTTTGGACTTGTTATGAGTTGAAAAAGTCGTCAAAATAAAGATAAAAGCTTACCTTTCTGACGACTTAGTGGCACGGTAATCAGTGCCCTTTGACATTCCTCTATTTCTTGTTGACCTGCTTTCTAATCACACTATTACATGAAAAGACGTAAATTTCTTACGAACACAACCCTTGCCGTGGCCGCTGTGACGGCACCGCTTGGGTTACAAGCCATGTCGTTTCCCTCTGCTGCGCTTAACGCAAGCCAGCGAGAAATGCTTTCTGCCTTTAACCGTACGTTGAAGGGAGGTTTTGGCCCCTCAGGCTTGCGCTCCCGTTTGGGGACCATTGCCTCGATAGAGCATGCTGATGAGACCACCCTCCGCTTTCGTTCGCTTACCGGACAACTTCTTGAGTTGCGGCGCACGGGCGAACGCGTAGTAACAAGGGTAATGGCATAAATTTTAAAATTATAACCTGGTGAACCTCCAAACTTTGTTGTTTTACCTTTTAAACTAATTACTAAATACCCATATTATGGAATCATTTATCGGACAAATCATCATGGGCGGATGGAATTTCGCCCCTCGTGGCTATGCTAACTGTGATGGTCAATTGCTCCCCATTTCTCAAAACACCGCCCTCTTCTCGCTACTTGGCACCACTTATGGTGGCGATGGCCGCACCACCTTTGCGCTGCCTGACCTGCGTGGCCGGGTAGCATTACATGCTGGTACCGGACCTGGCCTTACTCCTCGCCCACAAGGCCAGCGGAGCGGAGCGCAAGACACAACGCTTGTTGCAAGTAACCTGCCAAATATAAGCGTTCAGACCCAGCTTGCACTTGGTTCAGGCCCCGGAACGGTAGGCACGGGCGACGGAGCCTACATTGCTGCTAACTCATTGGGAGAAACCATCTTCACCGCAGCTGGTCCGGGTACAGGAAGATTGGCTGGATTGAGTAGTGCTCTCGCAGGTGCTGCCAACACCTCCTTCAACAACATGCAGCCTTACCTCGTAATTCGTTACTGTATTGCGCTCGTGGGCATCTTCCCTTCCCGCAACTAGAAAAGGTAAGAGTTTGAATACTACTACCCATCATACTGATCACGTCCTCCAGCTCGCCCACCAATGGTGGAGCGGGCTGGAGGAGCAGTGGCAACTCGCCTTTAATGAAGGCGTGTTGCGCTTAGGAAAAATAAAAGATACACCAGGAGATGATGACCTGATCTATGTGTATCGGGACGCAGAAAACATCCGGCTTGCCGGACCAAAAGCTCAGTTTTCCAACCTAAGCTTCGAATTGACGAATTTGTCGGGGCTTCAATCAATGCAGAAGCTTTCTTTTCTTTCCGTTACGGATATGGCCCTGACCGGGTTAAAGGAATTGACCAATTCCACCACCTTACGCAATCTTTTTGTCCAGAACAACCAGCTGACCTCTTTGGCGGGGATTGAAGGGAATAAGGAATTGATGGAGTTGTACGTACAGGACAACGCCCTCACTACACTGTTGCCAATTCAGGGACTGACCAAACTTCAGATGTTGTGTGCTTCCAGAAATCAACTTGAAAACCTGGATGGTATTACCCCCGCCCACGCCGACGAAATGCGGCAGTGCATGGTATTACCCAATGATAAACTACGCGACCGGGATATCCTCAAACTCCAAAATGAGTGCGGAATAATTGCCCGAAAAGGTTAACTTTACGTTTGATTATTGTTTTCTGTTTTCAGCACACTATGAACTTGACACCACTTAAAGAGCTTTGATTTCAAGAGATCCGGTAAGTCTCTTGCAATTCTTCTCGTTTTATCATGTTCATAAAGTGCTGAAAATCAGCTTTTAAGACCTCAGGTGCGCTTGCTGAGCCGCCAACGACCTTGTTTTATATTTTGTGTTTTTAACGACCAAATCTTATAAAGTTACTCAATCATAATTTCCATGAAGAAGATTTACTTTCTATCAAGTCTGCTTTTCTGTTTGTTTGGGCCGCTCTCGGCCCAGGCGGACATCACTATTGATAGTGACTGTCTAGGAAACGGAATAAGCTTTGCTATATCCGGCCAGGACGGAAGCGGGCGGAACACTTTTGCGGAACAACCAAACGCTATGGGCAGCATCGTTGGTGTTGAACTCCGCTACGACCTGGGAACAGGGGCTTGGGTGATATCCGAGATCGGTGTGCCCACGAACATTCTGTTTACTACCGGGCCAAACGTATTTAGCCCTAACCCTCCTGATAGCAATACTGCTACCTGGAGTGCTACCACAAGTTTCTGTGACGGATTTTCCTCACTTACGGTAACGGGGCCCAGTACGCAAACAACAGCGGGCAGTGACCCTTGTGTTGCGCTCAACGGAGACACGGATATGGATATGGTATGCGACGATAATGACGTATGCCCCGGCTTCGACGATGGTGCAGACATGGACATGGATGGTATTCCCGATGATTGTGACGATAATCCGAATACAGCCGATGGCTTCTTGATTGAGTCTGCTTGCCTCGGGGCTGATCCGATCGTCCTTACCCTTGATGGTACGGATGCTACGGGTAGAAATATTTACCGCAACATTGCCCAGAGCCTCGAAGTACTGTACAACGCGACTACCATGAATTGGGAGGTGCGCGAAATAAACGCAGGTATGGCCGTGCTCTTTACGAGCACCGAAGCTTCTTCTCCAAACCCGCCCTCCTCTTCGTTTAGTGCTTACACAGGGTCTGGTTTCTGCGACACCGAAATGGGCATGGCGACTGGTTCTGGTACGCAAAGTATGCGCTGCATGATGGCTTGTGACGATGGTGATCCGTGTACAACGGATACGCAGGATATTGACTGTAATTGCACAAGCACTCCGGATGCAGAAGCACCGATTATTACTGGCTGCCCAACAACTTTATCGGATGGCGTTGTAGGTTTTAGCTGTCTGAATGCTACTCCTGATTACTCACCGTTTATCACCGTAACTGATAATTGTACCACTTCGGATCCCACAATTGTGCAAATCCCTCCAACTGGTACTATGCTTGGTGTAGGCATGTTTGAGATCAAGCTGGTGGCGACGGACGCTGCTGGAAATGCATCGGATACTTGTCGCTTTACACTTAATAATACAGATATTTCTCCGCCGGACGCGGTATGTCAGAATATTGTGGTCTTTCTCGATGAAAACGGTACGGTTACTATTGACTCTAACGCAGTAGACGGCGGCTCTATGGATAATTGCGGTATCGCCGAATTCTCCGTTAGCCCCAATACATTCACTTGCGACGATATCGCTACCAATCCTAATTCGGTAACCCTGACGGTAACGGATAATTCTTCCCTGACGACTACTTGTGCCGCGATGGTGACGGTCTCTGATGGTGTTTCGATTACCTGCCCTGGTAATCAACTTGTCTCCTGTTCTGATGAAATTATGGTTGATGAAGCTGATGCTACTGTCGTGTCCTGTTCATCCGCAACGGTCACCGTTGATGGCCCGGTTATTACCGGCGAACCGAACTGTACGGGGACTACCTACGAATACACTTACACCGCGACGCTTGGTAACGGCCAAACGGCTAGTTGTACGCAAATCTTTACGATCAGTTCTTCCTTCCTTAATATTGCCCTCGTGGGATCTGCTGATACAACCGTCACCTGCGCGGAGAATGTTCCAGTGCCCGTTGAGAGCGACGTAGTTGTTGGTATCAATTGTGGTATCGTATCAATGACCATGACCATGGATCCCGTCATTGTCGGAGAGCCCGGATGTGACGGAACAACCTACACCTTTACCTATACGGCAACCTCCCCTTGTTTTCCGGGGCAGGAAGTTGCTACCAACAGGACATTTACCTTAAGCAACGACGGCCCTACCATAAGCTGCCCGGCTGATAGTCTTGTTGATTGTGGTGTTGTTCCTGAAGTAGATTTAAGTCTGGTGATGACGACAGCCTCCTGCGGTGATGATGCAGTTGTGACGGTCTCTGATCCCGTAATCACCGGCGCGCCCGGCGAGCCTGGTACAACCTACGCCTTCACGGTAACTGCAACTGATGCTTGTGACCGGACAGCCGAGTGCGTCCAAACCTTTACGCTTCAGGATACAATACCGCCAGTAGTAACCTGCCTTGATATTGAAGCCCCCCTGAATGATATGGGTAATGGTGGTTACATTGAGTTGGACTTGTTCACGGCAACGGATGAATGCTCAGGCGTAGATTTCGCTCCCTTTGATCAGGCTTTTCCGGTTGATTGTAGCGACCTCGGAACGCCTATCGAGTACGATATTACCGTGCAAGACCTTAGTGGCAATACAGCCGCTACTTGTACGGCTACAATTACGGTAGTGGACAATCTTGGACCAACCCTTATCAACTGTACTAACGATACCGTCAGGGTCGGGGATGATTGTCAGTATCTCGGTAGTGCTGGTCTTTATACCGTTGCTGATAATTGTGCTGTCGCTTCTATCGAAGAAACCTATTTTGATGAGATGGGTAACGAACTCTTTAATGGCGTTTTTGATGGAGATTTCCAAGGTGATTTCACAACTGATTTAGAGGTCCCCTTACCTCTTGGGTTGAATACCATTACCATTTTAGTGACTGATGTTGCCGGCCTTACGGCTTCCTGTAACTATACGGTAATGGCTAATGACTCTACCCCGCCAACAGTTGTCTGCCAGGATGCTACCATATTCTTAGATGAAAACGGTGAGGCATCCGCTGATGGAAACTGGGGTATTGAAAATGTTTTGGTTTCCTTCATGGACAACTGTGCTGCTGCCCCCACTAGTGTTGGAGGGCCCATGGGTGAAGTGTCCTGTGATGATATTGGTACCATGCCATTCTTCTATGGCTTTAGGGATGGGAATGGGAATGAAG
>CAYPIM010000091.1:15932-22239 GCA_964410795.1 uncultured Lewinella sp. | reverse complement strand
CCTCAACCCACCCTGCACCTGCGCCCCGCCGCCCTAAAAACAACCAGCATCCATAAAAAAGATTGGAGCGTGAGTTGCGCTCACGCTCCAATTAAATGACGCATCAGCCTGAAGGCTGATGAACTTGCACGGCCTGAAGGCCGGGCAACCTACCGCTCACCAGTACCGATCATGTACGGCGCACCAGCGGCTTTCAGTTGCTTGCGCAGCTCCGGTAACTTAGCCACTAGGGCTTCGATCTTCGGCATTACTTCCATCACCATGTCTTTGGCGATGCCCAGGCTCCGCTCCATGTTTGGTGTTGGGCCGTAGGTGGTGGAAAGGCCACGGTAACCGGCGAAGAAATGATCACTCACGGTAGGTGGCGCTTTTTCGCCTACTTCATCGCGTGAGGGGCTGCCTTCCATCATGCGGCTGAGGGTGCGGACTTCATCCTGTAAAGCGTAAACAGTCTCGTTCAGCGCACCCGGGGCAATGGCGGAACGGTTGAGGGCGGTTTCCATGGACTTGACCTGCTTTTCCAGATCCTCCAGCTTCTCCTGACCCATCGCCATCATATCCTGTACCTCCTTCACTTTATCGCGGTAGGCAACCAGGGTCGCTGCATCGGCGCCGGGGACGGTCGCTTTGTGCAACGGCTTCACGTTGAAGCTGACGGGGCCATCGAGCTGGGTCACTTTTCCGTTTACTTCCTTGCTAAGGGTAACGGAGTATTTTCCAGGAGGAGCCATGGAGCCTCCACTCCAACGGCTACCACCACTTTGGCCCGGTCTGATGGCCCAGGTAGATGGGTAACTGAGGTCCCAGGCTACACGCTGGATGCCTTTTTTCATGGGCCGACTGATTTTACGGACGATGTTGCCATCTGCATCCATTACCGTAAGCCAGATTTTGGGCTTACGCTCGTCGTTCTCTGCGTCGATGACGTCGTACCCAGCAAAGGTGATGGGCTTACCTTCTTTCTTGGCTTCTTTTTCCATCTCTTTGCGCAGGGCTTTTTTACTCTTGAACTCGGTGTTCAGGTTGTAGGTGAAGACGGCGCCGAAATCAGGATTTTTAGCGGCGTACTTCTGCGCGCCGACACCGGGGTCGTTGTTGCGCGGCGAATACCACCAGGCGTCGCGTACACTGAAGAGTGCACCTTCGTCGTCTTCCATTTTTCCAACGGTCATTTCCCGCATCGGAGCATAGTCGTCGAGCACCCAGAAGCTACGGCCGAAGCTGGCACCTACGAGGTCGTTTTCCCGCTTCTGAATGGCGAGATCGCGGAAGGGGATGGTCGGGCTACCGGCCAGCTTTTTCCAGGCGTTGCCACTGTTCATGGAAACGTAGATGCCGTTTTCCGTTCCGATAAAGAGCAGGCTCTCCGAAACGTGGTCTTGCACCAGGCGCCAAACTAGCGTACCGTAGGGTAGGCTCTCGCCGAGGTTGGTCCAGCTTTTGCCCATGTTATCGCTCTTGAAGAGGTAGGGCTTGAAATCACCTTCTTTATGGTTGTCCATAGAAACGTAGACGGTGTTTTCGTCGTAGAGGTCTACCTTGATGTCGTTCACGAAAGCCCGCTCAGGGACGCCCGGCAAGTCTTTTACCCAGATACGGTTCCAATTTTCGCCACCGTCGGTGGTGAACTGCAGGATGCCATCGTCGGTACCAGCCCAAACGACGTTTTCGTTGGTTTTTGACTCCGCCAGTGAGGTGATGGTGGAGTAGTTAGACATGGCGTAGATGTCCCACGGGTTGTCCCAACTCTGGATGCCGCCCATGATGGGCAGCGCGATGCGTTCTTCGTTGCGGGTCAGGTTTCCGGAGATCGGCTCCCAGTCATCTCCCCGGCTGTTGGAGCGCCAGACGCGGTAGCTGGCGAAGTAAAGGCGCTTGGGGTCGTGGCTGGAGACCACGATCGGGGCATCCCAGTTGAAGCGTTCGTGGGGGTCTCCGGCGCGGGCCTGAGGCTGAACCATTACGGGTTCACCGGTTTTAAGGTCAACGCGGTGGAGACCACCCTGCTGGGTTTCGGCATAGATGATGTCCGGGTTGCCGGGCTCGGTGGCGGATTGGTGGCCGTCGGCGAAGAGTGTTTTGTACCAGTCGCCGTTGCGGATTCCAGCGTCGGAGTCGGTCCGGCTTGGGCCACCGTGGGAGCCGTTGTCCTGTGTTCCACCGAAGATGTGGTAGAAAGGCTCGCGGTCGTCTACAGCTACTTTATAGTACTGAGTCAGCGGCATGTTATCGATGAAGCGCCAGTTTTCGGCCAGGTCATAGCTTTCGTAGACCCCGGCGTCGGTACCGACAAGGAGGTAGTTGGGGTCGTCTTTGCGAAAGACAAGGGCGTGGTTGTCGGAATGTTTACGGCTTTCCTTCATGCGGCGGAAGTTCTTTCCGCCGTCGTCGGAGACCTGCACGCGAACGTCCATGAGGTAAAGGCGGTCAAAAGCGTGGGGGCTGGCGTAGAGCTCCTGGTAATAGTGAGGCCCGGTACCGCCGGAGACGGCGTTGGACATTTTGCGCCAGCTGGAGCCCTGGTTGGCAGACCGGTAGACACCGCCCTTGCGGCGATCGAGGGTAACGGCAGCATAGATGACATCAGGATCCTGTGGGCTGATGGCCAGACCGATTTTACCAAGATTCGAACCGGGGATGCCGGATTCAATTTTTTCCCAGGTCTCACCGCCATCGCGGCTGCGGTGGATGCCGGAGCCAGGGCCGCCGCCGAGGTAGGCGGCTACCGTACGGTGACGATCCCAGGTCGCAGCGTAAAGCAAGTCGGGGTTGCGAGGGTCAATGAGTAGGTCAGTTGCACCGGTCCATTCGTCGTTGCCGAGGGTTTTCTTCCAGTTTTTACCACCGTCGGTGGTTTTGTAGAGGCCACGGTCGCCGCCCTTGCTCCAGAGGGGCCCCTGTACAGCTACCCAGACGACGTCGCTGTTGTCCGGGTGAACGATGATTTTGGAGATGTGCTCGGAGTTGGGCAGGCCCATGTTCTTCCAGCTCGCGCCGGCGTCGTCGGAGCGGTAGATGCCATCGCCCCAGGCGATGTGGCGGCCGCCTACGTTCTCGCCCGTACCCACCCAAACGGTGGCTGGGTTGCGCTCATCGATGGTGATGCAGCCGATGGCAAAGGATTTTTGGCTGTCGAAGATCGGCTTCCAGGTAATGCCGGCGTTCTTGGTTTTCCAGAGGCCGCCGGAGGCGGCGCCAACGTACCAGGTATTTTCGTGCTTGGGGTGCACGGCAATGTCGGCAATACGGCCGGAGACGAAGGCCGGGCCTACGTTGCGGAGGCTGAAACCGCCAAGGGTTTCGGGGGCGTCCTTTTTATCCTGTGCAGCCAGGGGCAAGGCCAGGAGAAGAACAAGGAAAGATAGTAGCGTTCTCATGAATGAAGTTTGGTTTGGGTGGATTCGTTAGGGGCTTAAGATACTACATGTGTTTTACTTGGGCGGCGCGTGCGCAGGTGCAATGATGGTTTTGAAGGAGAGTAAACCACACGCAATACTGTAGGCAATGGGGCAAACTAAACCAGCAACAGGGCATTAATTTAGTCAGTACGTTGCTTCTTGATCATCTTACCCTGCACCTGCGGCCGCGCCCTGATTGTGGAATTTTGCCCTCTCCTAAAGTAGCCGTCAGAAAACTAAGGTGCCGCTCCCAGATTTATAGGGCCTCTCGTCGGTGTCTCGCCCTATTGTGGACATATTGCCCCTGAAAGAACAAGCTTCAAATACAACTTTTCCTTTTTCACTATTGGTGGGTCTGTTTAGAATAGCTCCGCCGCGCAGGTCGGCGAAATTTTCCTGGAACTGACAGTCACGCAAAAGAACAATGCAGCTTCCTCCTCGTCCTTGATTTGCTATTCCTGCACCGTAGAGCGCCTGGTTTTTAAGAATGCGGCAATTATAAAGCGTAGGTGCGCAAACGCCCTGCTCGCCATCATTACATAGCCCTCCACCGTACAACTCGGCGCGGTTATTGTTAAAAACGCAGTTTTCTAATTTTGGAGCACTCCTGTTTTTGGGAGCATAAGCATACATGCCACCACCGTGGAGCGCAGAGTTGTCGCTAAGGACGCAGTTGCGAATTGTAGGAGAGGCGGCCTCCAAAAAAATGCCACCTCCGCAAATATTCGGAGCTACGGTCTTGGTTTGTCCATTGGCTTTTCCGTCACGAATAATGAAGCCATCAAGCACGGTTCTTGGTGATACGGAATGAAAGCGAACGACCGTATAGCTGTTGTCCGCAGAGTTGCCAGAGTTGCCAATGTTTCCACTAAGAATCGTTGGGTTTTTGGATAAGCTGCGTGCGCTAAGCCGCGTTTCATGCCCGGCAAAACCGCCATAGATCTTTACACCTTCGGGAATGACAAAACTCGCCTTTCGATCGCCTCTCTGGCTTGGCAGATACTTGCCTGCTGCCACCCATATTACATCGTCGGAATGGGCTTTCTTGAGAATTGTAGACAAATCGCCACTCGCATTGGCCCAGGAACTTCCGCTTCCGCTAGCGCCAGGTTTCACGAAGAAGAGGTGGCTACTTTGGGCCTTGAATGGAGTGGATAAAACAAAAGAAAATGTAAGAAACACTACTAAAAAATGACGCTTTTTCAATCTGTTTAAATTTAAAGTAAGAAATGTAAAATACTATCTTTTCAAATGTGTTTGGGGTCGGCTTTGTTGCGTTGAGTAGTGAGATGGGGTAGACATTAGTTTCACTTAGTAGCCCGGCTGACGAATAACTACAACGAGTACCAAAACGACGGCCTTCGCAAAACTTTGCGAAGGCCGTCGATAGTACGAGAAAGTCTATTTATAAGGCGTCCTTTACAATCTCGTCAATGAAATGGTTTAGCGCATCAGGGTGATGTTGCCCTTCCGGATTGTCTCCTGTTCGCCAGGGCAGGAAAAGCGTAGCCAGTAGCCATAGACATCAGGAGCCAGTTGCTCTCCATTGAAGGTGCCGTCCCATTCGGCAAATTTGTCGGTAGTGCGGAAGATCTCTTCTCCCCAACGATTGTAAATCATAAGTTCTACTTCCGTTAGTTCTTCAAGGAAATTACTCCGCAGGCGAATTACATCGTTAGTATTATCGCCGTTGGGGGAAAAGAAGTTGGGGAGGTAAACATCATCTGGCATACACATGTCAAACTCACAGCTTATGTTTAGCGACTGGGTATCCTCACAACCAAACTGATTAGTTGCAGTTACGGACACTGTTTGCTGGCCGAACTCTTCCAGGTAGTCAGGTGCCGCCACGGTGGGATCTACGAAAGCATTAGCGGGGCTCCACTGGAAGGTCAGGTTATCGTTGGGGTCATTGTTGATCACGCTTAACTCCACGCTGTTTATTGTACAGACCTCCTCAATAATAATGTTTACCGGCTCAAAACGAACAGTCAGGGGGTCTGAGAATACGGTATCCATACACGCCGCGTTAATGGCGCGGGCTGTGAAGGTTGATACGCCCTCTTCTGATGTCGTCATTAGTTCCAGTCCTGTACCAACAACGTTGCCATCTTCATCTAGCCACTCCACGATAGCATCACCCGTTAAGGTTGCTAATAAATTTACAGCGGGTGTACAATCGTCTTGAGCAACTATTTCAGCCTCCAAGCTAATGGGGTCCTGAATAGTGATGTCGATACTGCGTGTGTCCTCACACCCAAACTGGTTGGTTGCTGTGACGGTAACGGTTTGATCCCCCATGCTTTCGATGTAATCCGGTGTTGCCAGGGTGTTGTCCACGAATGCACTTGCAGGTTCCCATACGTAGGTCAGGGTGTCGCGCGGGCTGTCGTCGTTGGTTACGCTTAGCATCACTTCTTCGTTGGCACATACTGGGCCAGTTGGGCCATTCAGGGTAATGTCTACGGGTTCGAAGCGAACGGTTAGTGGTTCAGACAATACAACCAGGTCACAGTCTTCGTTGGTCGCTCTTGCGATAAAGATGGTGTTGCCTTGCTCGGTGTTGGTAATGAGTTCGAGCCCGGTACCTACAACTTCGCCTGCTTCATTGAGCCATTCCACGGTAGCATCACCGGTTACGGTAGCCCGGAGGGTGTCTATGGGCGTACAGATGTCGTCGAAGACAACGGTAGCTTCTACATCAATAGAGTCGAGAATCGAAACCTCGATGGTGCGACTATCCACACAGCCAAACTGGTTGGTTGCCGTAACGGTAACGGTTTGATCCCCCATGCTTTCGAGGTAATCCGGTGTTGCCAGGGTGTTGTCGACGAATGCACTTGCGGGTTCCCAGACGTAGGTCAGGGTGTCGCGCGGGCTGTCGTCGTTGGTTACGCTTAGCATCACTT
>CAYPIM010000091.1:0-15832 GCA_964410795.1 uncultured Lewinella sp. | reverse complement strand
TGGTTGCCGTAACGGTAACGGTTTGATCCCCCATGCTTTCGAGGTAATCCGGTGTAGCCAGGGTATTGTCCACGAACGCACTTGCGGGTTCCCAGACGTAGGTCAGGGTGTCGCGGGGGCTGTCGTCGTTGGTTACGCTTAGCATCACTTCTTCGTTGGCGCATACTGAGCCAGTTGGGCCGTTCAGGGTAATGTCTACGGGTTCGTAGCGAACGGTTAGTGGTTCAGACAATACAACCAGGTCACAGTCTTCGTTGGTCGCTCTTGCGATAAAGATGGTGTTGCCTTGCTCGGTGTTGGTAATGAGTTCGAGCCCGGTACCTACAACTTCGCCTGCTTCATTGAGCCATTCCACGGTAGCATCACCGGTTACGGTAGCCCGGAGGGTGTCTATGGGCGTACAGATGTCGTCGAAGACAACGGTAGCTTCTACATCAATAGAGTCGAGAATCGAAACCTCGATGGTGCGGCTATCGACACAGCCAAACTGGTTGGTTGCTGTAACGGTTACGGTTTGGCTGCCCATGCTTTCGATGTAATCCGGTGTTGCCAGGGTGTTGTCCACGAACGCACTTGCGGGTTCCCAGACGTAAGTCAGGGTGTCGCGGGGGCTGTCGTCGTTGGTTACGCTTAGCATCACTTCTTCGTTGGCGCATACTGAGCCAGTTGGGCCGTTCAGGGTAATGTCTACGGGTTCGTAGCGAACGGTTAGTGGTTCAGACAATACAACCAGGTCACAGTCTTCGTTGGTCGCTCTTGCGATAAAGATGGTGTTGCCTTGCTCGGTGTTGGTAATGAGTTCGAGCCCGGTACCTACAACTTCGCCTGCTTCATTGAGCCATTCCACGGTAGCATCACCGGTTACGGTAGCCCGGAGGGTGTCTATGGGCGTACAGATGTCGTCGAAGACAACGGTAGCTTCTACATCAATAGAGTCGAGAATCGAAACCTCGATGGTGCGGCTATCGACACAGCCAAACTGGTTGGTTGCCGTAACGGTTACGGTTTGGCCGCCCATGCTTTCGAGGTAGTTGGGGGTAGCCAGGGTATTGTCTTCGAAGGCATCAGCCGGGGTCCAGACGTAGGTCAGGATATCGCGGGGGCTGTCATTGTTGGTTACGCTCAGCATTACTTCTTCGTTCGCACATACTGCTCCTGTCGGTCCGTTTAGGGTGATGTCTACGGGTTCAAACTGAACGGTTAATGGTTCGGATTCTACGACCAGGTCGCAGTCTTCATCGGTAGCTCGGGCGGTAAAGATGGTATTGCCTTGTTGGGTATTGGTGATGAGTTCGAGCCCGGAACCTACAACTTCACCTGCTTCATTTAGCCACTCCACGGTAGCGTCACCGGTTACGGTGGCCCGGAGGGTGTCTATGGGTGTACAGATGTCGTCGAAAATCACCGAGGCGTTAATGGTCGGAGGAGGGATTATAGTGATGCTAACGTTCAGCGTAGTATCACATCCTGATACGCTATTTACTACCTGAACCATTACATCTTGGGTTCCTTGTTCCTCTAAATAGTCGGGCGTGGCCAACGTATTATCCACAAATGCGCTCGCTGGTGTCCACTCAAATGATAAAGTGGCACCAGGGTCATTATTGATTACACTTAATTCAACTGTTTCGTTTGAACAGGCTACTACTTCCGAGTCGGAAACGGAGACGTCAGGAGTAACTCCTGCGCCGATAGATAGCGTCTTGCAGTTACTGCGTGCGCAGCCATTCTCATTGGTCACGGTGACACAATATTCTCCAGGGGAACCAGCGAGAATGGTGTCCGCATCACTAGTTATACCGTTGGGGCCTGACCAGGTGTAGGTTAAAGTATTCATTTCATTAAAGCCTGATACGTCGGCGCGGTATACGACGGTGGAATTTGAACAGGAAACTTCAGGGCCAAGAATACCTACACTGGGTAGGGGGAATTCTACAATGTCAAGTTCCTGACGATAAGCGAACCACCAGGTATTAAGGGTTGACTTGTCACCGTAGCCAACGGTAAGTTCATCTTGGACATTTGAACAATCCGTTTGGTTGCCTAGGGTGAAAGCACCCCAACTTCTGAGTTCAGTGTCACAAGTAGCTCCCTCTAAAGTGCTTACCTCTATTCCTTCAGTGGTGCCAGGAGAGCCAATAATCTGAGAATCATCCCAGTATAATCTGTCGTTTCCACTTTCGAAACCCGAGATGTTCATGCAGGATTCGGGTAAATCGGTTGTTACACAGAATCCCTTATCCAGGAATTCTACGTCATAGGCCGCCCAGTGTTGAGCCCCCCGTGAATAGGTGACCCTTAAACGTAGTGAGCTAGCGTCATCATCTAAGCTGTCGAGTACGGTAATAGCTACGCAAGTGTCCAGAGGTCCGCTGGCGGGGAAAACGCTACTGGGGAAATTTGACAAGCCAATCGGTATTTCATCATCTTCTCCCCTGACCCAGGAAAGTTCCACCTGGCCGGGGGCAGAAACGATAATCGGAATACAAAACAGACCTTCAATACAACTCAGCTCATCATCATCTACCTCTACCGTTGCGCATTCACTAGTTGTACTGGGAAATAAAGCAGGATCTGGATTAGAGAGGAAAATCCTGTGTTCAGCAGCATTATCCGTAGCATTAACGTTTTCAACGGACCTACGGTCTTCCAGCAAATTTCCCGTCGTACCTGGTCCGGTACTGTTAAAGGCAATATTAAAAGACAGACCGCGCATATTAGTACCTGCAAAATCGACAACTGACACGAGGCTATCCGATGTGTAGGAATAAAAGTCGCCGCCGAATGTGCGATCCCACAGACAGTAATCGGGGTCATTGGAGTTAGTACTAGTTCCAGTTCCTGGAGTACGGAACGACCAGTTTTTTGACCATAGCCGACCGGTCCTTATGGAATCTGAGGTATTTATTGTTGGGTCAACTACCGTAAAATTCCAGTTAGGAATGAAAAAGTTTTGACGACCAACCCTTCTTCTAAATTCAAGGCTGAACGCGCCTTTCTTTCCTGGTCGGTAGGTGAAGATTGGGTCGCTGACGGAATAGCCTCCATCACCAGGAGCATATTTAGCACTAGCCCAATCTGTAATGTTAGCGTTGGAGTTAGTAATGGTATGGGGCCCGGATACTATTGAGCCATCTTCCATATCACGAATTTGATACTGGTATTCAGCGAACACAGTGTTTCCGCTAGAATTTA
This sequence comes from uncultured Lewinella sp., assembly GCA_964410795.1. Lineage (GTDB taxonomy): Bacteria > Bacteroidota > Bacteroidia > Chitinophagales > Saprospiraceae > Neolewinella. The sequence continues at coordinate 12,637 of CAYPIM010000091.1, read as the reverse complement.
TTAGTTCTCCGGCAGAAAGGCCAATACGGATAACTTCCTCCATATTTGCTGTCTCAATAATTAAGCGACTACTATCATCACTTATTACAGGGTTGAAGGTGGCGAAATTACCATAATCATCATCGTTTATACCCAGCATAATTTTGCTGGTGTCGACCCCGGTACCGGGTTCAAGGAGTAATTGTACGCCTTCTCCCTGGGCATAAACTCCCTGCCCCGGCCAGGCCACAAATAAGGCGCTCAGCAGCAGCGAAGAGAAAAGTATATTTTTTACAAACTTCATGTTGTTTGTCTTTTTTAGATGTGGTAGAGAATTAAAAGCGGCATCTTTGGTTAGTATTCCCGGGTATTTGCTTCAGGTTGATCTTTACCAGGTCGATTACCACAACCTTCGACCTTAATTTCCACATAGCGTTGCGCACTAGCTACGGGACTGTAAACACTGTCGGTCCCAGTATCTACTAAGCCGGGTTTCGACCCAACGGGGACTTCGCCCCCGGGCTTAATGTCAAAGACCAGTGATTTTCCACTCTGAGCCGGAGCTGTAGCTCCGGTGTACTTGACGACAGGGATACCCTTATAGCTAGACGGGATGGAGTATCCTTTCGTGAACATTACGATTACGGCATCGCTCATGTACTGCTGTAACACGCCACCTTCGTAGGCCCATAAGTAGTTGATAACACTGATGCAACGGCGAGCACTCAACCTATCATTATAAGGTCCGTTGGAAAGCGGGCTGGCAAAGCCCTGAAGCGTTACCGTCAGGCTACCATCTTTTGATAGGTAATCTTTTAGCATGGCTGCAAAATCCTCGAGGTCTTTCTGCCCTTTATCCACTTCGCTGAAGTAGGCATCTAATTGTTCTTCACGGACAGCGGATTTCTTACCCCAAATATTATAGTACTTGGGTTTATGGGTCCCAACGTAAGTATTGTAGGTGGTTTCGTAGTTGGCCGACGTAATAGTGTGCGGGTTGCCTTTGATTGGCCGGTCGTTGTGGAAGAAAACCGTTGGTTCAATATCACATGCGTCGGGCAACTCAGGTTCAAGCAGAAGTTGTCGCTTAATGATCGTATCATTAAGGATGAAGAGTCCGCGTGTATCCACCATGGCACTATCGGAGGTGTAACCCTCTTTGGTGCCGAAGATTCTGTAGTAGCTTTCCAGCTCGATTTTGTAGGTATAGAAATTACTATCAGGCTTGGTATCATTGGCGAAGAATAGGAACGGGCCTTCGCTGTTCACTCCCGATGAGATGTCAACCGTACAGCCGTTAAGCGCGGAACGATCGAGTTTGTTGAGGGTGAGAACTTCCAGGATAATCGTGGGGGGAGGGAGGTACAGTTCTGACTTAATACACTCCTCCGAATTTTTCGACATGGTCGGCAATGTGAAGTCTACAGTAGTCTCATCTCCTTTAAAGCCCCGCTTGGTAGCCGTTACGCCGTACTTACGCCCTTTTTCAATTTCGAAGCTGTAAAGGTTATCTTCGGCATGGGTTGCTACAGCGAGCTCTACGCGCTCTCCGTTGGGAAGTTCTTCGTAAAAGGTTACGGTAGTGCCATTCAGCGCATCCTTGGTTATGGCGTGCCAGGTGGTTACTTCATAGCATATCTTCTCAATCTCTACTTTGTAAATATCATTACAACAGACATCTTCGTCCTCGTCCCAGAATATGGCCTCAGCGGTATGCCGATTGGAAGCAAAGTAAGCGGTGTCGAGTTCCGGTATGCGGGTGTAGTATACATCGTTGAAGCTACTATTGGAGGGGAGTCCAAGGTGGACGGGGGCCATCCAGTCGGTTCCATTTATACTCGAACGGTAAAGGTCCAAGCCCCCGATGGTGTTACGCCCGTCGGTACTGAAATAAAGCTCGCGCTGGGGAGCGTAATAGAAGGGCGTGACATCGTCAAATGGCGTATTGAGTTGCGTAAGTGGTTCCACTGCTCCGAGGGAGCCATCTTCTCCGATAGCGGCCCGGTAAAGATCATGCATGCCCTCGCCACCACTACGGTCGGAAGCGAAGTAAAGGTGTTCTGACCCGTCGGGATGTTGCCCTACGTTGGGGTGCGTATTGTTTGCACCCTCCGCATTAATACTGAGTTTCTGTGGTGTCCCCCAATCACCGTTGGCACTAACGGGGGCGGAGTAAAGGTCGCAACGCATCAAGAGCGTGTCGGGTAAGTATTCACAGTAGGTAAAGTAAACCGTTGATCCGTCTGAAGAGAAGGCGCTATGAGCTGCAGTGCGGTTCTTCTGATTAATACTTTCCGGAAGTTGTTGGTTTAAAGCAGCGTTTCCTGCAGATGCCCTCCGTAGAATGCGCGCAACTTTTCGCTTGGGCTTGATGCTGTCTTTCTCCACGCGGAACCGCAGTGAGGAGAAATAAAACTGATTGCGTTCAAAAGTAGGACCAAAATCATCGTAGCGGGTATTAACGCCGGTGTAATGAATAGGGAAGATCTTATCCTGTGTACCTGCTGCTACTTCTTCGTTGTATTTAGTTACTACATCTTTCGCCCAGTTGGAATTACTCAGCTGCCGTTCAGCATCTTCTATTTCGTCTTCAGGAGCATTGCCAGGGTTAGATAAGAAGCGGGAGAAGTGATCGATCGCTGCATCATAAAAGCCAAGTGGCTGTGCGGCTTTACCCTGTAAGTAGGGGAGACGAGGGAATTCGGAGGAAGCACCGTCCATTTCAATCCTCGCAAAGTCCTTTAACGCCCGTTCGTAGGCACGGTAATGGAGGTTGCTTTCACCGCGCCGGAAGCGCAGGCTTTGATCGGTGGTGTCAAATTCCATGGCTTCACCGAAGTGAAAGGCGGCGTTGGCGAAGTCGCCGTATTGGTAATACGTTTCGGCGGCGTCAATAAACTGCTGCTGTGATTGAGCCCACAGCCCCGTAGTCATGGACAGCATAAGGACGAGCGGCCAGATATATTTATTTAGCGTTTGCATACTTAGTTGAATTAGGGTGTGGATTAAATAAATGGAGGGCAGAACTTGACGTTCGGGATAGGGCAGATGTTCCTGAAGAGATAGCGTACACTAAGCTCGAAACCACCATTACGGTTGGTGGCAACCTGAAAGTCAGAAACATTGACGTCGTAGCTGGCGCTTACCCGTAGTTGTTCACGGAACTGAAGTTCCAGCATCGGGAACCAGGCATCAGAGAACTCGTTGAAGCGAAGCCCCACTGCTGCCATAATAGCAAATTCCTTACCGCGTTGGCGGTTCATGTGAAACTTAGCACCTCCAATTCCGACATACTCGGTATAGGCGTTTTGGAATTGAGCCTGAAGCCCAAGCCGAAGGTCCCAGGCATCTGCCACCTGAAGTACCCCATCACCATAAAGCGCAAGGCGCATAGGCAGGTTAACCTTTTGGTCGTCAACGAAGCTCATGTTAGGCCGGCTGAGGTGGTGTAAGCCAAAACCTAGGTCTACGCGGTTGCGCTTGTCCTTGTTTTCACGCGATCTATGGCGCTGCTCAGCTTGTAAGCGCAAGTTGGCCCCGAGCCCAAGGTCAAAGAAAATCAAGCTCGTTCGGTCAAACTCATTGTCTAATCTCAAGCTGGGGTTGAAGGCACCGATGCCGTCATCGAACTGACTGTCGGAACGAAGATCGTCAGTATCAAAACCGCGCTGGCCTAAGCCCAGGTTTGCCCCCACCGTTAAGATGGCTCGTTTACTCAGCGGTTGGGTATAAGAAGCATAACCCCCCAGATTCATCAGCGTTAGCCGGGAGTCTCCTGCCCGATCGTGATTCAGCGCAAGGCCAACCGACCAAAAACCAGGATTTTCTCGGCCACAGACAAACTTGTGGTCTGCAAAGACGGAGAATGTGCGGTACGGAACCGGTACATCATTCCACTGAGAGCGGTACGTTGCCCCAACCCGGGTGTTGCCTGAGAAGACACCGGTCAGGCCAGGACTGACCTGCAATGGCGTATTCATGAATTGGGTAAAATGTATGTCCTGACCACAAAGGCTCAGGGACAACAATATCCCTAGAATAAGTAAGGGTAGTGATTTGACCATGTTTGCTGAGGTTTGTACTTTACAAAAACGTAAAAAAATCTGAGCCCAGCGAGCTTATGCCCGAAGGGGAATTGATTTAGCAATCTCTCAAATAAAAATAAATAAGTTGTTAAGCATCGCTGCACTATGCTGTAATTCATCTTTCGTTGAAAAACGGCGGAGCCAAATAAGACATTGGCGATTAGTAGTGAGATGTATTTTTAGAAAGATATGAGTTCAAAGAGTAGTGTGAAGAAATGAAATTTCTACTTGAGCAAATATAACCTATAATTCCCGACACAACCAATAAGTAAAACTACCTGTTCTGAAAGGGTGACTAATTTATTTGTGTTGCAACAAGATGTTTTAAATATACATGATCATTTTTAAGGGGGACTAAAACGAGGTGGGTTTATTCGTGTTCATTCTTCTAACCAGGCTTTTGGCGTGGCGATTTGAGGTTGGTTCCCTCGTATTTGTTCTGCCTTTTCTTGCGCGGCCGCAGGATGCAAAGAATGTTTTTGAGGGCAATGGCCGTAAATGATATTGTTGGAAAAAGTCAGTAGCGAGGATATGTTTGGCGATTGATAAATCGTCGTATGTAAAAAATGTTTAATAATTTAGGAGGGGCCATGCTTTTTCAAAATTTAGCAATCGCTTCTGAAGGGATTTTTAAATTAGTGTATACCGTTATTGATGCTGTTTAGGTGTTCCCCCAACCGAAGGCGTCAGAATAACACCTTATCTTCCCCAATCAAAATCTTTCAAGTATGAGAACAACCCTCTACCTACTTTGCTCCTTAATCCTTTTACCCTGTACCAGCGTCCGCGCCCAAAAAAGCACCACGAAGAAACCGCCAACCATTGCGGTGAAAACTGAAGGCCTCCAAAAAATGGATGGCTACTTTGATTTTTGGTACAGCGACGATGAGGGCAAAATCTATCTGCAAGTTGATCGGATGGACGAAGAGTTCCTCTACGTAAACAGTCTTGCCGCTGGCCTGGGTAGTAACGACATTGGCCTGGATCGTAACCAACTTGGCAATACCCGCGTGGTGAGTTTTCACCGTGTTGGCCCTAAGGTGATGCTGAAGCAGCGCAACCTGGGCTACCGGGCGATAAGTGATAACCCGGACGAGGTAGCCAGTGTTCGTGACGCCTTTGCCCAGTCGACCATCGCTGGCTTTAAGGTCGTAGCCAAAACCGGTAGCGTGGTCCTGATTGATCTAACGCCGATGCTCCTGTCCGACGCCCACGGCGTCGTCTCCCGCCTGAAACGCAATAAGCAAGGTAACTACAAAATAGACGCAAGCCGCAGCGCCGTTTACCTGGACAAGACGAAGAACTTTCCTAAAAACAGTGAGTTTGAAGCCAGCATCACCTTCTCCGGCGAAGCTACCGGCGGCCAACTGCGCAGCGTAACACCCACCAGCGGTGCTTTCACCCTGCGGATGCACCACAGCTTCGTCGAACTGCCAGACGACAACTATACGCCCCGCCGCTTCGATCCCCGCTCCGGCTATAACGCCCGTAGCTATGCGGACTACGCTACGCCCATTGATCAACCACTCGTGAAACGGTTCATCCCACGTCACCGGCTGGAAAAGAAAGACCCGATGGCGAAGATGAGCGAACCCGTAGAACCGATCGTTTACTACCTTGACCGGGGCGCACCGGAACCCGTAAAGTCTGCCCTGCTGGAAGGCGCCAGCTGGTGGAACCAGGCTTACGAAGCCGCTGGCTACATCAACGCCTTTCAGGTAAAGGTGCTACCGGAAGGGGCGGACCCAATGGACGTCCGCTACAACGTCATCAATTGGGTGCACCGCAGTACCCGTGGCTGGAGCTACGGCAGCTCCGTCACTGATCCTCGAACCGGCGAGATCATCAAAGGCCACGTATTGCTCGGTTCACTGCGTGTCCGTCAGGACTTTCTCCTGGCCCAGGGGCTGATTAAAGCTTACGAAAACGGAGACAAGCCTGATCCCCGTTTGGAAGAAATGGCCCTGGCTCGCCTACGTCAACTCAGCGCCCACGAAGTGGGCCATACCATCGGCCTGGCGCACAACTTCGCCGCCAGTATGAATGATCGTGCTTCGGTGATGGATTACCCCCATCCTTACGTTACCCTGAAAGACGGAAAAGTAGACTTCAGCAAGGCCTACGCCGTCGGTATCGGTGAGTGGGACAAGCGGACGATCCTTTACGGCTACTCGGACTTCCCGAAAGGAACCGACGAACATACAGCCCTGAATGACATCCTGGACGAAAACGTCCGCCTCGGCCTGAAATACATCTCCGATGCTGATGCACGCCCTGTTGGTAGTATGCAGCCCGATGCCCACCTCTGGGAAAATGGCTCCAGCCCAATTGATGAAATGAACCGAATGCTGGAGTTGCGTGGCCATGCACTACAGAACCTGGGGATGGACAACATCCCCAGCGGAACGCCCGTCTCGGAATTAGAAAAAGTACTGGTTCCTGTTTACCTCATGCACCGCTACCAGGTGGAGGCCGTAGCTAAGCAAATCGGAGGTTATCATTACGCCTATGAAGTAAAAGGAGGTAAAGGCGAAGGGGGCATCCAACCAGTAGATGCCAAAGTGCAGGCGGAGGCCATCGGGACCCTCGCGGCAGCGATGGCCCCTGTAGCGCTGGCTTTGCCCGAGCACCTTCGTGCTATGATTCCTCCCACCGCCATGGGCTACCGGCGTGATCGGGAGCTGTTCAAAACCCGCAACGGCGGAGGCTTTGATCCACTCGCTATGGCAGAAACCGCTGCCGATAATAACCTGAAGTTTATGCTGCACCACCACCGGTTGGCCCGCATCATGGAGCAACATGCGCTCTTCCCCAACGAGGTGGACGATGAGTTTACCCTGCCGAATTACTTGAAGTTTATCGGAGATTTTGCCCACGGCGAAGTAACCAATGCTAAGAATGACTACCATCGCCAGATCGCGCAGATCGTGGAGAAGCGGTTCGTTGCGCACGTTTTACAAGCGGCTGCAAACGGTGGAGCCAGTGAACAAGTTCGGGCCGGAGCTACGGGCGAGTTGTATCGATTGGAATCCAACTACGCCAGTCAGGCACAAATCGGACTAGCTAACGGCGATCATTACATCTACCTGTCCAAAATGATTGAGCAATACCTGAACGACCCAACCAGCGTAAAGGTCGCTCCTGCACCTGCCCTGCCCGATGGTTCACCGATCGGGTGCGGAGGGATGCATTAGGGTAGGTTACAGCTTACACGTTGCAGGTTGCAGGTTGCAAGTTGCAGGTTGCGCTCAGGGGGCAAACCTGCAACCTGCAACCTGCAACCTGCAACCTGCAACTTGTAACCTGCCCCCTGTAGCCCAATTACTCTTTCCGCTTTGCGATACTTTCTTGCCCTCCCTGGAAGAGGGTGAAGCTTGGTACCGAGCCATCGTCTCCAACGTTGAAGCGTACCTTAATTCCTGCAGGTTTGAACTCGAAGTTTTGCTCGTCGAGCGCGGTTAAGGGGAAACTCCCCTGGCCAGTAGCCTGGGCAACCAGCTTGGCGCCTTGCGTACTTACGGTCACGATGAAGCCGGGGCCCAGTTCATATTTGCCGACATAACTTTTCAGTACGCCTTCGCCAAAATTCACCTGCACCGGAGCGGTATATTTACCAATGGCCATTCGGCCAATGTCTTCGGCTGCACCACCGGGGTCGTTGCCATTACTGTTAGTGAAAACGGTCACAAATACTTTTTCATCGGAGTAGAAACGGGAAGCAGTGAGAAAGCCGTTGATACCGCCTCCGTGCCCGAAGTACGGACTGCCGTCCGTATCGCCTACTTCGTAACCAAACCCGTAGCCTTTTTCTTCACCGTCGCCAAAGGTGGTTTTAGTTGTTGCCAGCGCGAAGCTTTCAGGACTAATTACCTTGCCGGAAGAAATGGCGTGGTACCAGGTGGAAAGGTCTTTTACGGTAGAAAGCAGGGAGCCAGCAGCGTATGGCTGCGTCATGCTGAGGTAGGCGGCGTTGACGAGGCCGTCTTCGGAAGGGGCATAACCGGGGATGCGGTTAGGAATAACTTTGTCGGTGCGGTCGTACCGGGAAGAACTCATGCCCAAGGGCTTAAAAAATTGAGTTTCTATGTACTCGCCGTAAGTCATATCGCTCACTTTTTCGATGACGGCTCCGAGCAGAAAATAGCCGGAGTTATTGTAGCTCCAGCCCTGGCCGGGGTCGAAGTCTGCTTTTTCGTCCTTAAAGTAATCTACCATTTCGCCGGGGGTGAAATCAACCCGGCGGGCAGCTTCATCCCATTTCTCAAGGCTCGTGTAGCTTTTGATGCCAGAGGTATGGTTGAGGAGCTGGGTCAGGGAGATCTTGTCTCCGTTGGGGAATTTGGGTAGGTATTTGCTGAGGGGGTCGGAGAGGGCAAGTTGCTTTTCTTCGGCGAGTTTCAGGATAGCTGCTGCAGTGAATTGCTTAGTGATGGAGCCGATACGGAATACGTGTTCGGTCTTCATGTCAACGTCCAGTTCAAGGTTGGCTTTTCCGAATGCGGCGTGGTAGACAATGTCCCCGTCTTTGGCGACAAGAACTGTAGCACCCGGGCCGTCGGCGGGGAAGAAGTCGTTCATTACCCGGTCATAATCCATCAAAGCTCCTCCGGTTTGCGCGGTGAGTAGGGAGACAGAAAGAAAGGCAAATAGCAGAAGGAAGGTACGTGCTCTATACATGTGGCTAGTGAATGGTGAGCGTGTAAGATCCCTTGGATACTTCGGACGGTTGTTTGTTTTTAGACCAAATCCTTAGCTCGTTCGATCAAAGAGGCGTTTTAGGCGCGGCCGCAGGTGCAAAGGAGGTTTTTTTTAACATGGCTTTTCAACGGTTCTTTGCATCCCGCGGCCGCGCCTTAATTTTGCACCGTATGAAACTGCAACGTACCACCAATACGAACAAAGATTTTCGGGAGCTAGTCATACTCCTTGATGCGCACCTGGCCGTAACCGATGAAGAAGAGCACGACTTCTACCATCAATACAATGGCCTGGATGCTATCAAGCACGTCGTGATGCTGTACAAAGGCGATCAGCCACTCGCCTGCGGAGCCTTCAAAGAATATGCAGACGGCGTAGTTGAAGTTAAACGAATGTTTACCGCTGAAGCAGCACGCGGCCAGGGCCTGGCCGTGAAGGTGCTGGATGAACTGGAAGACTGGGCTAAGGAAGAAGGCTACACCAAAGCCGTACTGGAAACCGGCAAGCGCCAGCCCTATGCCGTGCGCCTCTACGAAAAGCAAGGCTATACTATCATCCCGAATTACGGACAGTATGTAGGTATGGACAATAGCGTATGCATGGAGAAAAACCTGGCCTGAGACAACCTTTGCCCCTACTAACTAATTCTCAACAGACAACAGACAACAGACAACAGACAACAGACAACAGACAACAGACAACAGACAACAGACAACTTTGATCCAGGAAGCAACCATAGAACGCATACTAGAGCGCCTCGAATCCGGCACGGATGATTTTAATCTTGAAATTCAGGACTTCGTAGAGGAGCAACCCCACCTTGCGGCTTACCTCACCAACGAAGACAGTGACACCCTTAAAGAAGATGAGCGGACACTGCTGCTCTTTGGGGCCATCGTTATCTATCAGTCCGTACTTGATGAGCGGACGATCCCGGGCGTAATCCCGGAAGCACTGATCGGGCAAGCCGAGGAGGAAAACTATGCCCTGATGCCCGAAAAAGGCGCCTTTCGAGACCGCCTCACTCCCTTCTTCGAAGATAGCGAAGAGGAAGAACTGCTGGCCTTCGCTGAAGACCTTATCGTTGCCGAAGCAGATGAAGATGGCATCACGAAGGAAGCCCGTGAACCAATGTTCATTGCGCTGAAAACGGTGGTAGACTGTTTGTCCGTGTGATCGAATTGGCAACCTTATGTGCTTGTAAGTTGAATGATGAAAACAATTATATACGTTCATAACCCTAATCGCTTACAACTTCCCCCTGAACCACCGCGTTATTTCGTACTATACGCACAACCATCATTTATCCCCGGCTTTGACCATTGCTGAATTAAAAGACTATCTGAAACCTGAAAATGACCTGGAAGCTTCCTTTCTGGAAGACGCCGAATTTTGCCGTGGCCTGCAATGGGGAGTGCCGCGCTTCGGTCACCCCGAGGGCTCCATCATGGCCCACATCGTAGAAGTTAACGCCAATATTGATCGACTGCCGGTTGATGTAGAAACCCGCGCTCACCTCCGCATCATCTGCTGGGTTCATGATACCTTTAAACATATCGAGGATAAAGGGTCTCCGCGCGATTGGACAAAGCACCATGCTATTTATGCACGGAAGTTTCTGGAGCGCTATGTATCCGATCCTCTGCTACTAAATGTTGTGGAATTGCACGACGATGCCTACTACGCCTGGCGCTTGGGCCACCTCTATAATAAGCCTGACGAAAGTGATGAGCGTATCGAAATGATTCGGAAAAAGGTTGGGCCTTACTGGCAACTTTTTTACCTCTTCTTTAAGTGTGATACCAGCACGGGCGACAAGAACCCCGCTCCACTGACATGGTTTGAGACCACAATGGAAGATATTGAGGTGGTCGAGTTCCTTGAAGAGGAAGAGTGTGGTTGACAACTTCGTCTCCTTTAGGAATAAAGTGGAAGGCCAAAAGCCCTACCTTCGCCCCTAATGACTCCGCAAAAAATCATAATTGCCATCCTTTTCGCCTGGACGCTCCTGGCCGTATTCGCCCACCTGGGCGATGTGCAGTTGGAGTTTTATGACGAAGCTCGTCGTGGTGTTAGCGCCCTGGAAATGTCGCGCGGAGAAGCCCCGTCGTTACTTACGCCGCCGTATTACGGCGGCCCGGATCACTGGGGGACTAAACCTCCACTGCTTGTATGGTGCCAGGCCATATGGATGAAAGTCATTGGCCCAGGAGAGCTGGCCGTTCGGATGCCCTCCGCCCTGGCTACGCTCGCCCTGTTTTGGCTACTGACGTGGTGGGGCAAGCGCGATTGGGGGAACCCGCTGGTTGGTAGCCTCGCCGCTGTAGCGGTACTTGGCAACTGGCTCTACATCAGTAATCATGGTGCTCGATCAGGAGACTTTGATGCAATGTTGATCTTGTTCCTTACCGCCCAGGTCGTCTTTTTCTACCGTTGGGTAGCTGATGGGCAAAAGCGCTGGCTCTGGTTCGCCGGCCTTTCCATCTTTCTGGCGGGAATGACCAAAGGCGTGGCGGGTGGTTTCTTTTTGCCCGGAATTGGTGTCTGGCTACTGCTCGATCCGGAAGGCCGAAAAAAACTGCTAAAACCTGGCACGTGGCTCGTGCCGGTAGGCGCTATTGGTATGGTGCTTTGCTACTACTTTCTCCGTGAGCAAGTAGACCCTGGCTACCTTAAAATGGTCTTTGATAACGAACTCGGTGGCCGCTTCGATGAGACGAACGAAGGCCATAAACATCCGTTTTATTATTACCTCAACTTACTGGTGACCGACCATGGTTGGCGGCACTTGCTGCCCCTGCTGGTCCCGGCGCTGGTCTATTTGTTTCAGTCGCAATACCGACGGCTTACACTGCTGCTCTCCATCACTGCAGTATTGTTTCTGCTTGTCGTCTCAAACGCTGCGACGAAGCTGGTCTGGTACCATGCCCCCGCACTACCACTGCTAGGAATGCTGATTGGCGCCGGTGCTTTCCATCTTGGCAAGCTCCTGGCGGAAAAGATCGGTGGGCAAAAAGGAACCGTTATTGGTATTGGCCTGATGGTCGGTCTGTTCATTGCCCCGATGATTCTGACAACGCACCACGTTCTGAACCGTAGCCGCTATCCGGTGATGCACGAGGCCAAGGGCTCACTGAAGGAGTTCATGGGGCGCGCAGAAGTACAACCACCTTACTCGGTTGTCATCAAAGACTATCAGCCCAATTTCCGCTTCTACGTAGAGCTGGCCCGCGAACGCGGCGAGGCCGTTGAGTTGAAACGTATCCAGCGCCTCCGGCCTTTCCTCTCTGCGGAGATCCAGCCTGTTTCTGAGTTTTCTCCGGGCGAGCGCGTAGTGGTTTGCCACGGCGATACCTGGGAGTATCTTTTTGACCGGTTTAAGCTAAAGCCTAAGTATAAGGATGGTCGATGCCAGTTGGTGTTGCTGGGGGAGAGGAGAGTAGATTGATAGATTTGATAGTAGTTAGATTTATAGAGCTGCCGCATGTGATAGTGTAGATATACGGTGTAAATGCTCGCTTCGCTCGTAATTTTGTTTTGTCCCTTCCTCGGAAATGAGAAAGTATTTTTCGTGTTGGCTTCACCTTTGAGAATGGGGGCAAATGGCTAAAAAATAATTCGATGAGAACTACGCACGTTGGTTGGAAAGTACTTTTTCTCTTTTTACTGGGCAATGGCCTCTTTGGCCAAAATGATACGACTTATCTTGTAGCTTTTGAAGACAAAATACGAAGATGTCTCGGTCCGGAAGGTTGATAAAAGAATACTCAATAGACTAAATACTAGCCTAAGCTTTTTTCAGCATAGATATCGATGAGGCCTATTATTGCTCCCTGCTGGTGCCGTCATTAATAGATATCAATAAAGGATGGTTC
>CAYPIM010000090.1:0-22323 GCA_964410795.1 uncultured Lewinella sp. | reverse complement strand
GATTGCCCTGCTTGTATCCCAAAACAAGCCCCACAAATTGCCTACCTTTGCGGCCCAAATGGAAACAAAGTCAAGGGGATGCTAATTCAGTGCTACCCGACTACAATACGATTAAACTAAGATGCTAAGCGCCACCGGTATTTACCAGCAGTACGGAGACCGTGTCCTGTTCAACTACGCTTCCTTCGTGATCATGGAGCGCGATAAGGTTGGTCTGGTAGGACGCAACGGCGCTGGTAAATCCACAATGCTCAAGATCATTGCCGGAGACCAAGGCTGCGACGAAGGGACGGTAGTCCGCCCCACCGGCAGTACCCTCGGTTTCCTGCACCAGGAAATGGATCTCCCCACCGGCCGCACCGTGATGGAAGAAACCCTCACCGCCTTCGCCCACATCCTGGAGATGGAAAATCGCCTGGAAGAGCTGAATAAAGAAATGGAAGTACGGACGGACTACGAGACCGACTCCTACTCCAAAATGCTCGAAGAGTTCACCAGCCTAACCGAGCGGCACGCCATCGTCGGAGGCATCACCATGGAGGCCGAAGCAGAAAAATTCCTGAAAGGCCTCGGTTTCGAGCAGAAAGACTTTAACCGCCAGACGACCGAGTTCTCCGGCGGCTGGCAAATGCGCATCGAACTGGCCAAGATGCTCCTCATGCGTCCGGATTACCTCCTGCTCGATGAGCCTACGAACCACCTCGACATCGAATCCATCATCTGGCTCGAAAACTGGCTGACGACTTATACCGGGGCAGTCATCACCATTAGTCACGATAAGCAGTTCCTGGACAACGTCACCAACCGAACGCTTGAGATTGAGTTGGGCAAAGTGTACGACTACAAAGCCAACTACTCCAAGTACGTTGAACTACAGGCCGAGCGCCGCGAAAAGGCTGAAGCTGCTTACCAGAACCAGCAGAAGGTCATCGCCGAAAAAGAACGCACCATCTCCCGCTTCATGGCCAAGGCCACGAAGACCAAGATGGCCCAGAGTATGCAGAAGCAACTCGATAAAGTAGAGCGCATTGAGCTTGACGTAACGGACCGGGCGGTAATGAACCTGCGCTTCCCCAAAGCCCCGCGCTCCGGTGCCATCACCCTGCAGGCCCGCAACATCACCAAAAGCTACGGAGACCTGAACGTACTCCGTGGTGTAGACCTAAAAATTGATAAGGGGGACCGCGTATCCTTTGTCGGGCAGAACGGACAGGGCAAAACTACCCTGGCCAAAATCCTGATTGACGAGATCCCCGCCACCGGCGGGGAAGTAGAGCTGGGCCACAACGTAACCGTCGGCTACTACGCCCAAAACCAGGCAGAAGAGCTGAACGGCAAGATGACACTGTTGGAAACAATGGAAGAGCACAGCCCGCCCGAAATGCGAACCCGGCTGCGCTCCATGCTCGGCGCTTTCCTCTTCAGTGGCGAAGATGTGGATAAGAAAGTCTCCGTCCTCTCCGGTGGAGAACGCGCCCGCCTGGCCCTGGCCTGTATGCTGCTGCGTCCTTTTTCTCTACTCGTGCTTGACGAACCAACGAACCACCTTGATATGGTTTCGAAGGACATGCTTAAGCAGGCCGTAATGAATTACGACGGGACCCTCATCGTCGTCAGCCACGACCGGGAATTCCTCGGTGGCCTCACCGAGCGGACCATAGAATTCCGGGACCACAAACTTCACGAGCACCTCGGCGACATCAACTTCTACCTCGAAAAGCGGAAGATCGATAATATGCGCGCCGTGGAACTGGAGAAGTCTAAGGCGGATAACCCTGCTTCTTCAACCTCCAATGCACCTGCGTCCGCGCCCAAAAAGTCGAACCTCACCCACGAAGAAAAGCGCCGCCTGGAAAAAGATGTAGGCAACGCTGAACGCAAGATTGAGCGACTGGAAAAGGATATCGAAAAGATCCACCTGCAGATGTCTGTCCCTGATTTCTACAACGACGCAAAGCGGGTAGAGAAGACTACCGCAGAGCTGAAATCAAAGCAGGACGAACTGGATACAGTGATGGAGAAATGGGAAGCTGCGACGATGGCCCTGGAAGGGTAGGGGTCCCTGAATTGGGCAAATATCATTCCGTCATTTCCCGCCAAAGCCAAAAATAAAGTATTAAAGTCAACCCAAGGGGTATACTATTCGTGGCCGCGAAACGTATATTGAGGACACATTGATCAGAGACTGTTCGTTCAGCCGCTTCCCATATTCCTTGAATTTTACCCCAAGTTGACCAATGAAAAACCTATTCATCTCCCTCGCGCTCGCGGCCGCGCTACTGATCGTACTCTCCGGCACCAGTAACCCCGGACTTGGCACTCCGGACAATTATCACCGGTTTGAATTGCCTTTTTACGCTCAGCCAATTGACATCGTTTATGATCCGGCGATGGTGATCCCCAACCCGGGAACACTTACCAGTACCAGCATCGTGAAGAGTTACCGGCTGTTGAATAGAAAACCGAAGCGCGTCCTTCTCAATAGCTTGTTGGAGGCCAAGCAACGCTACGAACTTAATGATTTTCTGTTTTACAAACTTGCCCGCTCCAGCGTTCAGGTAGTGTACGGAGATGCTGACCGCAACGCCCGGGAAATAACCCTCTTTGGCCTATTGGTGGATGCTGGCTTTGATGCTCGCCTTACCTATCGGGGCAACCGCGTGTTCGTCAATGTATACACGAATGAAGACCTTTTTGAGGTGCCGATCATCGACGCAGGCGGCCGCCCCTACGCCAACCTTAGTTGCCTGGACGGTGCCTGTAGCGGCCGGCAGCGTTTGTTTATTCTGGATGAGCACCCGAACCCGCGAGGAAGGTCTTTTGGTTTTCAGCTGCACAACTGGCCCGCCCTTGGTGTACAAGCAACTGAGAAACAGATGCAATTTAAGTACCATGGCATCCAGCAGAATATGAAAGTGACCTTTGACCGGACCGTGGTGGACATCATGAAGGATTACCCCTTCATTCACGAATATGCTTACCTTGAAACGCCACTTTCTCCAACACTGCGTAAAAGCCTCTTACCACAACTCCGCCGATACCTGGAACCACTGGATGAACGCCAGCGTATAGAACTGTTGGTGAGCTTTACCCGCTCAGCTTTTAATTATAAAGAGGATAATGAGTATTTCGGCCATTCAAAACCGATGGTTCCTGAGGAGCTGTTTGGCTACAATTTTTCAGACTGCGAAGATCGTTCAGCCCTGTTTTTTGCGCTCGTCCGGGACTTGTTGAACATGCCAATGGCGGTTGTTGCCTACGACGATCATCTGACAATTGCAGTCGGGGCCGACAATATTGCGGGTGATTCTTTCACCTATGAAGGTAAGCGATACGTTTTCTGTGATCCGACCGGGCCAAAGAATTCTAGCCGGATCGGTCAAATTCCGCCTGGGTATGAAAATAAAAATTTTCAAATTATAGGAACTTATAAGTAGTTGATATTCAGGTATTAATGATGCTTTTTCAACTTTTAGGCGCTGGTTCGCGTCCAAATGTTACTTTTGCGGCACGTCAGGAGTGAAACCAAATCACCTGCTGACGGCTTATTTAAAGTAGACAATATAAAACCACGCGTTAGTATGTACTGGACTCTTGAACTTGCCTCTTACCTCGAAGATGCCCCCTGGCCCGCCACACGGGACGAACTGATCGATTATGCGATTCGCCGGGGATCTCCCCTGGAGGTTATCGAAAACCTACAGACAATGGAGGATGAAGGCGAATCTTACGAAGCCATTGATGATGTCTGGCCGGACTATCCCCGCAAAGACGATTTCCTCTTCAACGAAGATGAATATTAAGGTTTATTCCCGTATTAGACGGGCACGAAGCCGGTAACTCCAGGGTTGCCGGCTTCGTTGTGTAACCCCAACCGCACAACCTCTATCTTGCAACCTGCAACCTGCAACCTGCAACCTGCAACCTGCAACTTGCAACCTGCCAACAACCGATATGCCTTACACCATCGCCATAGACGGCTACAGCGCCTGCGGAAAATCTACCCTTGCCAAAGCCATGGCAAAACGCTTAAGTTATCGCTTCATTGATACCGGGGCGATGTACCGAATGATCACCCTTCACTTTTTGCGGGAAAACGTAGACATTGAAGATGAGGGCGCTATCGCAGGTGCAATGCAAGGTTTAAGGGTTGACTTTGTACCCGGAAACAACGACGCGCTCCTGAACGGCGAGAACGTTGAGACCGAAATTCGTGGCGGAGGAGTCTCTGGCATGGTTTCACCCGTAGCGGCCGTCCCGGCCGTCCGCCGCTGGATCGTGCCGCAACAGCGGCAAATGGGGGAAGCCGGAGGCATCGTTATGGATGGTCGCGACATAGGCACAGTCGTCTTCCCTAACGCCGACCTGAAACTCTTCATCACCGCCAGCATGGATGTCCGTACCGATCGCCGCCTGGCGGAGATGAAAGCGAAGGGCATCGAAACAACCCGCGAAGAAGTAGCCAACAACCTTGCTACCCGGGACCACATCGATTCCAGCCGGGAAGACAGCCCTCTACGCCAGGCCAAAGACGCCATTGTGCTTGACAACAGTAACCTTAGCCTGGACGAATTCATTGAAGCAGGTATGGCCGAAGTCGCCAAACTATAGGGCTTTGTATTCATACTATGAACTCGTTTAAAGTTTTCTGAGCTGGCCGCTCCGCAGGCATGATGATCTCTAGCTAGGCGCGAAATCCGGAACTTAGCCATAGCTAAGTGAGGAATTTCGTAACGACGGTAGAGATCATCACGCCAAGGATAAGGTCGCGAACGGAAACCTTAAACGAGTTCTATACTTAGATCCCAACCATCGCTTATGCCTTCTAACGCCAAAGACTATTTCTTCGTTGGTATTCAATTTTTACTCTTCGGAGCTTATGCGCTGGAGTTCCCCGCACTGGGCTTTAGCTGGCCGCCGGTATTTGGCTATGTCGGACTGTTCCTTGCGTTTAGCGGTGTTTGCACCGGCGTTCTCGCCCTTATTCAACTTAATACCAATCTCTCTCCCTTTCCTACCCCTGTCGCCAACGGCGAGTTGGTCACTACTGGTGTATTTGCTTTTGCCCGCCACCCAATTTATGCAAGCTTGCTGATGGCTGCCTTTGGCTACGGACTTTACCTCGGTTCTGGCTACCGGCTGCTAATTGGGCTTGCCTTACTGGTGCTCTTCTACTTCAAGTCTTCTTATGAAGAACGACTGCTTAGTGCGCGTTATCCCGACTATGCTGAATACCGGAAACGGGTTGGCCGGTTTTTTCCATGATGTGGTAGGGGCGGAGCTTCTGTATTCACAAGCTCGCAGCCGGAGGCTGCATCGACCAGTAGTTCCTCCAACTTGCGGTAGCGACTACATTCCTCCCCTACGGCTTACTAAGGTCCAGTTCCCGTACCATGGTCAAAAATGACCTCCCAAAGTCGGTAAGGTTGTCAAAGTTGAGTTGGCTGGCGGCGGGCCGAAGGCGCGGGTAGCTGTCGCGGTGCCGTTCGGCGAGGTCATTGACGGCGGCGCGGATGGCGCGCCGGGCCGGGCGGCCGTCACGGTCCAGGAACTGTTGTTTATAGCCCAGCTTACGGAAGTATTTGTCTTCGCAAACTCGGTAGTAGAGCTGAAGCAGGTCTTTATCTGGTGGCGGCACGGCGTAGTTGAAAAGGGCGTAACCAGCAATGTAACCGGGGATGGCCTGGGCAACTTCCTGGAGGCCGTTATCCTGGTACCAGTCCATATTCGGTAGTTCGTTGTCGATCAGGGCGGAGAGTCGATCGTGGTTGGCGGGCAGGGTAATGCCAAAGGTGGATTTACCCGCGTAGAGCTCTTCGGCGAAAGATTCCGGTGCCCTGCGTAGCAGGTGCTGCAGTTCGCTGAGCAGGCGGACGTTTTTATAGGTCACCGGCTGATCATCTTCACGGGCAAAATACATGCGGTGCATCCGCTCGAGGGCTTCCATGGAGTAGCCTTCGGGGATGAGCAGATAGTCTAACTTATAGACAAGGTTAAGCAAGAGATAAGCTACCGCTCCGGGCTGCTCCTCGGGGTTGAGTTTGCCGGTGGCGAGGTAATCAATTACCGCCTGAATATGGCCCCGTAGGAAGCCGAGTTTCATTTCCTTTTCTTCGGCGGAGAGTTCACGCAAGTGGGTGATCTCGACGGGGCTTAAGAAGTCGCCGAATTCCTCAAGGAGAAGGTCGTCTTGTTTGTCGGCACGAAGGGCCATTTCCTTCAGGGCATGGTAGAGCTTGTGGGGGCTGGCGTCGTTGATCGGGGAGTCGAATACGATGGTGAGACAGTCGTCTGCGTCGATGGCGAAACGGCTGTATTTCATTTCGTAGTTCATCGTCGTTAGGCGGTGCAGTAGGTCCGCATTATTGGCGTCGAGCCGGGCAATACGGGCGGTAGCACGGAGCTGTTCTACGTCGGCAAAGCCGGTTACGCGCTTGCTTCCCTGATAAAATTCGAAGTAGAGTTTGTTTTCTTCGGGCTGCCACTTCACGTTGTCTTCCTTCGGGTCGTAGAGGTAGGCCATGAAGGCTTCGATACTCTTCAGGTACTGACCGTTTTCGAAGGCGGAGAGCGCCTCGTCCCAGGCCGCATAGTTCTCCGATGTTTTAAACGCATCGGTGTAGCGGCCGAAGCTGAAGTCTGGCCCGTCGGTAGGGTCGTAGCCGGGCGCGCGGCCGAAGAGGGTGTCCCAGATGCTCAAAAGTAATCGGGTGGTTTTGTGGTCTGGTTTGCAGACCCTGATTGGTGGGGTTTACTCCGGCAAGATACGGTAAATTGGATAGTTAACCTTTTGGCGCGGACGCAGGTGCAGGGATGGACATTTCAAGAGGTAGTGGATCTACCCAAGACCCCTATCTTGTGATAAATATTGTTGATCATGCCTAAAGAATTCACAACTCCGTTTGATAAGGAATGGGACTTCCGCTGGACGCTTGACCGCTATCACCTTGCGATTGAAAACACCGTCCTCACCAAAAAACACAAGGTAGAACTGATTTCGGGCCGGATTTGGGAGAAATACCCGTCCTCCACCCGCGCCGAAGGTGACCATGAATATCAGTGGCCACTGGCTCACTTCCAGCTTGCCACCAGCAGCGGGACGTTGACCGAAAAAGATAACCTGGAGCTATTGTCCGGTCGTATCGCCCGGCGCTCCGAACGACAAATGTTTGAGGAGGTCAGTATTCACTTTTTATCCCACTTCTTCTCCTACCAATTGGGAGACAAGTATATCTATCAAAAGAATTACCCCGTTCCACTTACCGCTTCGAATTCGGAACCAAGGCCAGATTTCGTGGTTAGGTTCAAAGATGATCACATCAGCGATCTTCCTTCAAAAGTATGCCTGATCGTAGAAGTAGCAGATACTTTTCTCGCCAAAGATCGTACGATAAAAAAGGAGTTGTACGCCGAGGCGGGGATTCCCGAGTATTGGATCGTTAACCTGAGAAACCGCCAGATAGAGATTTACCATAAGCCGATACCAGCACAGAAAACATACGGCGCTTACACAATCTTTCAGGAGGAAGAAAAACTTAGCAGTCCATTAGCAGGTGAAGTTGGCGTGCTGGATTTACTCCCTGACGTTACATAAAAATAAAGCATGCCCTTCCTAACCGCCGAATGGCGAAAACTAGCCTTTGCAAACTACCCCGTAGATCCCGCCATTCTCCAGCCTTATGTCCCCTTCGGAACCGAACTGGATTTTTGGGGCGGCAAGTGTTACCTGAGTTTGGTCGGGTTTATGTTTACTAAGGTCAAACTGCTGGGGGTGCCAATACCTTTTCATACCGAGTTCGAGGAGGTTAATATCCGCTTCTACGTCCGCCGTAAAGATGGGGACGGGTGGAAACGGGGCGTCGTCTTCGTCCGCGAAATTGTGCCCAAGGCGGCCATCACCTTTGTTGCGAACACCGTCTACAACGAAAATTACCAGACCCTACCCATGCGCCATCGCTGGGTGGAGAGGGGAGAGCAAAATACCGTCGAATACCAATGGAAGAAGGCTGGCAGGTGGCAAACTTTTTCACTGGAAACTTCACCCATCTCCGTCCCGATCGAAGACGGTAGCGAGGAGGAGTTCATCACTGAGCACTACTGGGGCTACGCCGCCGTCAACGATTGTAAGAGCAATGAGTATGAGGTGACCCACCCGCGTTGGGAGCTTTATCCGGTGCTCGAACAGACGATTGAGGTCGACTACGGGCTTTGCTACGGGCCAGAGTTTGCTTTTTTGAACGACGCTGCGCCAACTTCGGTATTTTTAGCGGAAGGCTCGGCCATTACCGTGGAGCCTAAGGCTGCTCTGGGTTAGCCTGGTTTTTTGCCAACGTAAGCTAACCGACGATAGGGACTGCAGGTATTATGGGATGCTGGTGCAAGAACCTTACTGGTTTATCTTTCAAGACACGGGCCTACAGTTAGAATTGCCTGGTTTCTATTTTTCAGACACAGCCTGATCAGCTAGAGCCAACCAAGCCATCCGAAACATCCCCCTAAAGCGTGGATACATCTGTTCAAACGTCAGCCTGAATTCTCCTCCATCAACAAAACCATGCTTATGGTAAAAACCAATGGTGGCCTCGTTGGTACTCATCCGTTCGAGCCAAAGAAGGCTTTTTCCCAACCTTAGTGTTTCAGCTTTAGCGTAATCAATCAGGGCCGATCCGATACCCTGGCCCCGAACAGCGTCGTCGAGATAAACCCGGTCAAGTTTGAGGGCGGGCGCTCCGGGAAAGTCCGGATTCTCCGCATTGAGTTTTAATCGAAAAATTCCGATCAACTCATCAAGAAAGTAAACATGGTAGTAAGGAGCATCAGGGACGGAAAGATCGGCTAGTAACGCTTTTTTTCGGTGGACCCGATCAACGTACCACACGCCTGCGTCGGGCCAGAGGTAATCAAAGGCGGGCGGGTAGATGCGTTTCATTAACGCGAAGTGTTTGTCGTGGTCTTTAGGTTGAATTGCCCGCAAATGGATATGGTCGCTTAAGTGAATAGCGGACATGTATACTTGTTTTTTAGCTGGTTGCCAAGTTAATGGTAGTGCCAGCTACCATCGGGTGGCAAGCACAGAATTTTTCTTCCGCAATTACGGAAGAAAAATTTCGTACACTTTCCCTACCTTTGCGCATGGAAACGAACTATCCCTCTAAATTTGCAGAACAAGGCCTCACTTTTGATGATGTTCTGCTACTCCCCGCCTACAGTGAAGTACTTCCGCGCGAAGTCAGTCTTGCCAGCCAGCTAACGCGTGGCCTGCGCCTTAATGCCCCCATCGTTTCTGCCGCAATGGATACGGTAACCGATGGCCGGCTCGCCATTGCCATCGCCCGTCAGGGAGGCATTGGTATTGTGCATAAGAATATGACCATTGCTCAACAGGCTGAGCAGGTTCGGATGGTGAAGCGGTCTGAGTCCGGGATGATCGTAGATCCTGTAACCTTAAAGGTAGACGCAACCGTTGCCGACGCAAAGGCGCTGATGAAACGCCACCGGATTGGTGGTATTCCCATCGTTAATGATGCTTACCACCTGATTGGCATCCTCACCAACCGGGATCTTCGCTTTGAAAAGGAAGGTAGTCGTGCCATAAAAGAAATTATGACGACGGAAAACCTCATTACTGCTCCCGTCGGTACGACGTTGGAACAGGCTAAGGACATCCTTCAGCTGCATAAGATTGAGAAATTACCGGTGGTAAATGAATCTGGCCTACTGGAAGGTTTGATCACCTATAAAGACATCATGAAGGTGAAGGACTACCCTAACGCTTGCAAAGACAGCTACGGCCGCCTTGTTGTAGGTGGAGCCATTGGGGTTACGGCAGATATGCTGGAGCGCGTCCAGGCGCTGGTCAATGTCGGTGTAGACGTTATTACCATTGATACGGCCCATGGTCATAGTCAGGGGGTACTTGATTCGGTGACGAAGACAAAGAGTGCCTTTCCGGACCTTCAGATCATTGGTGGCAACGTAGCCACTGGCGCTGCAGCAAAAGCCCTGGCGGATGCCGGCGCTGACGGTGTGAAGGTGGGCGTTGGCCCGGGGTCCATTTGTACTACCCGGATTGTTGCGGGTGTCGGAGTACCTCAGCTTAGCGCTATTCATAACGCCGCCGAAGCACTGAAAGGGACCGGCGTACCGATTGTAGGTGACGGAGGGATTCGCTATTCCGGTGACATCGTGAAGGCGCTGGCCGCAGGTGCAAGCACCATTATGGCAGGTAGCCTCTTTGCCGGAGTGGACGAGAGCCCCGGCGAAACCATTCTCTTCGATGGTCGGAAATTTAAAGTCTACCGTGGCATGGGCTCCCTGGGCGCGATGAACAAAGGTTCTAAAGACCGTTACTTTCAGGACGTTGAAGATGACGTGAAGAAGCTAGTTCCCGAAGGCATCGAAGGTCGCATTCCGTACAAAGGCTCGCTGGCGGAAGTGGTGACCCAGTACCTCGGAGGCCTGCGGGCGGGAATGGGATACTGCGGTGCCGCTACAGTAGCGGACTTACAGAACGCTCAGTTCGTTCGCATCACCAGCGCCGGTATGGGGGAGTCGCACCCGCATAACATTACCATTACCAAAGAGGCGCCTAATTACTCGCGGAGATAGGAGACTTGTTATGAAAGTCTTGGTTGAGGCGCTTTCTTGAACGGGAGAAATCATAGTTTGTAGCGCGCAAAACTCGCCAGTCGTGCACGACTGGCGAGTTGCATTTTCCCGTTAAACCTAAGTTAAATCCCCCCGTCGCGAACCACAAAGGCCGATCTTCTTCCATCCCTTACCGTAGCAACCTATCTTTGCCCTCCCAAATGAAAAACTACGGCTGGTACATCATTGCTCTTTTAACCCTTCTCTGCACCCGCGGCCGCGCCACAGGAAGTAAAGGGAGAAAGGTAGAAGAAAGTAAAGAATGGGCGCTGAAAGGCCTCCTTCCTTTCCTCCTTTTCGCCTTTCCTCTTTTTCTTAACGCCCAAATTGCGCCTATAAGCCAGGATACAGTCGTGCAGGAATTTGTTAATATTGATCGTGCGGATACCCTGCGCATGGTAAATCAAGGGACGAGCCAGATACTGGTAGGTAACGTTGAACTGAGCCAGGACAGCATCTTTATGTACTGCGACAGCGCCAAACTCCTGGACGAAGTACAAGTCTATGCCTACGATAATGTGACCATTCAGCAGGGCGATAGCCTGGCGGCCTTTTCCAATGAGCTGGACTATAACGCAGAAACTTTGCTCGCCAAGCTGCGCGGAAATGTGGTGCTGCAACGCGGCGAAACGGAACTCTATACCGAGCGATTAGACTATAATTTGGCGACCAAATTAGCCACTTACCACACCCGTGGCCGCGTAGTTAGCCAAACTACTGAACTGAGCAGTACCCACGGCTATTACTATGCTGATGAGCAAAAAGTATATTTTCGGGATAGTGTTGTGGCCATTGATGATCGCTTCGAGATGCGTGCCGATACGCTGATGTACGACCTGGCAGCAGAGCGCGTCTACTTCCTCGGACCAACCGTGATTCGGACCGATACCCACCGTATTTATTGTGAATCGGGCTATTACGATGTACAGCTTGACCAAGCCGTTTTTGCGCAAAATGCCCAGTATAAATCCGGAGAACGTCTTGCCGCTGCTGATACCATTAAATATTTTGGCAAAGACGAAGTCTACATTCTGGAGGGGGATGCTTACGTCGCTGAAGGCGAATTTCAACGCGCCGAAGCAGACCGGATTAACTTCTTTCGCCGCCAGGAGCGCTACTTATTGGAGGGCAACGCTTTCCTGCAGGATTCTACCCAGACGGTGCGCGGCGATACGGTGGACTATGACATCAAAACCGAGACGATTGCCGTCAGTGGCGGGCGACCAAGAATCTCCGCCCCGCCCATGATCATTGATGCTGAACGCTTTGCTACGGACCCTGAAACCGGCGCCCGCATTGCCTCCGGCAGCGTTTTTTGGCAGGATACTTCTGCCAATATTGCCATCGCGGCAGCGAATGCTACCTATAACGAAGAAACCGGCTATTTGCTGGCAACTGGTGGTGCTGGCCCCAAACCTGGTGAGCCAGACTTCATGGGCAATCGCCCTCTGATGATCACGGTACTTGAAGGGGATACGCTCTGGATGGTGGCGGACACCCTGATTTCCGTTGAGGAAGAGAAGAAAGACACCGTCTTTACGATTCGTGAACTGCAACGAGACACCGTGATGTTTGGTGACTCAATAGCCGTAAACGTGTTAACAGCCACCGATACACTAGTGACCATTGATAGTATTCGTTTCCTCTCCGCCCACCGCGATGTCCGCATCCTGAAGAGTGATATGCAGGCCGTATGTGATTCGCTCGGCTTCAATACCATAGACTCCGTACTGACGCTCTACCAAGACCCAGTCCTCTGGCAAGACACCAGCCAGCTGACTGGAGATACAGTACGTATCCATTTCAAAGGCGAAGCACTGGATAAAGTGCAACTGCTCCGTAATGCGCTGGTAATTACTACACCAGACTTTGTTTTCTTCAACCAGGTGAAGGGTAAACAGATTGAGGCCTTCTTTGACAGTACTGCGTTGGAGCGAACCGAAGTACAGGGCAACGCAGAAGCCATTTATTACATCCTTGACGACGCTGGTAAGTACGTTGGCGTCAATAAGACAGCATGTAGTGCGATGGTACTTCACTTTCGCAACGGAGGTGTGCGCAAAATACGTTTCCTAAGTGCACCGGAAGGAAAAATGGAACCGATGAAGGCGGTGAACCACGAGACGTATAAGTTGGAAGGTTTTCGTTGGGATATCGAGCGAAAACCGCTGTCGGTAGAAGACCTTTTTCGGGCGCGGAGCGAAAAGCCAGCGGTAATTCTACCTGTTCCAGATTCTGCGGAGCCGAGTTTGCCACAGACTTCAGCTACGAAGCGGCAATAGTGTCCGTTCCTTTCTTATTTTTGCCAACATGCCCCGCAACCTAATTACACTTACTCTATTTCTTTTCGCGTGTGTTCTTTCCGCCCAAACGGACAAACTGGCCGACGCGCGTAAAGCACTGACCACCGATGATGCCCGCACTCAAATAGCGGCACTAGATAGTCTAGTCGGTACCGAAGCCGTTAGCCCAGAGCTTTACCAGGCGCTTGGTAATGCGCATTTTAATAACGGTGACTATGGTAAAGCGATTCTGAACTACGAACGAGGTTTGCGCCTAAGGCCGGGGAACAAAAAATTAAAAAATAACCTGAAGTACGTCCGTGGCGAAGCAGGCATCAACCGTTTGGAATTATCTGACTTTTTCCTCGCCCGCTGGTGGCGTGGAATAGGAGCTGCCCTTGGTGCCAGTACCTTATTCTGGTTGGCTATTGCTTTTTGGTGGTTGGCCGTGGCTGGTGCTGTTATGTGGTTTTTACGGCGAAAGGAAATGGACGAAAAACGTCGTTTTGCCCTCTTGCCCGCCGCCGTTATCTGCCTGATAATTGCCGGGCTTTTCTTTGGCATGGGCAACAGCCGTAACACCTGGTTAGACAACGATGGTGAAGCCATCCTGACGGCCAAAATTGCTGATCTTCGCGTTGCCCCAGGCCCCGAAGCTACGTTGGAGAAATCGCTTACTCAAGGACTGAAACTTCGCCTCCTAGACGAGTTTGATGGCTACGTAAAAGTTGCGCTTGATGACGGAAAGCAAGGGTGGTTGCCAGTAGATGCGGTGGAGAAAATATAGACACGCTTTAAAACCTACTGGTTCGTGCCTTTAGTTCTTTGGTCTGATTCTGTAGGTGTAGATCTCCGAACGAAACGCTTGCGGTAATCGTCCCTATACGCTCCTGGCTTGGGCGAATGGCGAAGCGTTGAACTTCCTGGGTTTGCTCCATCTTGATGATTTTGCGCCCGTTGGGTAACTTTACTTCGCCGTTGTTCAGGCTCAGGTCATAGGCAATACCTTCTCCGTTCAGAGGCTCGTATAGGTAGACGTCGCTTTTATCGGCATTGATGTGCAGGTTGCGGAGGGAGAGATTGGGGCTGATCTTTAACTCACCGTACTGCGCCGTGATGTTGAAGGTGCCGCCAATGTCGTAGAGACTGATGTCTGACCGGCGGGAATTGATGGATACGTTACCATCAATCCGTTCGCCAATGATGTCGCCAAAACGGCTGCGAATATCCAGAATACCCTGTACGTTATCGATATTGATGGCCGAAAACTCACCGTTGATGCGAAGTTGATTGCGAAGGTTTGATATGGTTGCACCGCCAAAGTGACTCTTAAGATACACGGGGCATTCCTCCGGAAGGGTGATGTAGTAGTGCACCGTGAGCTCGCTGCGGGAGCGTTTCGTTTTATCAATGAGTTTGTTCTTAAGAAATATCTTCTGTCCGGCAACTTCACTGATGTATTTCAGATTGGTCAGGTCTTCTTCTGCTTGTTCCAACTGTGGGTGGCGGGCAGTCATGACTACTTTGACGGATATTTTTTGCTTGTCCCAGGTCTCGACAAAAATCTCAGCCTTTTCCCCTTCTACGGCCAGCTCGTTGCCTGGCTTGTAGAGGTAAGTATCTTCAATGGTTTTGGTGACTACTTCACGGAGTGCGTTGTCCTTTTGGGCGCTTAGATCCTCGTTTAAACAAGGAGAAAGGAGGGCAAGAAGAAGTAGTGGTAGGAAACGTAGCATAGGCTTTGTTATGATCTCGGGCGAGCCCTTCCAGGGCGAGTTCTAGGTTACGAATGGAGCGGGCATCTTAAGCTTTGTGCTAAAATTACACTGTACTAGAACCATTGTTAATATTACAGCTCAACGATAATCCTGCGGTAGACATCAGACCGATCACGCTCGATCTCGCCGAGTTGGCGGATGAGCCTGGGGTCGTTCTCGCCGTAGGAGACAAGCACCGCTTTGATCTCATTGCTGGCTTCGGTCAGTTCGTTGAGTTCAAGGCCGAGCGTATTCAGGGTGGGCTCGTTGCGGGCTTCGATTTCGGCGATGGCATTGTTGAAGCTTTCGTCGTCCAGGTTCCAGTCGGGAACCTCTTGCGGCGGAGCAACCTCTTGACTGTAGGCTACGCTCACCGTCTGCCGTGTCTGAAGTTTATGATTGATGCCAAGCCCAACGGTAACGAGCAGGGCAACAGCAGCGGCAACGCCTGCTAATTTTCGTAGCGGTAAGTAGCGTTCCCGGGCCATTCGACGTTGTGCCTGGGCTTCATCGGCCTGTTCCATCTTGCGGCTGATGCTATTCCAAACACCGGCAGCCGGAGCGTAGGTCGGTAGCTTATCGGACAGCACCGGTTTTAGGTTGGCCGTGATGCCGTCCCAAGCGGAAGTCGGAGCTTCGTACTCACGTAACCGGTCTAGTGCGTCCCGCAATGTTTTTTTATTCTTCTCCTGCATTATATTCTTTTCAATCTAGCGGTCGTATTCTGACAACTGACTACACATAGTGCTTCAGGTACTCCCGAAGTTTCTTTTTAGCGTAGAAGAGCTGGCTCTTGCTAGTGCCAACCGTAATTTTGAGCATATCTGCAACCTCTTGGTGCTTATACCCTTCCACTTCAATCAGCACAAATACCGAACGGTAACCGTCGGGTAGTCTATTGATGGCCTTTTCCAGGTATTCTGTATCTAGGCTGGTGGTGCCCCAATCGACCTCTTCATCGGCGTAGTTAAGCGGTAGTTCTTCGGTCACCTTATGGCGGCGTAGTTTATTTAGGGCTGTCCTGACGATCACAACTTTCATCCAAGCCCCAACGGTGCTTTCGCCCCGGTAGGTGTCAAGTTTTTGAAAAACCTTCAGAAAGCCTTCCTGAAGGGCGTCGTTGGCGAGGTCAAAATCCGCACAAATACGATAGCAGGCCGTGTACATGGCACGGCTGTAGCGATCGTAAAGTTCTTTCTGGGCACGGCGGTCCTGCCTCCGGCAGGCCGCCACGAGTTCCTTTTCGGTCATGCGTGCGGGGCTTGTCGGTGGGGAAGGGGAAACCGTTTCCTGTTTTTTTAGCAGCTTAAGCATAAGAGTGAGGTGTAGCCTAAAGAGAACGCTTATTGGCTTATGGTTGGTCTGCTGTAAAAAAAATGTTAGACGGCCCTTAGCAAAATAGGCTCGGGCTACAGGCCACTCGACCTGAGAGAAGGTAGTAGAGCGTTACCGCACCACCGTCCGCACCACCACCCGACCCAGCAGATCCGTAACCCGGAGGTGATAAGCAGCGTGCACCAGCTTGCGTCGTTTAGGCTCAATAACAAAATTATTGGTGCCTTCAATACCTTCGAAAGATTCTACGTGTACCCGACGACCATTTGGATCAAGTAGGTCTATTACCACTGTTTGCGCGTGGGGGAGGTCTATAGCTACCACAAGTTCACTGACGAAGGGGTTCGGGTAGACGGTTAAATTATTCAGATGTGGCGGCAGTTCATTTCGGCGCGGCCGCAGGTGCGATGCGGTGGTTTGAGGGGTTGAGGATGGAGGTAAGATCGTCTTTAACAAGCTATCTTTTACCCAGTCCAGACCAGTGGGTTCTGGCCTATGGTAAGAGACTAACCCCATCAGCATCCCGTCATGTAGGTTTTGAGAGGCCCTTGCTTCTAACTCTTCCGGAGCGATAAATTCGAACTCTTCATGCAATTGATTTACATATTCTGGTATTTCCCCGTTACCGACAAGCTCCGGAAAGCGCTCTCCCGAAGACAAAGTAACTAAGGTGTCTCCATCGGAGGACGAAGCCTCGGGTGAGGATACTGCCTTTTGATCAACCTCAACTGCAGGTAGAGGTATCAATTCTTCTTCTTCAAAAATTGGATCTTCTTCCCACTCAATGTCGATGTCCCCTACTAATTCGTCGTCCCAGACTTCAGGCGGCGGCGGTAACGGAACCTTTTGTGCACTGATTTTACCTGCCACCAGCTCGCCCAGTTCAGGAGGTACTGGCGAACAAGCCTTCGGACGCTCAAGTTCCTCAAGACTGATTTCACCCGTTCGTGGCGGACCGAACTCCAGGCCTTCAAACAGGACAATAACTTCAACGTCCTCTTTTACCAGCTGCTGTGTTTTGTCTATGGTGTCACACCCACTAGTAGCCAGTATCATTCCCGCCGCAGTTGCGGCGACTTTGAGCGGATTGTTCTTTTGTTTATGCACCGTCCTTAACGGACGGTTAAGTTGATCTGGCCGGAAACGGCCACACACTTTATTTCCGTTTAGCCGGACGTAGTCGTGCATCTGCGCGTCCGAGAAACCGGTAAAGTCTACGACGTTCTTCGCGCAGGAGTCACAGTGCCGTTCGGTTATTCCGGAAACCGGATGCATGCCGTTCCAGTCTTCGTTACAAGGCTTTGGGATGGAGATTTTTAAAGGAGTGTAGGCCATGTGGTTTTGGATTTTCTGATGGGTAGATGCAGAAAAACCAGAAATAGCATAAGAACCCGTTTAAACTACCCACATTTTCACCGGGTCCCATTCAACGACCTTCTTCTCAAAGTAGCTGAGGTTGGCCGCCAACGAAGGAGCCGCTGCTCGGAAACCAAAGGCACCATCCTCTACCACCTTCCCGCCTTTACGGATGGCTGTAAACCAGTTGTTGAAGTGGTGAACGTGGTCTGAGTAGCCTTCCGGTGTTCGGTAGGTCCATTCTTTAGGGCCTTCTACTTCCGGCAAGGCGGGCGGATATTTGGCTTTATACCATTGTTCGAACTCCTTGCGCTGCGGCTCGGAGAAAGTTCCGAAGGTATCCCAGCCTCCATAACCAGGAGCGGCGGAAAGTTTATTGCGCTTGAGGGTAATGGAATTCCAGCCTAGTTCCAGGCTGCCCTCGGTACCAACAAAACGCGTTTTTGAGTCACCGCCACCACCCGCAACAAAATTGACACGGAGCTGCATATTGAAGGCGGGGTGGCCTGTCTGTTGGCCGTAATCACAACTAGCAATGAAGACATCAGGTACATCACGTCCGTCTTCCCAATAACGAAGGCCACCGGTGGCGAAGATACGGTTCGGGCCTAGTGAATCCAGCACCCGATGGCTTTCGGAGAAGAGATGAACAAAAAGATCTCCACCGACTCCCGTTCCGTAAGCCTGGTAATTCCGCCAGCGGAAAAAACGGGTTTTGTCAAAAGGCATTTTTTGGGTGTCTTTCAGAAAGGTGTTCCAGTCTACAGTATCCGTTGAGGCATCGCGGGGGATGGAGTATTGCCACGCGCCGTTGGCGCTGAAACGATCATTGAAAGTTTCAATCATGACGAGTTTACCAAGCTCTCCACGCTGGTAAATTTCCCGGGCTTTCTCCGTCAGAATTGAACTTACCCCCTGACTACCGACAATTAGAACGCCCTTGCTCCGTTGCTCCGCTTCCAAAACGGGATGCCCTTCTACCAAACTCTGCACCAGCGGTTTCTCGCAATAAACATGCTTGTCTGCATCCAAAGCTGCAATCGTAATGGCATCGTGCCAGTGGTCGGAGGTCGCTATGATTACAGCATCTACATCTTCTCGTTCAAGTATTTTCTGGTAATCACGGGTAACGAATACATCATTGCCGTAAACCTCCCGCGCCCGCGCCAACCGCCCGTCGTACAGGTCGCAGGCAGCGACCATTTTTATGCCAGGGTTTTTCAGTGCCGCGTTCACGTCATTGAAACCCTGAATTCCCATTCCGATGCAGGCAAGGTTGATCTGATCGTTGGGGGCGTAGTTTTTGAGCGGTCCGCCTAGGGTTGTTGTGCTTATGGTTTGCGGCATCAACAGCGGAACGGAGAGGAGGGCAGGGAAACGTTGAAGGAACTTACGGCGGGTAGACATATGACTAAGGGTTACTTTTTTGAAGGGAAAGGAATATAGCTGTCATCGTTAGGGACGCTTGGAAATTTTTTGTTCTCCCAATCGTCTTTGGCCTGAGCAAGCCGTTCTTTACTGTGGGCAACAAAGTTCCAAAGCAAAAGCGGTTCGTGGGGCAATGGCTCACCACCAAAGAGTAACAATTGGGTACCTGCTTCCATGTAAATTTCGCACTGCTCATCGGTCTTACTGATGAGCATCTGTCCTGCATGCACGAATTCTTCCTTTTCCTTGATGGCTCCCTTTACGATAACGAAGGCTACTTCTCCGCGCAACTGGCCGCCGAGGGAAAGCACCTCGGCTTTTTCAGCGTGAACGTCAACCATGAATAATGGCGAAAAGCCCTGAAGTGGAGCTGTACGGCCAAAAGCCTTTCCCGCGACCAATCTGAACGTAAGACTTTCTGACTTCCAGCTTGGAATGTCTGCACTCTGGTAATAATCAAACCGGGGAGCCATCTCTTCTTTTTCCTTAGGAAGCGCAACCCAAATCTGATAACCGTGCATCGTAAAATTGTCGCCGGTTCGTCTTACTTCCGGTGTCCTTTCCGTATGAGTTACCCCGTTGCCTGCAGTCATGAAACCGACATCTCCAGGCCTAATTGTCTGGATACTACCTATGCTATCGCGGTGTTCAATTTCTCCTTCAAACAAATAGGTTAGGGCACTTAGCCCGATATGGGGGTGTTGGTCTACGTCTAGGTATTTACCCGGCCCTATCGTTGAAGGGCCCATATGATCGATGAAGGTGAAAGGACCAACCTGACGTTTTTTACGAAAAGGTAGGAGCCGGCCAACGGTGAAGTTGCCGAGATCGTTTTGTCGTTCGTTGACAAGGAGAGAATTGTTGGCCATAGTTCAGTGAATGTTTTGGACGAAATTGAAGGAGTGAAAGCGGGATAGTATGTATGCCCTTTCCATTGTTCATAGGGTGCTCACAAATTAGTAATGCGCGGCCGCAGGTGCAAGGATTAGTTGGTAGACTCGGCAGCGGATGTGAGCGTATTATGCCCAAATAAAAAGGCATAGAGCGTGTTTAGAGGTGAAAAACGGTGCTTCAAACCCTTCACTGCACCTGCGTGCGCGCCCTCAAAAAAGCCACCGGAGTTGTCCCGTGCTTTTCCCGGAATACTTTGTAGAGTGAAGTCTTGGACCTGAAACCACACTCAATCGCCAAACCGCTAATAGAAAGATGAGCGTTTTCCCGCTTGCCCAGTGCGTGCTCAAAAGCGACGAGTCGGTACCCGTTTACATAAGCGTAAAAACTGGAGCCAAGGTACTGGGTGAAAAGCTGTGAAAGTTCGTTTTCGGTAGCCTCTATGCCTTTAGCCAAATCACCAAGTTTGAGATCCGGCCGCAGAAAAGGCTGCTCTCTTTTCATGTATTGCTCAAGGTTCAGATGAAGCACTTTTAGCCGGGGAGCAGAAGCCGCAGTAGTACCATATAACCGGTTGGCAAGCAGCACCGAATAAGTAGACCGACGTATGGACTGATAAACGAGTGCCAAAACGAATACTTCAAAGACAAACAATAAAGAGAATTCGAAATAGGCGGAGAGCTCAGAATAGAGACCTATATAGAGCAAGGCTACGGTTGAAATGCCAATTGCTATCAGGAAGGCGATAACGTAGTGCCGCATCCAACGAAGACGCGCCAGCTGAGGGGCGGGCTTCAACAACCGCAGTGTTCCCACCCCAAAAACAACGGCTACAAGCAGGTAGCTGCCCAGCCAGGCATAATTGTAGAGCTGCGGAAAACCAGAAAACAAAAGATAGAATCCAAACCGAAATCCGAAAAGTCCCAGCAACCAATTTACGATGTGATAGATTGAAAAAACAAAATAGCCCAGGTAGCCCGGACGCCACCGAAACCCCTCCTCCGTAAGGCTCAAAACGTAGAGGTATAAGGCTGGCGGTACGGCTAGCCAGCAAGCTGCCGAAACACCCATAAGGCTATAGTGCCAGGCTTCCTTTCCGGACAGGCTCATTAATATTCCATGGTGCGATAGAATCACACTTATACTGATCAGCAGCAGCATGAGTAACCGTAAAGTAAGAGAGTGCTGAGTGCGCTTCCTCCACATCCCGGCCATGAAGAGGATGCCCTGAAGCGCACCAAAAAGGAATAGTACTGATAGAAAGCTGAATTGCATAGTTGGCAGTGGAGTTGATGACAAAAGTCGGCCTTTTATCCGGATGCTTTCGCCCGTTGGCGGACAGATTTGGCCTTGTTTGCGCCAGTTCAGCTTAGCTGAACTCCCCCAAAGGCTGATTTTATCCCTAGGTCTAGCCCTCCTCCTAGTTTTGAGACGAACCAAAACAAATGACCCATGAGGTATAGACTTTTATTTTTTCTGGTATTCACTTCCGCCCTATTGCTTGCCCAGGAAGTCACCACTTTAGTTCCGCCAGCGACGATCCACAGCTTCGAAGCGATTAGTTGGGGCAAAGACGGGCGAATATATTCCCCAGACTTCGGCGGTGGTCATATTCATCGGATTAACCTGGACGGAACCGTTACCAGAATTGCTACGGGCTACCTCGGCCCGCTGGGCGGTGTCTTTACGGACGATGGGATGTACTATGTATCCGAATACGGTACGGGGAAAATATTCAGAATTAGCCCTTCAGGACAAGACTCCCTGATGGCTACGGGCTTCGGCGGCCCAACTGGTATGCTGGTTGATTCTGCCCAAACAAAAATTTTCATCGCAGACTACAACAACAGTAGGGTCAATGTACTGGACCTGGAGACCGGAGAAAGTAGTGTACTTGCCGCCCGTAGTGGGCTGAATGGCCCGGATGGAATTGTATTTGCCCCCAATGGTGATCTGATCGTCGCAAACTTTAATGACAACAAAATTCATCGGGTAACTATGGACGGTGAGGTTTCCCTCTTCGCTACCCTAACTGGATCTCCTAATAGCGGGTATTTAGTCAATTTTGGCAATGCTTATATCTGTGCGGGGGCGAATGGAAATCGTATTTATCATGTTACCCAGGACGGAGAAGCCTCCGTATGGGCGGGAACAGGCGTGGCGGGGGAAAATAATGGCGCTGCGGATCAGGCAACCTTCTTAATGCCTAACGGCATAGCCATTAACCCCACCGCCGATACATTATTGGTGACCAGTGGTGAACGCGGAATTGGTATGCGGATGATTACCAACCTTGGGTTCCCAACGGCGGTTGCCGAAAATTTGGTGGAAAGCTTTCAGTTTCAGTTGTCACCGAACCCGGTTAGGAGTCAATTAAAAGTCAGTTACGAGTTACCCCAAAGTGCAGCCGTAAAACTAGCATTGCATGCTCCTTCCGGCCAGCTGCTAAAGACCATGGTTGATTCAACGCAGGTGCAGGGGCTTCAGGAGCGTGTTTATCAACTTGATGATCATTTACCTGCTGGTCATTATCGATTGGTGTTAACGGTGAATGGGCGTTCTGCTACAAAGCCGTTGGTATTGGTGCGGTAGTTTTTTGGGCGCGGCCGCAGGTGCAAGGGAGGTTA
>CAYPIM010000089.1:0-22346 GCA_964410795.1 uncultured Lewinella sp. | reverse complement strand
CGACGGTTTTAACATAAAACGCGAAGTGTTTTTATAAGACCCCTCCCCAGTGGGGAGGGGCTTTAGAGCGGTGAAGTCAAAGTCCTTCAGGTTGCACACCCTTCGGTTAGGGTATTGCATTACGTTTCTGGGTTGTGGGCTTATTGTGTCTAAGCGGCTCTCCATCCAAAAGCTTACCAGAAATAAGCGAGCAATACCCCCATAATACCAGTGAGGATGACCGCTTGAATGCGCCAGTCGGCTAAGCCGGTAGCGCCTTCGTCAGAGTCGAGTAGTTCGCGGCGGTACACAAGGTCTGCTATCTTTTTCGCGTCAGGTTCAGGACTTTGTAGGCTTACAGTAACGAAGATTATTGTACAAACACCGACCATCAGGCCTACGTTAGTCGTGAAGTGGTAGGGCCAAATTTCGAACTGACCAGCAAGGAAGAGCACAACACCAATAGCTGTACCCAGCACCAAGGTCCAGAATGCCCCTGCGCCATTGCCGCGCTTGTAAAATACTCCAACAAGGAAAACCACTACCACCGGCGGAACGATGATAGAGAACATCTGCTGAAGGTAAGACCAGATCCCACTAAAATTCTCGATCATTGGCGCCCATAAGGCCGCAATTATCATAAGAATGATTGTGGTGATACGGCCGTAATCGACCATCTGTTTTTCCGTCAGGTTGCCTGTTTGTTGGTCTTGGCCTGGGAAATAATCATCGTCCAATAATTCGTCTTTGCCCAGCATTTGTTGCCCTCCTCCCCGGGAATCGATGAAGTCTTTTACCACAAGAGTGGAGGCTGAGTTCAGGGTAGAATCGACGCTGGACATGATGGCGGCAATGAGCCCAGCCAGGACGAGCCCAACCATGCCTACGGGAAGTATGGTTAGAATCGCGGTGGGAAGTACCTGGTCTCCGTTCTCTAACCCTGGTAGCAAACTAATGGCCATTGCGCCCGGAATTACCATGATGAACAATGGTATGATCTTCAGGAAGCCAGCGAGCATGACACCACCTCTGGCATTCTTGACGTCTTTAGCGCCAAGCACCCGCTGAACAATGTATTGGTTGGTAGACCAGTACCAGAAACCAAGGAAGGGGACTCCGAGTAACAGGCCGGTCCAGGGCAAATTAGGATGATCCAAGTCCCGGACGACGGAGAAATGGCCTTCGGGGGCGGAAGCAATTACCGCGTTCCAGTCAAAGTCCATCCGTTCAAACATCATGTAGGTCAGTACGGAACAGCCGATGATGAGGACAATTGCCTGAATGGCGTCTGTATAGACAACGGCTTTGAGTCCACCAAAAGCGGTGTAAAGGCCAGCCACTAAGGCTAATACAAAACAAGTTTGCCAGAGCACCAGGCCGGGGAAGAAAAGCTTTAGCACCAATGAGCCTGCGTACAAGCCGCCTGCAGTATCCACCACAATACTGGTGAAGATCGTGATGGCCGAAAAGAATAGTCGGGAACGCCGATCAAAACGTAGTTCCAAAAATTCGGGTATGGTTGTGATTCGGGATTTTATGTACAAAGGCACAAAAATGGCTGCTGCTATAATAAGCGGTATGCCGGAAAGCCATTCGTATACAGAATCTACAATACCGGTGGAATACGCTGCTCCGGAGAGCCCGATAAGCGTAGTTGTCGAGATATTTGAGGCAAACAAGGACAAACCAATGATGCCCCAGCCGAAAGTTCGGCCACCAAGAAAGAGGTCTTCACTCGTACTAGTTTTATTTGCTATCCAAAGGCCGATACCCAGAACAACGATGAAATAGACCGCGATAACGATGAGGTCGAAGGTGGCAATGCCATTGTTGAGTGTTTCCAAAGCTTGATCGAATTTAGGTTTGCCGGACGGATACCCTCCGCCGGATAACAAATAGAACTATTCATGAAAAGGCCTAGCTAAACCGCAATGCTAGCAGGCCAGATAAAGGGACTTGAATGAGGTGGACGCCTACAGTGAAGGTTCGTTCCTTAACACTGCTTCGTCCCCGACAGTCCGTCAAGGTAATTTTACAAGAGGTAGTATTAGCATTGACTTTAAGAACGACGTCTTCTACCATCCGGCCATTAATTACGTCCAGTTGTTTAACTCCTTCATCTAGGGTAACCATCGACCCGCCATATAGCCCGACGATCATTCGTTCACCATCGCGTACGGAAAGCATGGGATAGTTCTCCAGCGGTGCGTGGGCGCGGAAAGTACCATTGTCCCCCATTAGTAAGTTCCGATTTTTGTTGTAGTAGCCAGTCCAGAAGCGGATCATCTCAATGTGTTCCTTTGGTTGCTCGGCAAGGCGGACAGAGAGTTGGGGGACGGAGAAGAGTATGCTGTTGATCTGGAGTGCCGCCGCTTCTACTTCCTCTTTGGGGTGCCACATGAACATATCCGAATGGACCTTGCTGCGGCCGCAAATCAACCTTACGTCAGTTGTGCGCAAGCGATTGGTGGCGCTGTCGTTGGGGCAATCAAAGGCCCGGAATAGATTGCCTAGCCGGCGGAGCGCCGGGCCGATGTATTTCTGACGGAATTCGATGAGGATATCCGGACGCTCAGCGCGCAGCGCGGCGGAAACGTCGGTGATTAGGCGAAAGACAGCCTCATTGACGTTGGCGTAGTCGCGGCCATCGGACTTGCCGAGCGGCGTTTCCGGATAGACCTTGAAGTCATCGATGAAGTCGAGCTTTAGCCCGTCGAGCTTCCAGTCTTTAACCGCGTTTACGTATTTACCCATCAGGTGTTCACGAACTTCAGGGTAGCGGGGATCAAAAACGGGAGCCCAGCGGTGATTCTCCGTTAGAAATTTTCCTTTGAAACGAACGTAAGCTCGTGATTTAGGGCCACAAAAAGGGACAGAATACCAGATCATGGCTTTCATGCCAATGGCATGGACATCATCGACAAATTTTGCCATGTTGGTGAAACGGTCGGGGGTCCAATCTCCGGTATAATCATAACCCCGCTGGTTGTCCATAGTTTGCCAGCCATCGTCTATGATGATGGTGCCGTAGCCGAGGTCTTGAGCAAGACGACACTCGTCCAGCATTTTTTCTGGCTCCATTTCCTGGTGGTAGGCGTACCAGGTACTGTAGATGGGGTCTATGGCGGCTGCCGGAACGGGCATCAACGCTTCGGCAGGAAGTTGGGTGTCCCACCAATGACCTACTTTTTGTAGTGCCTCACAATAAGTTGTGTCGGTTGTGTCGATGTAGACATCGAGGGTGTAGTTCTTTAAGGGTTCAGGAGCTTCGTCGAACAAAGAAATACTGCAATAGAGCAGGTTGTTTTCTTCCCGGATAGGGGCGGCAAGTTTGGCCGTATTTACGGCATCAGAGCAAGCAAAGGTGATATGGTTTTCATCCCGGTGGCCGAACAGACTTATCGCAGGGGCGTCTACGGATATTCGGCTTTCCACGTCAGCGGGTTCCCAGTCAGCTAGCAAGCGTTTTTCGTAGAGCGCGCCCGAGGTCCAAACGCCCTTAACGTTGAGGGCAGGGTAGCGCCAGTGGATTTTTAATGGATTTGGAGATGCCACTTCTTTGGCATTAAGGGTAAGACGGTAAACGTAAATGCCACCTTTTTGGGAAACAAGGGCAAAGTCCGTATCAAACGGGCCGGGGGCTCCGGTAATTTCCGGTGTGAAGTCGTGATGCATCCGATTTAGCGTCGGCATACTCACCTCATTGGAAGAGGTCGTCATTATTAATGTTGCTTCAACAGGTGATGATAGAGGAAACTGAATGGAAAGCCATTCAGTAGAAGTATAGGTATGTACTAAACACAAATCGCTACGTTTGCCCCAAGGGCCCTGATTAAGTGGGAATCAATCTTTGCACCAGCGTCCGCGATAAAAGATCAATCACATTATGCTTGGCCGGAGTTTCCACATAAAAGCGATTTCGCTAGGGCCACAAATAGCACGTAAACTAAGGAAGTCGCTGAGACACCCATTTCCCGGTACAGCACATGATGGGATTGTGACTATACCGGAAAATAGATGTTTCAACGACTTACAAAAGATTAATAGCCGGGGTTCTGCGTCAGGTTAGGATTAGCGTCCATCTCACTCTGAGGAATCCAAACGAGTTCGTGCTTATTCGCCTGGAACGTTCCACCGGATAGGCTTTTGGGGTTGCTACCATGCAGTGAGCCGGACCCGAGATAATCATCCGCCAAGCCCCAACGAACGAGGTCGAAGAAACGGTGGCTTTCGCCGGTCAATTCCAGTACACGCTCATCAATGATGGCCTGGCGCACTTCGTCCTGGTTGTCGATGTCAGCAGCAAGATCACTAACATCTGCACGGTTACGTACCTGGTTAATTAGGCTGATGGCTGCGCTGGTGTTGCCACTTTCGTTCTGGGCTTCAGCCAGCATGAGGAGTACATCTGCATAGCGAATGATGCGCCAGTTATTGCCAACGTTGGCACCGAGAAACTGTACGTCATCGCGTTCGCCGAGGTCAAGGCCAGCATACTTCTTAGTGAAAATAGCTTCTACACCGTCGTTATTTGCTACTTCAATGTCGTTGGCAAAGTCGACCATGAAGTCAGTATCTCCGTAACCCTTTGATCCTGGGTAGTCGTAGGCCAGGGTAGCGTTACGGCGTACTGTTTCGCCATTGGCTTCAAAGAGGTCTTTTACCCAGCTATTAACGAAGTGGCTTTGGTCAGGGCTCTTGGTTGGTGGAGCGTAATCAATGTGGTAGGTACCGAGGTTTCCGACACCGGCTACATCAGTGCCCCAGGCGAAGTTGGTCTGGCCAAGGTACTGAAGGGAGAAGATTTCCTCTTCATTGTACTCATTGTTCACCCCGAAGTTCTCTTCGTAACGGTCAGCAGAAAGCAAGCTGTAGCGACCGTCGGTGATGCGGTTGAAAGAAGTGACTGCTTCGGCCCACTTCTGCTGGTAAAGTTGTGTTTTACCAAGTAGTGCGATGGCGGAGCCAGAGGTTGGGCGGCCAGCGTCGTTGTCTCCCCATGAGCTGGGCAATAGATCTGCAGCCTGACTTAGGTCCGCTTCAATCTGCGCATAGACAGCAGCTGGAGAAGCTTGAGTAGGGAAGAGTTCTTCGTCTGTTTCGGGCGTCTTTATTACCAACGGAACGTTTCCATAAAGGTGGAGAAGGTACCAGTAATCAAAGGCGCGCATGAAGTAAGCCTGTCCGAGGATTTCGTTGCGGGCAGTGGAGTTGGACACGTTGGTCTCGTTCACATTTTCCAGAATAGAGTTGGCGCGGAATACTGATTTGTACATCTCCTGGTAAGGCTCGGTTGCCCAACGGGCAGTACCAGGACCGCCCTGAAAGGTAGACATTGTAGTATTGGTGCCGAACGGGCGAATGTTGAATACGTCGGAACGAAGGATAGCTCCTGTATGTACGATCCGGCCCCAGAAAAAGGTGTTGGCAATTGGGTGGAACATTCCGTTGACCGCCAAGCGGGCGTCGGATTCGTCCTGCCAGAAGTTAGGAGCAGAAACCTCGTTGGTATTCACCTGTTCGAGGGCATCCTCGGAGCAGGAAGTGGGCAACAGCGCCAAACCCAGAAAGGCTACGCTGAGAAGAGACAGTTTTAAGTACTGTTTCATGATGATTGAATTTGATAGTTATTAAGCACTTTCCGAAGGGGCGCGGCCGCAGGGTGCAAAGTCGAAACCCTTCGGAAAGGCAATGATATGTTGAGAAGGTTGCACGTTACAAGGTGTAGGTTTCAACCTGCAACCTGCAACGTGCAACTTGATTAAAATCCGGCTTGTACACCGAACATGAAGGTGCGGGCCAGCGGGTAGGCGCGTACATCAAGGCCACGGGCCAGGAGAGGGTTAGCGCTTCCGGCACGGCCACCAACAGCGGAAGAGATGTCGGGGTTGTAACCAGAGTAACCGGTCAGGGTGAGGAGGTTCTGCGCCGTAACGAAGACACGAAGATTACCTAGCCAGTCAACGTTCTCAGTGCCGAGCGTGTAGCCCAGTTCGAGGGTGCGCAAACGGAGGTAAGAAGCATCTTCTACGAAGAAGCTGGAAGGAGCACGGTTTTCTGCCTGGTCCAAGGTCGTTGCCCGCGGAATGTCAGTTTGCGTGTTGCTTGGCGTCCAGCCGTTCAGCACATCTGTAAGTTTGTTGTCGTCAGCCCAGAAGACGTTGTAAAACTTGTTCACGTTGTAAATCTCATTGCCCTGGCTGCCCTGGAAAAACACACCGAAGTCGAGATCACCTGCCTTACCAGAGAAGTTGAAGCCGTAGATGAAGTCGGGGGTAGGGTCACCAAGTACGATCTGGTCTTCACCTGTTATCATACCGTCGCCGTTCTGGTCTACGCGGATAAAGTCTCCGGGAGAAACAAGAGAGCTACGGGCAGGGTCGTCACTAATGTTCGGGTCGTTATCAATTGCGGCTTGGTCAGCGTATACGCCGGCGGTTTCGAAACCAAAGTAAACACCCGGAGCTTCACCAACGATGAAGCGGTTAACCACCGTTGCATCCTCTGAAATGGAGGGGCCGGTAAGTGGGTTAGGCAGTTCGGTTACTTCACTGTTAAAGGTAGAGAAGTTGAAGCCAACGTTGAGTTTGAAATCGCCGCTGTTCACAGCGCGAAACAAACCGTCGAGCTCAATACCACTGTTGCGGATTCCGGCAGCGTTCTGGAAAACGGGTAGTGCCGTTCCGGAAGAGGCCGGAAGACGGACACCTACGAGTACGTCGGATACGTTCCGGACGTAGTATTCTGCCGTCAGGGTTAGGCGGTCGTTCCATAAGCCAGCGTCAATACCTACGTTGGTGGTTTGGGAGGTTTCCCATTTTATGTCCGGAGAAACCAACTGAGTCTGGGCAAAACCAGGCACCACCGAGCCACCAAAGGACGTAGGCGAAGTAATGCCAAGGGTTGGTTGGAAGGCGTAGTCCGGGATGTTCTGGGCACCGAGTTCACCGTAGCCAGCACGTAACTTCAAGCGATTGATGGCGCCGTCTGCATTCCAGAAGTCTTCCTGGCTGAGGTTCCAACCAACGGAGAAGGATGGGAAGTAACCTACGCGGTTAGATTCGGCAAAGCGGCTGGAGGCATCCCGGCGAAGGGTTGCGGAGAAGAGGTATTTACGATTTAGGCTGTAGTTTACACGGCCAAAGAAAGACTGTAGCACGCTGGTGTTGTTCGCGCCAAGTACTGCTAGCACGTTGGTAGGGTCAAGGGCCTGACCCGAACGAATGTCGTTGCCAGGAGTATTTTGCCCTGAGATGCCGATACTGCTGAAAGTCTGGCGCTGGGCCGTTGCACCAATTACGGCGTCAATACGGCTGTTGGTGCCAATATCCTTATTGTAGCTGAGCGTTGGCTCTACTTGTGTTTGAATGGCTTCAGCCCGAAGGTCATTGAGGTCGTTCTCATCGTTACGGTTTACCGTTGCGTCAGATTCAGACATGAAGTAAGTGGGCATGAAGAGGAAACTACGGGTGTTTACGTAGTCCATACCCAGGTTCAGCCCAGCAGTGAGGCCATCGGCCAGTTCGTAGGATAGGTTCAAGTTTCCGAGGATACTGCGGCGGGTAGCCTGGTTGTCTTCTAAAGTAGCAAGTGCGTAATCGTTGTAGCCACCGAAGTTGTGGTCGTCAAAGTTGGGGGCCTCGAAGCCACCGTCGTTTCCTGGTACGCTTTGGCGAAGGTGGGGCGCGGTAGCTCCATCAAAACCAAACCAGTTGTTGGACTGCGTTTGGCTCTGGGCCAAGCTGAGTGATTCGGTAATCTTCAACTTGCCTAGTTTGAACTCACTGTTGGCACGGAGGTTAGCACGATTGAAGTCGGACCCCACCAGAATACCATCTTGGTCAAAGTAGTTGCCGCTGATGTAGTAGCTGGAATTCTCAGAGCCTCCACTTACGGAAAGGCCGTAATCTTGTACTGCTCCGCTGTTTAGGCTAAGGTCTTGCCAGTCGGTGCTTACACCATCGTTGCTAAAGGTGAAGCCGGTATTGTCGTTCTGCTCTAGCTGGTTGCGGTACTGCGCGAACTGGTCACCATCAAGGAAATCAAGAAGGCGAGCAGGAGCGTCAATGCCGGTACGTACATCCAGGCTAATTCTTGGTGTGCCATCGTTAGAACCGCGCTTAGTGGTTACGAGTACAACACCGTTAGCAGCCCGGCTACCGTAGATGGCGGCAGAGGAGGCGTCTTTCAGTACCTCGATAGACTTGATGTCTTTCGGGTTGATGAAGTTCATGTTGTCGGCAAAGGTTCCGTCGATAACATAGAGAGGGTAGGAGTTGGTCAAAGACGCAACACCACGTACAAATACGTTTGTTGCACCACCCGGTTCACCACCGTTGTTTTCTACCTGAACGCCGGAGAGTTTTCCCTGGAGTGCAGAAGTAGGGTTGCCCGCTACAATGGCTGTAAGCTCTTCACCGCCAATCTTGGCTACGGAACCTGTCAGGTCGCTTTTGCGAACAACTCCGTAACCAACTACAACGACCTCTTCGAGGACTTCGGCATCGGTAGCCAATACCACATCAATTTCGGTGCGTCCGTTGATGGTTTGCTCCACTGTAGTATAGCCGGTGTAGCTGAAAACGAGTACGGCATTGCTATTGGGTACG
The DNA here is from genome assembly GCA_964410795.1 of uncultured Lewinella sp. Classification (GTDB taxonomy): domain Bacteria; phylum Bacteroidota; class Bacteroidia; order Chitinophagales; family Saprospiraceae; genus Neolewinella. Next base: position 13,758 of record CAYPIM010000089.1, on the reverse strand, counting down.
GTAAGCTCATAGTTGCCGTCAAAGTCTGTTACCGTTCCGGAGGAAGTGCCCTTGATCAGAATGTTTACTCCGATGAGTGTTTCGCCGTCTTGGTCGGTAATTACCCCTTTTATCGTTTGTGCGGCAAGAAAGAGGGGGAGCCCCATCAGAAAAAGAAAAGAAAGAAGGAAGCGAGTGGATAATATCCCTGAAGCCCGTTTCCTCAACTGACCTACCGTCAGCGTTGGTTTGTAGTATAGATTTTGCATGGTACTTTTACATTGTTTACACAGTTTGTAATCGGGCCCGTCCTCTCCGTCACGCCAATGATTCGAGGGCGGGCTTTTTTCTTCTTTGGTTGGAATCAAAATGATTCCCGGTCAATGAAGACCGTAGGGATCGTTACCCGCTCAGGGGTTCTTTCCAGTACGAAGCGAGCTGCTTCTTCTGCCATTCGGCTAAAGTCAGTAGACCAGGTAGAAACTCCTCCGTGGACTATTTTTTTGATCCTGCTTTCGTTGTGGGACAGTACGCCCAGTTCGCGCCCAAGCTCCCATCCTTGATCAATGCAGTCTTCTAACAGCGTCCAGAGATCATTGTCTCCTACCGTCAGGTAGAGAACGTCACGCTCCAGACTCCCGCTGAGATAGCGTTCGCTTACTCTAAGGCGTATTTTTTGTTCTCGGCAAAAACGACGGCAGGCCACCAGAATCTCAGGAGGATAGGCGGACTCTCCGTCCTTACGGAAAAAAATCTCGATGCGTTTGTATTTTTCAATCCGGTCTTTGAGATTTATCAATAACGCGTAAGTAGATGTTTGAAATTCCTGAATAACGTGGGGAACGTTAGCGCCCATATTCACGTAACGGTCAATCAGCAGCAATCGACCTTCCATTAGTTGGTCGAGAATGGGGATAACCTGTTTGTGTACGATTGGTGCCACTAAATACAAACCATAACGGCCGGCTATCTTGGTAATAGTGTCACCGAAAACGGCAAGGTTGTTGTGATGGAAATAAGTGTCTACTTGTACGTTTGCCCCCACCGCCTGTCGGAAAACATTGTAGAAAACCTCCTGAAAGGGGCGGAACTCATAAAGGACAACTGCAACTTTCAGGGTCTGTTCTACGGCTTCTGTACTTACAAAAAAACCTCTGCGGTTACGGCTTTCTACCAATCCCCGGTCTTTGAGTTCACCGTAAGCCTTATCTATCGTCTTACGGGCAAAGCCCAACTCACTAGACATCTTATTGATGGAGGGAAGCATTTGACCTCGTTCCACCACTTGGTCTTCAATAGATGTGAGTACACCACGAACAATCTGCTCGTGCTTTGATAAGCGTGCTACAGAAGAAAAGCGTTTGATCCTATCGTAAATGGCAATCATCGACTAGTGGGCTAAAACGGCTGTGCTAGTATAAATTAAAACTGTGCTACACTATGCTAGCCTATATCCAAAAGTAAAGAATTTTAGTTTATGTACAAAGGATTTGATGAATTATTATGTAATAATTCGAATGTCGTGATTGAGTGGAAACTCAGTTTAAACACTTCTTAGTCAGGCTGAAAAAGCTTAAATGGGTTCAGTGATTAAAAATGTCTGTGAGTTTAAACAGACTTTGTTCAACAAGGGGGTAGTGCCTTATTTAGCGCTAAAGTTTGTCTGAAGCAGAGAGGAAAATGTAAGCGTTTAATGTTGGTGTAAAAGTCAATCACCTGACGGAATAAGTACCCTTTCTGAATACCGCGCAGGTAGGTAGTTGAGATCTACATCGCCTTTAATTCCTGCAACGCTACCGGTCGAAGAAAACTGCCACATGATGGCATTGGCCACCTTGTCTCCGTTTACAATATCCTCCATTCTGGCTTTTGCCTGCTTAGACTTGCTGTACTGGGCCAGCCAAAAGTCATTATTGGGGAAGTATCCTTTAAGGTGCTTTTTGTAGTAGTAGTTGCCACTGTAAATGATGGCCTTAACGCCATAGTGGCGCTCTATAGCGTCCAGAAAAGTTTGCAACCGACTGCGCAATTGCACTGGTGTAAGGGGGCCGGTACTGAGGGGATCGGGGCTGCCGTATGCTTCCACATCCACGATTGGCCGCAAGCTGCCTGGCCCGAGCGGAACATTTGCTATGTAGAAATTGGCTTGTTTGAGCGGGTCTACCCGGAAGGAGAAAAAATGATAAGCACCCCGGTGTGCTTTGGTGGTGTCTACGGCATTCCAGTTCTGCCGGAACTTTGAGTCAAGTTTGGTGCCTTGGGAGGCTTTCATGATAACAAAGGTTAAGGGGCTTGGTAAGGTGTCGTAATGGAATTCTCCCCAATTGATATTGCCTTGGTAGTGGGAAATGTCAACTCCGTATTCTGGAGTAACTAGATCATGAAAAAGGGCTGGCGAAACACTATCCGTAGAGGTTGTGTCGGCTGCCTGAAGGGCTAAAAAGGTTTTGCGCTGATCTTGTAGATCGGTTAAGTGCTCTTCGATAGAGTCATAATCGTCATCGTCAGGTGCCAATGGGAGGGCATGCCCGGTGTGGTAAGATGGCTCGGGCTTTGGTTCCGCTTTTTGATTGGAGTAGGATCGGTACAGTACGATGGCTACCGGAACCAAAGCCAGTAGAAGCACGTACGAAAGCCAGCGTTTGGGAGACCGACGGGTACGGCTCCACCACTTCTGCAGTGCCGTGGCTCCGGATTTTGCTTCACCGTCAGGAGACCCTGTTTCTTTAACCCTCTTTGCATCCTGCGGCCGCGCCTCCTGATTCTCCAGTAAACCAGTGGCGAGCAACTGGCAAAAACGAGCTGCGTGAGATTGCCCGGAAGCATACCCCCGCATTATTCGCTCGGCCTTAATGTCTTCCAACTCCAGACGACGAACGAGTTGTAATGCATCCTTTGCCAATCGCTCGGTCTGATCAACAAAAGGATTGGTCTTGGTGAGCGAGCCAAGCGCATGTATTGGCTCAATCAATTGCTTTTTTACCTCCGCCACACTGGCATCAGAACCGGCGGCCTTCCATTCTCCGAAGATGCTGAGGTAGGCATTGGCCCAAACCCGCATAGTGCTGTCGAGTTCCTTTACGGCCAAGGCGCTCAACTGGTCGTTTAGCTGTCCAAGCATCGCTACGTGCTGATAAAACTGCTGGACAATAGTTTTGTAATTAGGAGAGAACTCTGAGCCGAAACGCGCCAGGCGCCCACGGCGGCGCTCCAGCTCGGTAGCCAGGTGGGTGGCCAAGCCAATTAACCTTCCGGTATCTGCCTTAGCCATTAAGGACTGGAACGAGGGTAATTCCTTTCGCAACGCCCGCTGGAAGGAGCGCTGGTCAAATGGGATAAGGTCTTTGATGATGAAATCTTGGCCGCATAAGTTCTGATAGGTCCGTAGCCGCTCCGAAACCCTTCCTGACTGGGTCTGAAACCCTTCGGCAAGGCTTTTTAGTCGCTTAGCTAAAAGTTGTTGTTGTGCTTCCTCCGCCTGGCTTTGCGTTTTCTCATGCTGTCGCTGGTGTTTTCTGTTACGGATAATACTGAAGCAAAGCCAAAGTAAGCAAGCGATTATTACAACGATGAGCGCAAGAAGAGGCCAACGAAGATTGTACAGTACCGTTACGATCTTATGAATGTTTGCGTCGTTCATCCGTTATTTTCTTTTTGGGCGAGGAAGGCTTGGATGATCTCGTGGCGGTTAATCCTCCGGAAGAAATAGCTAATTGGAAGACCACTCGTTTCACGTTTTATTTTGTTGGCATAGTCGTCAAAGGCGGAGAGCAGCGTTCCCAGGTTCATGACCTGATCGGCTGCTTCATCGGCTTGGCGGAGGCTACCGACTAAGTTCCCGATCCGGCTACCTTCCACGGCCATGGCACGGCCACCCAGGCGGGCAGATTCTGCCCGCGAGGAGAGGGTGGAGTGGTCCCCGTCAGACTGTTGCTCCAGCCCCGCCACCACCTTTTCAACCCCTTTAAGTTTGGTGATCTGGGACAGGTTGCTGCCCACAAGGTTGGATTTGATGGAAGGAAGGACCCCAAGGGTATCAACCGTAACGTGTGCCCGAACTTTACTCATAGACAGTTGGTTACGAACATCAGCAAGTATTGTCGGGTCAATCCCAATACCACCACTAATATCTTGAAGCCAAGAGCCTAGTTTTAAGTAGTCCCGCAAACTTTCTGCCAGTTCTGCATCAGATTTGGTTTCATCTTTCGCTTCTTCTGAATCTTCGCCTTCCCCAGACGCAGAATTGCCTTGATGGCGCAAAAGGTGCATCATGCCTACGAAGCTGGAACCGTACGTGACGCCCGAAATCAGGTTCAGGTAGTTAGGCTCTCGTTTGGCAAAAGTTTCAACCTCCAGCCGGAGGGCGTCGGGATTAGACGTGATGATTCGGTCGTCCTTGAAGATTCGGTTCCAGAGCATCAATGATTCTTCGACGTCGAGCTTGATGGGGTAGAGTACGTGAGCATTGGCGTGGGTACAACTGGCGGCAATCACCAGCGTGCCTACTACTTCGAATTGATCCATTTGCCGCTCTACGCTTACACCAGCTTTTTCGGATAGGTCCTGGGCTGCTTCTTTGCCGAGGTCTTCTGCGAAACCGCGGACGAAATTTTTCACCTTATTGAGAGAACCTTCTTTATCAGATTCATTGAAGTTGAAGTACTGAGCATCGAGTTTCATCGCGTCGATGCCGATGGGCCTTGTGATGACCTGAGAACGGTTGAAATCAATAGGGCTTTCGAGCTCATCCCAAAGGGGTTCTGCGGCAATTTTTGCGTGGCTTTTCTGAATATTTCTTTCTTCTTCTAATCGGATCTCAACGTAGGAGGTGGCAGCTTCTTCTATTTCTTTAGAGAGCTTCTCAACTTCAGCTTCCAGCTTCTCTACCGGGACGCCGGTAGCGCCTACTTCAGTAATGGTTTGGTTCAAGCTGCGCCTAAGGGAGATCAGGGAGTTCAGTTGCCCGCGCGCACCGTCTATCTTCGCCTGGGCGACCCCAATCAAGCTGGTCTCCTCCAGGAAAGACTTATTGACTACGTTGCCAAGCACGTGTTTGGAAGCATAGTATTTGGCGCTTACGGGCATGAACTTAGCTTTTTGAATGGTGAACTTTTAAAAGGGTGGTCCGTCGGGAATACCCGAGCGAACCACCACTGTCAGTTTTACGCTGGGTCATTACCCGATTCCTCCTTCTTTGGCTCTTCGTACTTTCCACCGTAGTATTTCTTGACCCACATTTTGGCGAGTTCGAGCTTTGTGATGGGTTTTATGTAATAGTTGATGGGGACACCAAGGTTGCCGGCTAGTGCCTTCTCAACGTAGTCGTCCAGGGCGGTCATCATGGAGTTGATGTCCAGCACTTTATTTTCCGTTTCGTCAATGGTGCTCAAGCCTTCCAGTACGCCTTTAATCTTGGCGTTCTTCATTGCAATCATTTGGCCACCTTTACGGGCAGCATCTGCGCTTGCGTCCATGGTATCTTTATCGGAAGCGGTTGCGTTTTGTAGTGAAGCAATCTGGTTCATACTGCTGGCGCCGTCAAACTTGGCGAACTGCTGTACGGCCATCTTTACCGTGTTGGACTTCAGGGAAGGGATGGAGCCTACGGTGTTCAGCGTACAGTGGGCCTGGACGCTGGTATTGCTCAGCAGGCTTTTGATGTCGGCCGAGAAACTGCTACTAACGCCATAACCGCCAGACATTTTTGCGAAAAAAGCGCCCATCTTGAACTGCTCCTGAACACTTGCCGCCATACTTACCATGGCTTCGGAAGTCCGCGTCTCGGATACCTTGAGAATATGGACCATACCAACAAAGGAAGAACCATAAGTTGCTCCTGAGATGATCGACAAGGCATTCTCTTTCTTACCGACGGCTGCTGCTATCTTGGCAGCGGCTGCTACGGCAGCGGGGTTTTCTGGATCGAGTTGGTCACTGGTGTAGAGTGCGTTCCAGACGTTGATCGCTTTATCAACATCAATAACGCAGGGAGCCAGCAAGGCGGCATCTTTGTGCGTACAAGTGACGGAAAGGACCAGCGTACCCTCTATATCATGTCTGGAGTACTGACTATTGACCTGGCTCTGGGCCGATGCGGACATCTGGCTGGAGTACTGGGAACCCAAGAAGGAGGATTCTTGAGAAACAAAGCCTGCTACCGCCGAGGCGACCGTAACTCCTTTTTGACTCATTGAGGCAGCGCTGAAATACTGAGCGTTGAGCTTTAGAGAATCCGAAGACAAGGGCATCTTCTTGATGGAGCTCTGAACGTAATCCACGGGGCTTTCCAGAGAGCTGTTCACCTTGGCGGCCGTATCTTTTTTTGCGAAGGCTTCAATGGACTTTGCCTTTTTGGCCGTATAGTCTTTTGCTGCTTTTAGAATTTGCTTTTTGAGGTCTTCAGATTGCTTAAAGAGTTCTTTGAAGTCATCCTCCTTGGTACTGATCTTCATGTTCGTCAGCTCCATGATCGTCATATCGGTGGAGCGCTTGAGACTGATGAGCTTGTTGAGGTTGTCCTCCGCAGCGTCCGCTGGCTGTTGAATCTTGCTAAGATCGGTCAGGGCGTCCAGCTTACTTTGGGTAACAAGGTTGCCAATCACAAGTGAGGGATCGTAAGGAATAGTACTAGGCATAAAGTATGGGACTTTGAGTTAGTTGAGCACCGTGTAAGTGTGTACCGTGCTGAACCCGATTGAGTTCGGCTGCAAGATGCAGGCCTGGTCGCCATTCCTTAAAGCGTATTTGTCCGGTTTTTCACTGCGTATTTCTACTTGAATTTGCCTTCAAAGGGCGCGGCCGCAGGTGCAAAGTGGGTTTTTGGGAAGTGCAGTTGCCTTAAATGGCTGTTACACACTGCACCTGGTTAGTCTTGCCAGATGCCCTCGAGATAATCCACGAACTCAGTTGTACTTGTATAATGGCGAAGGGCGTGAGAGATACCTATATCAACCCGAAAGGATTCTATTTTAGAGGAGGGATAATTGGCCGTAAAGAGCTCCGTTAGTTTTTTGATCGACCGCCTGCGGTCGGCTCCCAGGCTGGTATCTCCGAAACGACGTGGTCCGGGGCCGAATATGAAAATTCGTTTCTTGAGCACGAAGTCTTTACGGTTGTAGAAAATGGCTAGCTGGTAGTTGTCTTTTATGGGGGCTTCAGCCGTACCCCGCTCGTAGTAGTGCTCAAAAGCGTCCCCGGATATGGCGGGGCCGATTAAGCAGATGTCGACCAAAGACTGGGCTGGCGTAGCTCCTTTTTGGATGTTTTTAGCTACATCTTCTGGATAGCTGTTGAAGGTGGCGGCCAGTAGGAGGCGGGTGCCGAGGCTGTGCCCGATCAGGTGTAGTCTGTTGGTCTTGATACCCGCAAACAGGGGGCGAAGCCGGTAGCCAGCAGCCGAAGCGTGTCGCTGTGCCTGCAGCTCGAATAGTTCGAAAATCTCCCGGTTGCGTTTGGTCTTCATGCTGAAGCAGCAGTCATATGTACCATCCCAGTAAATTTCGATGAAGAGCGCGCGGGAAGACGCCGGGGCAGAATTCCTTATCCGTTGTTGAACCAATAGATATTCTGACTGCGCCGTCCGGCCACCGGGCGTTGGGTGAAAGGGCTTGCGGAAACCATGGACCAAAACGAACACATCCTCAACGGATACCGATGCTGCATTGAGCAGGGAAATCTTGGATTTTAATAATGAGTCCTGGTAAGCGGTAAACGAGCCTTGGTTGGTAGGGAATAGGGTAGGCTGCTGGGCGAAGAGTTGGACCAGAGAGGCGTTCGCTGTGTAAAGCAGGCTATCGGGAATTTCCTGGTCAGGATAGAGATCACCGTTACGGTCTAGAAAAATACGGTAGGTGTCAGGTAGGTTGGGAAGGTTGTTTCGTTGGCCGTAGAGAACGGATCGTGTGTTATCGGCTGGCTGGGCAAAGGTTATGAATGGCACAAAGAAAAGAAGAAAAAATAGGCGCATGTATATAAGGTATTAGGAGGAATACATCCCATAGTCTTTCTAGGTTGTAAGTTCGCTTTCGCCATAGCGAGGGGACTATGTAATATTGGAGCAAAAGAGGTTTTAAAGCAGGGGGCGAATTTGGACTTGGCCGAGGCCTAGAGGAAGCAAATTTTTATCTTCTCGAAGCGTTTCTCTGCTCCCTTCGGAGGCATTGCCTTATCCATCACATTGCACCTGCGGCCGCGCCTTTGATTTTGCTAGAATAAGATTTTCACCTCCATTCTCAAGGAAACCTTCAATCTTGTTTGGTAGCGTTGATTATTTCATTACTTACAATCTGCGAAAACGTTCAGTATTCTTTGCGCGTCCGCCCGGGCTTTCAGGGTCTGTTTGTCTTGACGGGGTCCTAGGAGTTTTAGTGCTTTTGTTACCATTTCTCGAAGAGAGCTACAGGTAAAATCTTTTTTCTTGCCATATAGCGCCAGGTAATTTGCTCTGGCGATCAGATTTAACCCTTTATCCCGACGGACATTGAGCACCGACCAGACATCCCATCCCTTTCGAACCAGGGTTTGTTCCGGGTACGATTCATCGACTATTTTTTCCGTAGCTAGTAGCTTCTGAAAGTTCTCTTTGGCTACTTTCTTATTTCCTAACCGTATTTCTTCCTGCATGGCAATACGGTATAGTCTGGCCAAGTGTAAGGGGGCGGCATTACCCCAACTGAGGAAGTTCTCGTTGTACTTCAAGGAGCCTTCCAAAATTTCCGTTCGCATTCGGGCTTCTTTAGTAGCGTCGAAAGCGTACAGTAGCGCAATCTCTAATCTTAGGTAGGGAACGATCATTGCGGTATTCATTCCGTTTTCATCACTACCAGGTTCTGGCAGGAGGCTTTGGCATTCGATCAACAGATCAGCGGCTTCATTGTGGTGCCGATTATGGAGTAAGTCAGATGCTACGCTTACCATTAGGTTCAGCTCATGATTATCGATCATGGATTTCCCCGCGGGGTGATCGGCGATGAAGGTGGAGATGTGTGCGTTGATCTCGAACAGCTGGTCGGCTACTGTTTTGTGATCTGCCGTTGCCATTAAGTAGCGAAGATAGACGCGGGCAAGGGAGGATAGGCTCTTGAGGTAATTGAAGAGCTCCACTGGCGGAACGCTGTATTGGCTCATCCGCCAGTCCAGGGCAGCTTTTAATTCCTTTGGTTCGGGGTACACTCCGCCCTGGAAAGCGTAGAGCTTGGTCTGGTTTTCGCGATTGAGTTGCCAGTACAAATTTGCGTAGGGCGGTAAGAGAGGGGTTGCATCGACGAAATATAGGAGTTCATTCACCGCGGAATCAATAGCGGCCTGGGCGGTAACTAAATCGTCGTTTAGTAAAGCCAGGCTCATTCTGGTAATGAGCCAGGGGTAAATCTCCTGCGGATAGCTTCCGGCGGCTCTGTGGTTAACTTGCTTACGCTGAATTGCAAGTATTTCTTCTACAATCTGGCTTGTCTTTGTGTAATCATTCGAAAAGAGAAACGAATGCTGGAAGTTATTTTTCAAATTGGAGTAGTGCGGAAACCAAGCTTCGGGAAAACGGTCAGTAACCGCACGGCCTCTGTTGATGAGTAAGCGATACGCATTGGTGGCCTCTTCGTGATCTGACAACAACTGCTGATGAAGAACTTTATTCCCGTCTTTGGTGAGCAGAGCGGAAAGCAATTGGATGCTATCGGTTGGGTAGCGTTCATTGATCGAATCGCTTAACCGGTCAATCTTATCATCATAAACACGCAGTTTATCGAGTAGCCATTCTCGCTGGGATGTTTCGATTTCGTTCAGTTCCCGCGAGATGGCGGCGTTGGAAAGTTGCTGAGCGGCGAGAAACACGGAAAACGATAGATCGTTGTAGAATCGGTACCGATAGGTGAGTTGTTCATAATGACTCAGAGAGGGGGTTGGCTGGTCGAGGTTATTAAGGCCGAAAGTAGCTTGCTTCCTTAAGGATTGGTGATCAGCGGTCGCAAAGGCGATTTGGCAGAAACCGGCGGCAAGTTGAATGTTCTGAACCCTGGTAGTAGCCAAAGGACGGGCCTGGTCCAGAATACTCTTCGCAGTTTGGAAGTCTCTAAGGAAATTGGTTAAGAAATTCGCATAGACCACATAGTCGTTCAGGCTGTCGCGCAGGGCGACGGCGCGAGAGAAATCCCGGCGGATGGATTCGACGATTTTGTCGTTCATTTTTGAGACGGGTTGGAGTAGGGCTATCCGAGCGCTTAGCATGGAGCTTCGCGCAACCTGGTCCATGGCGCCTTCAAGTTTGTGCAGCTCGGTAACGGCCTCAGCAAAGCGTCCCTCTGAAAACAAAGCATAAGCCCGCTTGGCGATCGCTCCTGGAGTTTTCTTTAGTTCTTCGGCGATTGTCCGATACTTTGCTATCCACTCCTGAACCAGTTTACGTTCCTGCTCCAGGCTGAAGGCCATCGCGATATTCCCAGCTTTTGCTTCTTCAATCTGCTGTAAAAGGTTGAGGCTAATCCTTTCCGGGAGTTGATAAGTGATGACCTGTTCAACCACATAGGCAACGGTTGCGCCATCTCCGTAAATGAGTGGACTCTGGTTGCCACGGGTAACGAAGTTTTTTGAGAACTGTGCCGGAAATACGCCCGCCAAAGGATGGTCGTCGGGGTTACTGCCCAGGTCGCGGTCGATGCGCATCAGATCCCCCTTCTTCAACCAGTTGAGTAAGCGGTTGCGACGATTGGACTCGGTGATGAGGTTGACTCGCTTGGTTAGTTTGTCATAGTGGTCCACCCACCGGAGAATTGCCTGTTCGCGCGCTTTATCTTCCACCTCATTTGTCAGTAGAAGACCAGCGAGTAAGGGTACTACAGATTCCGGGATGGGGCGCTCCACCCGCTGGGTATTTTGATAGCGGATTGTAGCGTCGGCTCCAACCACCACCGGACTTTGATTTCCGTAGGTGGTCAGGTCTGGCTGACCGAACAGTGGTAAAACGAAAAGACAAAGGAAAAGGGTCTGCTTAGTTCCGGAGGGTATCTTTAGGCTCATCTTCTTCGGTGAATTCTTTGATGGTCTGACTACGGATATCGATATCGCTGTCTTTGCCATACGTGGTGACTCTATTTATATTGATTGTCCCGTCTGGAGTCTGGCTCGGAGCCATGAACCACCACCAACTGACAAGCCCCGCGAGTAAAAGAGCGGATATGATCCACGGGTAGGGCGACTTTTTCCAGCTCTCCGCGCTTGGAACGGGCTTGTCCTGGAAGAGTAGCCTGAGCCCCTTAACGGCCCTGGCCTGAAGTCTACTTCGCTCCTCGATCGAGATCAGGTTTTCTAAGAAATCTGTTTCGGCTGTCTGGTGCTGCTGGGCGAGCATTTCCAAAGTATCCGATTGGCGTGCGCTCAAACCGGAATCGCGTGCAAGACGCAAAGCCGCTTGAATCCTTTGATCGTTTAATAGCTGTAAAAGCTCTTTCTTTCTTTCGGAATGAATCATTCGGATAGGGTTCTCTTGGTCATTTGGCATCGGCGACTTAGGAAGCAACAATATTAAGCATTTTACTGAACCTTAAATTACGCAGGAAAGCGTATTTTAGTCGTAAGGGTCAAATAACATCAAATGTCCATCGTTTTCGTCGCTGGTATTTATACGATCTAATGCGATAACCTTAGGCCAATGAAGTAAAATACAGGTTGATGATTTTTACCTCCGGGAATAAGGCTTTTTAAAGGGGAATACCTTGCTTTATAATTTATTAGCCGACTTCTTCCAAAGCTCTTCCTTTAGTCTCTGGCATCATCCGCCAAACAAAGAGGAGCTGAAGGAACATCATAAAGGCGAAGAAAACAAACACTGGAGTAGTGCCGATTTTGGTGAATAGTAGAGGTACTACCGAAGGGATAATGGCCGCCAGGACCCAGTGGACAGAACTGCCAAAAGCCTGCCCGCTTGCGCGCAGGTGATTAGGGAATATCTCGGAAATGAAAACCCAGATTACGGTTCCCTGCCCGATGGCGTGGGCTGCGATGAAGAGGAAAAGGAAGAACGGAATGGCCATGCCTTCCCACTCCTGCGCAAAGGCCAGGGCCACCAACGAAAGGGAGATAATATAACCGGCTGAGCCGATGTACATCAGTTGCCTGCGGCCGAGCCGATCGATCAGGCTGAGACCAAGCAGGGTGAAAATAAGGTTGATCACCCCCAGGCCAACGCTGCTCAGCAGCGCAGAACTCTCTTCTAAACCCGCCAACTCAAATATGCGCGGTGCGTAGTAGAGAAATGCGTTGATGCCCGAGAATTGGTTGAAAAAAGCAATCAGAAAGGCCAGAATAAGCGGGCCCCGGTACTTACTGCTAAAGATGCTTTCGCTGGTGTCCGCCCGTGCGTTGTCCGACGAAATCTGGTTCAGTAGCTGCTCCGGGTCGCTTTCAGGATTGATGACCCGTAGGGTTTCCGCCGCGCCGGCCCGATCATTACGGTGCGTGAGCAGCCAGCGTGGACTGCGGGGAACGGTTAGCACCATCAGGGAGTAAATGATTGCAGGAATAGCCTCTACCCCGATCATCCAGCGCCAGGCGTTTTCACCCATTCCGCTAAGGAGATAGTTGGAAAGGAAGGCCACCAGAATACCAAAGACGATGTTGAACTGGTAAAGCGCGACCAGCCGCCCCCGGTCATTGGCCGGCGCAATTTCTGCTATGTACGCCGGTGCCGCAATGGTTGATGCCCCAACGCCCAGACCTCCGATGAAGCGGAAGGCCGCAAACACCCAGGGATCAGTCGCAAAAGCTGAGCCTAGCGCGGAAATAAGATAAAGTAAGCCAATTAGAATGAGCGTATTCTTTCGCCCGATCCGATCGGTAGGGATGCCGCCAAAGAGTGCTCCAACAACGGTGCCCCAAAGCGCCGAAGCCATGATGACAAAACCATGAAAGGCCTCGCCTTTGTCCCAAAGTGCTTGCAAAGACAGATCTGCACCGGAGATCACCACAGTATCGAAACCAAAGAGGAAGCCCGCTAGCGCCACCGTGATGGACCAGAGAAATATTTTATTGTTTTTCACTTTTCGAGTTTTTACTGCCCAATACTACGACAAATAAAATCTGGAGTGAGTGACTTGCACTTGGTAGGCATAAAGATTTCTTTAAATAAGGCGCATTTTGCCCGCCTGGAGTGGGCTTTCGGATAGAGTACCTTGTTTGGGTTACTGGTAACTTTCCTCGTTTGTATGGTCGGTCTGCCCTTGAACCTACACTAAACCAGTTCTATTTAAAAACCGGCAATAGTTGCAGCCTTACAACGCTCTAAAGCGGCGACCCGAAAGATGGAAGCCCCGAAGACTATAATAGTCTTCAGGGCCTCATCTTTCAGATTAACGGCCTTACCGGCGTTCATTGATAAACTCGATGACCTTTTCGGCAAAAAGATCGGGCTCAGACTCCAGCGGGCTGTGTCCCGTTCGCTCAAAAAAGACGAGCTCTTTGTCCGCTGCGCCCAATTGCTCAAAGGCTTCGTGAGCGAACCTGATCGGAACAACGAGATCATGCTTACCCCAAAGCACCAAAGAAGGGATGGTGATTTCGGAGAGGCGATCGGTAAAGGAAAGGTCTCGCCAAAGGCCACTTTGGGTTAAGAGTAAGGAAGTTTGGTTGTTGTTCCTTGTGACGAAATTCACCGCATTACCATCTTCGTCGAGGAACCTCGGTTCGTTAATGACCATGTCTGCGGCAAGAACTTTTTCTGCGTCGTGTGCCTGGGTGTTCATCTTAAAGCCGTGCTCCTCATTATAGCTTGAATCTACCGTTTCGAGGAAC
>CAYPIM010000088.1:13953-22436 GCA_964410795.1 uncultured Lewinella sp. | reverse complement strand
TCCTATCATTTCACCCGGGTCTGGAACATTTGCTGTTCGCCGTTTTTGGTCATTAGGTAGCCAATGAGCTCGTCACCCTGGGCAATGGGGCCAACGCCTTCGGGGGTACCGGTAAAGAGCAAGTCCCCCTTCTGGAGGCGGAAAAACTGGCTCACGTAACAGATCAGGGTCGTTAGGTCAAAGATCATATTGCGGCTATGGCCGTGCTGTACTTCTTCACCGTTTTTCTCCATCCGGAATTCGATGTCGTTGAGGTTATCGAAATCTTCTGGGCCAAAAAACTGGGTACCGAGCGGGGCGGAGTTATCAAAACCCTTAGCGATTTCCCACGGATGGCCTTTGCTTTTAAGCTCATTTTGGAGATCCCGGGCGGTGAGGTCCAGGCCCAGGCCGATGGCCCCGACGTAGTCCATCGCGAACTGCGGCTGCACGTGGCGGCCGTTCTTCGCGATCTTGATGACCAGCTCCGTCTCAAAGTGGATATTGTTGCTGTACTCCGGGTAATAAAACGGCTTATTGTTGGGCAAGATGGCCGTCGGTGGCTTCATGAAAACCATTGGTTTTCCGGGAGCTTTATTGCCTAGTTCGGCGGCGTGGGCGGCGTAGTTGCGGCCGATGCAGAAGATTTTCATAGTAAGGGGGGAAGGGGGTAAGGGGAAAAAGGGGGAAGGCGCGCGGACGCAGGTGCAAAGTAGGGTAAAGAAGATTGTTACAGCTTGAACGAGTAACTCATTTAGTGAGGGGTTGATCGAAGCCGAAGGCAAGATCAGCCCCTCGCCAGAAAAGATCGTGTTCCTCGGTTTCCAGCAAACGGCTGAAGCCGTAGCTACTCCCATGCGGTCCCGACAAGGTTAGAGGTTATCCGCCCTTCAATATCTGAAGTTTCTGCTGGTTCAAAGGCTTTACCGGTGATGGTTTCGTAGAGTTCTATGTAGCGCTTAGTGACGAGGTTGACGAAATCGTCCGGCATCTCCGGCATGGTCTGCCCTTCGAGGCCCTGGAAACCGTTTTCCATCAGCCATTCGCGGACAAACTCCTTAGAGAGTTGCTTCTGCCGTTCGCCCTTAGCCTGGCGTTCTTCGTAGCCATCAGCGTAGAAGTAGCGGCTGGAGTCTGGGGTGTGGATCTCATCAATGAGGTATACTTCGCCGTTTAGGAGGCCGAACTCATATTTGGTATCCACCAGAATGAGGCCCCGCTCGGCGGCCATCGCCTGGCCACGGCTGAAGAGGCGGCGGGTGTAGTCCTCGAGCTTGGCGTAAACATCGGGTGCAACGATGCCTCTGGCCAGGATGTCTTCGCGGCTGATGTCTTCGTCGTGGCCCTCTTCGGCTTTGGTTGCGGGGGTGATGATCGGCTCCGGAAAAGCATCGGCCTCCCGCATTCCGGCGGGCATCGTAACCCCACACAGCACCCGCGGCCGCGCCTCCTGCTCCGCTTTAGCGTACGTCCGCCAGGCATGACCAACGGCGTACCCCCTGATCACCATCTCTACCGGAATCGCCGCACAGGCTTTCCCGATAGCGACATTAGGATCGGGCGCGAGCTCCAGCCAGTTCGGGCAGATGTCACGCGTCGCTTCCAGAAAGTGAATGGCCGTCTGGTTCAGGATTTGCCCCTTGTGCGGAATCGCCTTCGGCAGTACGTGGTCAAAGCTCGAAATCCGGTCACTGGCCACCATCAACAAGCGGTCGCCCCGGCGATAAACATCACGGACTTTACCCCGGTAAAATTCGGCAGGCGGATCAAAGGTTAAGTTGGTTTCGCGGAGGGCGGTGGACATGGCTGAATAATTTGCGCCAAAAGTACGGAACAAGTTGCAGGGTACAGGTTGCAAGTTGCAGGTTGCAGGGTGCAGGTTGATCAAAAAACGGCCCGCCCCGGTGTAGGGAGCGGACCGTTTGTATATTTCAAGTAAAACTTGCAACCTGCAACTTGCCATCCTGCAACTTGCAACCTTAAAGCTACTATTCAGAAAGTAGGATGTCTTCAGCCGCATCTTCTACGGGAGGAGCCATAGCAACTACGGGGCGCGAGCCGTGGTCGTTGTTCTTCTCTTTATGCTTTTTGATTTGGCGGCGCAGCGCTTCGGCTACGTCGGCGATTGCTCGCTTGATGGATGGGTCCGTGTATTCCGCGAAGAGATCGGGGCCGGGAACGGACAGGCGAGCTTCCACCGTATAGCCGTTGGCGGCATTTCCGTCGCCGTCCTTGATGTAGACGTCAGCACGCTCTATGCGATCGTAGTAAGTTTCTAGTTTAGTGATCTTGTCGGTAATAACCTTCTTGGTGCTCTCCATGAGGTCACCAGATTGATGAATGGTAATTTGCATAGACAAAAGTTTTTGATCATCGCTTACGGCCAGAACCCATTCTGATTCCGGGAACATCTTTTGCTCCGCTTCGCCGGCGATTTGGTTAACAATGTGGAGGCGGATAACTGATCTGACTCCAGGTTTATTTTCTATTTCAACCCAAAACAGGCATAATTCGTTCATCGCCGGCAAGCTCCTTTCGTGGAACATCCAGAAAGAATCGACGAACGGATTCCCCCGTTAGAGTTCTGTCTAAAACTACGCTTTTCTAATGAGAATTCCAAGTCATAACGGCCCTATTAGCCTACGTTATTAAACACGTATTGATTACCAGTTGGTTGTATCCTTTCACCTTTTCCTTCTGTCTCAACTTCCTAGCCTACTACCTCAATGGTACTAAACCCATCCCCGACTGGCTCCAGTCGGATTTGGCAGTAGATACGCTCGCGCAGCGAGGCGACGTGGCTGATCAGGCCGATGGTTTTCCCCTGATCACGGAGTTGTTCCAGGGTCGTCATGGCTTTATCCAGCGTTTTACCATCCAATGTGCCAAAACCTTCATCGATAAACAGGGATTGGATCAGGTTCTTACCACTCGCCAGATCACTCAAGCCAAGGGCCAGGGCGAGGCTGATGAGGAAGGTTTCACCGCCGGAGAGGGTCGCCATCGTCCGCTTGTTCTCATCGTGGTAGGTATCACTAATGATGATTTCAAGGCTTTCACCACTACCAGCCTTAGGTGCAGCGTATTCCATCCGGTAGCGAGGGCTGATGCTTCCAAGGTGGTCGTTGCCGACGTCAATGAGGCGCTGCAGGGTGATCGCCTGCGCGTAGGAGCGGAATTTCTTACCGTCGGCCGAGCCGATTAGCTGGCTCATCACCGTCCACCGGTCCAGTTCCTTGCGGAGGCCTTCCAGTTCTTTTCGTTTTTCTGCCGTTGCGGAGATCCGTTCGTCATCCTGCTTGATCTGGAGCTCAATGGCGCCGATGAGCCGGTCTGCTTCGGAGACTTTGAATTCGCCCTGAGCGCGGTCTTTTTCGAGGGCATCGCGGTTAGGTAGGTCTGCGACTATTTTTTCGGCCGCTGTGGTTTCCAGGGCCAGGTTTTGGCTTACCGTTGCTGCTGTGACGCGTTCGGTATTCAGTTTATTCAGGCGCGTACGCAGGTGCAAAGCCTCGGTTTCGGAAAGGAGCGCCTGGCGGGCGGAAACTGGCGTTAATTCCTGCGGAGCTAGTCCTTCTAACAACCTACGCCGTACAGCAGCCAAAGCCGTCGTGAGTTTTTCACCTTGCTCCTTAAGTACTGTTTGTCGGGATACGAGGGAGGAAAGCTGTCCTTTTTGGTCCACTTCATCTTTTTCGGCAGTGGCGACACGAGCAGTCAGCTCATCCTTCAGCTTACGGGTCATTTCCCTGCACTGCTCGGCGGTTCGCTCTCCTACTTCCGCTTTGATCCTTTCCTTTTTCTTAGCGACCGATTTGTTGGCAGTCTCCAAGGCTGCAAGCACCGTTTTCAGTTCGGTTTCCAACTCCCCTACCCTGGTGGCAACGGTGCTCAGCTCCGTCTCAAGGGCCGTTAAGCGAGGAAGTTTTGCTTGTAAGCCCCGGAGGCGGGTTTGCGTGTCCGTATTTTTTGCCAATCGTTTAGTGAGCGCAGCCTGCTGATCTTGGAGGTTGGCCAACGTCTCTTTTTCAGGAGCTGCTTCGGTTCCCACTTGTGCCGTTAACTCCGCCACGAGGGCTTTCAGGCTATCGTTCCGGCCCCGGAGCGCCGTTTCGTTTTGACGGGCGGCCCGCAGGCCTTTCCGTAAAGTTTCCACCTCGTCAAGTGCTTTGTTCACATCCGTTGTCATCCGGGCAATGGCTGAGTCGGTCACCGGTTCAAAGTCTTGGAGGGCGGGGTGTTCTGTCGCTCCACAGACCGGGCATTCTTCGCCCGGCTTCAGGTTGGTTTTATGTTCCTGCAAACTCGCACTGACGCGGAGGTTGTTGAGGACCATGCGTCGGTCCGCAAGGTTTGCTTCTGCTTCCGCAAAGGCTTTTTCTGTACTGATCAATGCGGCAGTCGCTGCTTTAAACTCCTTAGTCGTCTTACTCCAAACTGCCTTTTCTGCGGTCAACCTATCCGTCAGTTTCCGGTGTTCAATGCGCTGTTCGAGTGCGCGCAATTTTGCAGTATCCGCAGGAAGCGAAGCTTCTAGTTGCTCCAGCTGTTCACGAATTTTACCGGGCTTCATCCCTTCCAGTTCTTGCTGAAGCGCAGCTATTTGCTGCTGTAATCCAGTTTGATGGTTTCGTCTTTCCTGCAAGCTTTGATCCGCACTTAGTCGCCGTTTTTCATCCAATTCCAGATCACGCAACAAGCCGGAAATTTCCCGTTCTAATGCAGCGACGGCGGCAAATTTCTGCTCCCGCGCGGGGAGCTTCGCGTAGAAATCGTTGAGTTTATCCTGCGTACCAGCGATGGCTTTTGCAGCTTCAGCAACTGCGGTTTCCAGCGCTTTTTGTGTCTCTTCCGTAGCAGCAAAATTGGTGGCTAACTGCTTTGATTCCTGGTCAAGTCGAACCTCGGCTTCCAGGTCTTTGCGCAGGGCTTGTAGTTTGTCGCTCTTGGCGAGACGTTCACGTTCTGCGGCGGAGTTGGTGAAAGCTTTGTCCAGTCGTTCGGTTTCCGTTTTTGCCGCTGTAGCCTTTGCTTGTAGCGCTCCTAAATTCTGGTACGCGCCAAGCTGGGTCACCACCGTTGCGAGCGACTTTTTCAGCGCATCCACCTCTGTTTTACGCGCTACAAGCTGCTCATCGAGTCGTTGCCGATCTTCGCTGGCGAGTGGCGGCATGGTGGCCAGGGCTTCGGTGGCCCGTTCGTGGGCCTCGCGGGCAAGTTTAGCGCGGGTGAAGGCGGCCACGCTCAGGTCACGGTATATTTCAGTACCGGTGATCTTTTCCAGAATTTCAGCCTTATTACCCGCATCCGATTTGAGGAACCGGGCGAAGTCTCCCTGCGTCAGCATTACGGAACGGACGAAGCGTTCATAATCAAGGCCAACGACCTCCCGGGTCTTTTCGGCAACTTCCCGTTTCTTGGTCGCCAGAATTTTCCACTGGTTTTCGTCCGGTGCATCCGGATCGAACTGGCTGATGGAATGCTTGGATGCCGTTAGGTTACCATCGCTTTTTTTGTGGGCACGCTGGCGGGTCCAGGCACTGCGAAAACGTTCCGTTTTACCGTTTACTACCACTTCGTATTCGAGTTCGGCCGTGCACTCGCCTTCGCCGTAGGTGAGAACGGTACCGGAGCCATCTTTGCGGTCCACCTCGGCTTTATTACGTTCCGTTTGCCCGTAGAGGGCGAGGGTGATCGCGTCCAGGATCGTCGTTTTACCGGCCCCGGTGGGGCCGACGATGGCGTAGAGACTGTGGTCCGCCAGTGGCGGAGCCGTGAAGTCGATCCAGTGGTCCCCGCGCAGGGAGTTGAGGTTTTGTATATGGACGCGCAGTATTTTCATGCGTTGGTGTCGTTCATCCAGTTGCGGAGGTTACGGAAATCGGCCAGCAGTTCAATGGCACGTTCAGGGGGGTAGTCGTTGTTGGCCACGATACCGGAGAAGACCTCTTCGGGGTCAAGTTCATCCAGCTGTTTCCTTTTTTCGGGCGCGGCCGCAGGTGCAGGGGTGCGTCTTTCCTGGCTGATTCTCAAGAGCTCGACTGGCGGGCCGGGACCGTCGGCAGGAGTCACTTCGGCAAGGACGTCAAGAAGGGCCTGACGGAGATTAGGCAGATGCTCGTCAGTCTTTATTCGGACTTCAGCCCAGGGGGGGAGGATAGTAGGTAGTGGATGGTGGGTAGCGGGAAGGCTGTTGTTGGAGGCCTTGGGGATTCTCGATTCTCGATTCTCGGTATTTGATTCTTGATTTAGCTTCCGCATATCGGAGGCGCCGGAGGTCATGTACGCCACAGCAGCGGTACGCAATGCCTGTTTCACTTCGTCGAGTTCGGCGTTGAGGCGGAGAAGGGTCCGGAAGTAGGGTACGTTTAGCTGACGACTGGAGACGGGTTCTCCAGCACTGCCGATGTCCACTATCCGAACGGACCGAACCTGCTGGCCTTCCACGAAGGTAAGTGGTACCAGGCTACCGCAGTACCGAATGTGTTCCTGCCCACCTACGCGCTGGGCGCGGTGGATATGGCCGAGGGCCACGTAGTCGAAGACTTCCGGGAACTGTCCGGCTTCAATGTTATGCTCATCGGCCTGGTAGATGTAGGATTTTTTCTCGGCATGATCACTCGCGCCTCCTGCAAAAAGGTGGCCGGTAGCAATGATGGGCGTCTCCGGATTTTGACGTAGGGCAAGGGCAGCTTCGGCTACTGCTTTATAATGGCCACTAATGCCTGCTTGAAGGCCAGCCAGTCTTTCTTCAGCGGTCTCGCCAAACTTAGCCCTTCGGATGTCTCGCTCCCGAAGGTAGGGGACGGCGGCAATGATAAGGCCCGGTCCTTTGCCAGCGGGAGAGGCAACCTCGAGAACTTCCTCTTGCACCTGCGCCCGCGCCGCACCTACTACGTGCAGGTTCAGCCAGCGCAGTACTTCCCGGGGGGCGTCAAGCATCGCCGGAGAGTCGTGATTTCCACCAATAATGACCGCAGCGGCACATTTTGTTTTCGCTAACTGCCCAAGGAATTCATAGTATAACTCCCGCGCCTGGTTAGACGGATTGGCCACGTCGAATATATCGCCAGCAACAATGAGTACGTCCACTTTTTCCTTCTCGATGGTGTCCAATAACCACGCCAGCGCCGCCCGGTGTTCCGGGGTCCGGTCGCGGTCGTAAAGGCGGTGGCCTAAGTGCCAGTCTGCGGTGTGGAGGATTCTCAAAAGTTAGTAGTGTAGTTCGGTAGTTTTGTAGTAATGTAGTTCCGTCGTGGCAGACGTTGGCGGTAGCAAAAGGAACCTGACACCCCATTTGGTCTGAATCCTTGACTCGAAGGTAGGCTTTTGAATGGTTATGGAAAACGATCTACGGAGTACAATGTCCAGTCATCCAGGTTCAGTTCCTATGGCGATTCTTCTCATGTATTCCGAAGGTACATGACATCGCTTCGTAGAACATACTTTTGTCCATTGGTCACTTCTGCGCCTTCGTGGTATAGTTTATGCCGGAAAATAAGAAGTGTCCCCGTTTTCGGTGTAATACTGATTGTTTTGGCACCTATAAAACGGGTTTGTCCACCTTCCATTTCCTCATTGAGGTAAATCATATAGGTAAACTTACTGTATTCGTCTGGGGTCCTGATATAAGGGCCGTCATAGTGTGGCCGGAAACGATGCCCCGGCTGATATTTGTAAAAACGAAAACGCTCGTTAAGGCCAATAGCCGTTGCGGGACCGTCTTCCATCTCTACAAAAGGCTTACTTTTCTTCCAAAGAGTTGTTGCGAAATCTTGATCGTCTAAGATAAAGCGCTCATTATTACGAACTGATTTATTGATAACCTGTCGCCCCCCAACATTGATGGCTGCGTCTTCAAAACCAGCATCCTCACAGTGATTGATCCAAAATTGACAATCCGCCTCCGTAAAAAAGTTATCAACGGTAAAAATATCTTCTCCCAGGGTTTTGCGTATCAACATAATCAATAGGTTTTCAAGTTTGGTTGACTAACTGGTAATGTGGGTCTTGCCCAATGCTTCTATTACTCCCCATTAACAAACCGCTCATGCGCGGCATTCCCAGCATAATAAGCGGGGTAATCTCCGCGAGGAATCAGCGTTTTTTCGGAAACATCGCCACAAAAGACGTAAGTGTCCGCTTTAAAGGTGCCACCACCGCCTACCTGAACGCTCACCTCCGTGCGTGCATACTCATCCTCCGGTTCTCCGGTGACAGACTCGTAGGCATCCAGCATTTCCATGGTCTGATCTTCGTTTTCAGAGTTGACGTGGTATAGTTCGCCCTTCACGAGCTCATCGCCCCCAGCGACGAAGCCCGGGTACATGCCGAGGTCGTAAAGCGCTCCTGGCGTGGTCGCTTTGCCCACCAGGCTGGCGCGGCGGCGGAGAAATTTACTCATGGAGCTGGGGATGTTGCTGAGTAAGGAGCCGTAAACGAATAGATGCATGGGTCTTGTAGTCTTGTAGTCTTGTAGTCTTGTAGTCTTGTAGTCTTGTAGT
>CAYPIM010000088.1:3321-13853 GCA_964410795.1 uncultured Lewinella sp. | reverse complement strand
CATGGGTCTTGTAGTCTTGTAGTCTTGTAGTCTTGTAGTCTTGTAGTCTTGTAGTGGAAACAGTTGAGATTTCCCTTAGTTCTTCTTTAAAGGTATCCAGATCTGTTCTTCGGCATCAGGAGACGACGGATCGTAGAAGCCCTCCGGCATGGTTTCAAAATGAGGTCGATTATCCAGGGAATATCCAGATGTTGGCAACCACTCCCGAAAGATATAACCGAAAGCACGAGGAGCATCCGCAGCGGTGCCACGGTGGTAAAAACAAGCGTAGAGGCCACCGGGTATAAGGATGGTTTTAAATCCATCTTGCTCTTGATGGTCATTACTTACCGCCACCGCAGCCCATTTCGTAAATTCGGTTGTCGGTTTAAAGTCAGCAAAGTCCAGATCTTCCGGATATATTCTAAGGTCATAAATCCACGCATTAGTTCTTCCGAGGATGCTATTTCTGTTTGGCATAAAGCCTTGGAATAAAGAACGCGTTTGGTCTTGCGCCATTGACATTTTTCGGGAATGGCCTACCAGCTTTTGCGGGGAGATGGTATGAATTTCATGTTTCATGGAATTACAAACAGTTTATTCGGGAGCGTAGTGTTAGGGGGTTCAATAAGCGTGGCTACAGTGATCATCAACTGTATGATTATTTAGCTCACCGATTCTGTTCTTTTGCGCATGGCCCAGACGAAGTGAATCTGCCCATAATCCAGCGCACCTACACCATGTTTTTCGGTGACCCACTCCAGGATAGCCTTGGCACCGGTGCCTTCCTTGGGCAAAGCCGCCAGGGCCTCATCAACCCAAGCAGGTGCTTCGGGCCGAAAGAACTGGGTAACGTCCAGGTCAGCGCCTTCAGCGTAGCACTTAGCAAGGTGGCTGGTGACGGTGCTCGCCGCAATGCGGCGGCGTGCCGCGATATCTTCGATGGATTCCCCGTTCTTAAACGCCTGTAGGCTGGCCTCATGACTGGAGAGATCACCTCTCGATTCTTTGTCCTCCCGCCGAACGTGTTTCTTAATGATGGCCATAAATTGCTCGCCAAAGCGGTGAAGCTTCCGCTCTCCTACCCCGCTGATGCGGCCCATCTCTGCGTCGGTTACTGGTTTTTGAGCGACCATTTCCTGAAGCGTTACATCATTGAATACCAAGTAAGGCGGGATACCGAACTCCCGTGCCAGTTCTTTACGAAGTTCGCGAAGTTCATCGAAGAGGCCGAGCTTTTCTCGCTTCACGGCCGCCCGCTTAGCGGTCTTCTTTTTCTCAACTTCCCGGCGTTTTTTCACCGTTGCCATTTTCACCAATTCTACCTTATCCCCCTCAAAGAGAACGCGCTGGGCAGCGGGGGTAAGTTTTACTTTATTGTAGTCTTCGTGCGCAATGTAGAGATAACCTAAGCTGACGAGTTGGTTGAAATACTGCGTCCAATCAAACGCTGAAATGTCCCGACCGGCACCGTAGGTTTTGATCCGGTCGTAGCCGTTTTTGCGAATGTCTGCTCGGCCCGAGCCGCGCAGTACGTCAATTACCATGCCCGTACCAACACTTTGTTTCAGGCGGGTTACGGCAGAGAGGGCTTTCTGCGCCAGTACCGTTCCATCGAAATGTTCGGGCGGGTTGGCGCAGATATCGCAGTTCCCGCAATTCTCTGAGGTGTCTTCGCTGAAGTAATTGAGGAGGATACGGCGACGGCAGGCAAGGCTGTCGGCGTACTCCTTCATCCGATCCAGCTTAGCGAGTTGAAGCTCTGATTGACCGTTGGAGCCAATCATATCCTTCAGCATCATGTAGTCGTTGTAGGAGTAGAAAAGGAGGGTGTCTGCTTTAGCACCGTCCCGTCCTGCACGGCCAATTTCCTGGTAGTAATTCTCCAGGTTCTTCGGCATACAGTAATGAATGACCCAGCGGACGTTACTCTTATCAATCCCCATCCCGAAGGCAATGGTTGCACAAACGATGAGGGTTTTATCATTAATGAAATCCGACTGAACGGTAGCACGGCGCTCACTCGTCAGGCCAGCATGATAAGCTTCGGCGTTGTAGCCTGCCTCCCGTAGTTTATCGGCCAGGTTTTCCGTTTGTTTACGGCTAAGGCAGTAGACGATGCCCGCTTGATCGGGTCGTTCCCGTAGGAAGTTGACAATCTGCTCCCGCCGTTTTTGTCCGGGGCGGACGGCCAGGCTCAAGTTCGGTCGGTTGAAACTTGAAATGTGCTGCTCCGCATCCGGGATGCCGAGTTGTTCCGCCATATCCTTACGCGTCAGCCGGTCCGCCGTAGCGGTAAGGGCCATTACGGGTACATCCGGAAAAACCTGTTTCAGGCTTTTTAGCTTTGTATACTCCGGCCGAAAGTCATGCCCCCAGGCCGATATACAGTGCGCTTCGTCGATGGCAAAAAGGCAGACACTGCGGCGCTTAAGGAAGCTAAAGAACCCAGCCGAAAGTAGTTTCTCCGGGCTAACATACAGCAGGTGCAGCTCTCCGTTTTCGTAGGCATTCTCAACCCGGTGGCTATCCGTTCCACTAAGGCTGGAATTCAGGAAAGCCGCTCGGATACCGACGGCATTTAGCCCGTCTACCTGGTCCTTCATCAGGGAGATTAGCGGGCTAACGACCACTACTGTCCCCTTCATCGTCACTGCCGGAATCTGAAAACACATTGACTTACCTCCCCCCGTCGGCATAAGCACAATAGCATCTTCACCTTGGTACGTCCGTTCAATGATGTTGAGCTGGAGCGGACGAAAGTCGTCGTAACCAAAGTACTTCTTCAGGGCCGTACGGGCGAGTTCGGGGGTCATATTTTCAGAAAACTGCTGTTCTCGCAAATATGGGGAAAAAGCAGGAATAAATTACTTTTTGTTTAAAGTTTTATTATTCCTTGAGGTTTTGAATAGAAATAGCCTCCACCCATTATAAAAAAACGCGAAGGAAGCCTTCTGCAAACTCAATCTTTGACAAATGGAGTACCTGCTCGCAGTAAGATGTGCTGCAAGTTAGATAAAAACATAAGACTGTGGTTAAGCAGAGAAGCTGTTGGCTAATCGCTTTCTTTTAAATAGCCTTGGTATGTCTATTTAGAAAATTACGGACACTATGTTCGAAGTTCAGGATAGCCGCGAGGCACAAAGTGGTCGAATTATCTATCCACCGCAGTTTGCGTCGGGAGTACAACCTTGAGGCTCACCTTCTGGGTCTACCCAGGTATCGAGTAAAATAACACTGTCAGAATCGCTAATGTGAAATTCCTCTTTTTCGCATGCGGAAAAACTCAGCGTAAGAAGAAACAGGACGCAAACCGCCGCAAGAATTCTGCGTAAATAAGTCATCGTTAATAGATTTGTTTAGGTAAAAAATTGAGCTCTTACTATCAAGCCCTAGAAAATCTAAGCCTAAAGTACTCAAAAATCGACATTTTTCAAAAATCAAAGAACGAAGCAAGGTCTGCGAAAGCGATGCTTTTGATGCAAAATTCTCATGTCCACTTCTACCGTGTAGTAAGAAGCTGTTAGCAACAGTGTTACAAAACATATTTGTTCCGATGTCTACCTGAGAATTATGATTCGTCTACCCAAAATACCCTCATTTCGAAGAAATGTCCATCATTAGTCCCCCCTTTTTGGTGCGGAGTGTTAGTGTTTTTTTTTAATATTGCTTCTCTGACTGCATTCGATTTTTTTCGCCCCACATTCAATCCTTCCATTATAGTGTTAATGCTACCTGTATTTTCTAATAACCTAACACAATGAACGACACTTTAACGCACACCTTATTTCAGACATCTTCATATCTATAAGGTCTCGTTTTTGTGACTACCCGAAAGACATTATTGTAAGTACATAACCGGGTGTATGCTTTGCCGCAGTGAGTTTTTTTTCACACCAAAAAACAGATACACATGAACTCCCCACAAAAAAAATCTCGCCTAATTGCAGGTGAGCCCATTCTTGGCGTCGAGCTTAGAAAGCTCACTGAACATAAAGATGACCGAGGCTCCTTCTCCGAAATATTTCAAGACCACTGGCAAAGCTGCATAGATCCGGTGCAGTGGAGCTGTGTCAAATCAAAGGCAGGCGCTTTTCGAGGCATGCATTTACATTTACGGCACGACGAGTACTTCTCTTTATTGAGTGGTCACTGCCTGGTCGCGCTGAAAGACATCCGGCCTGACTCTCCTACCGATGGCGTTTTCTCTCTCTACGAGTTACATGCCGATGACCAAGCTGCGGTCATTTTCCCTACAGGCCTCCTTCATGGTTGGTACTTCTTTGCGGACTCTCTTCACGTACAAGCTGTTTCGGAAGCCTACGTTGATTACCACGCCGATGATAACTGGGGCGTGATTTGGAGCGCACCTGATCTGGGTATCCCCTGGCCCTTTACTGACGCTACGCTTTCCGCTCGTGCAGAAGATTTCACGACGGAGTCTGAGCTACGAGCATCATTGGAGACTTGGAAAAAGGCCAACGCCATACGGGAAGAAGTCTTAGGATAAGAGATCAACCTCAGTTCGCCATTCGAGCTAGTTCATCCAAGATCTTTACGACCAGTAGCCCTTCTGCAAAATCACAGCGTGGAGGTGGGCCTCCCTTCAGGTAATCGAGAAACTCCTTCAATTCTAGTTGTAAGGGGGAGGGTCCGGAAAAATGGATTCTTTCCTCACGACTCTCTTTAGTTGGCGTAGCTGCATCTCCGTGCAAAACGGTGATGTAATCAACCTTTTCGTCTTGCAGAATAGCCACGCCACGCTCACAATGCAGCCGTACTTCTCTTATCTTCCGTTCATAGCGGTTGGAGACTTCTACAACTAACCAAGGCTCCTTTCCGAGGATTGCGACCATACCCCGGATCACGCCTCCATGCCGTTCAGCGACCGCCGCTTGTGGTGTTGGGATATGACCAAGAATAGCCTGAGCAATAGTTAAATCATGCGGAAGCAGGTTCCAGGCCGAGTCGGTATCACGTCGGGGGCTCGTCCAATTAGCCCGGGTGGAGCGGACACCTAAAACCTTGCCCAGTACCTGCGTCCGCGCCAAATCTCCTAAGCACAAAATACCCGGATGATAGCGCCAAATGTGCATTAAAAAGATCTCATCATGATTCACTCCTGCTAGTGCCTCTGCATCTAAAAAACTAGTTGTCAATGGCTTTTCAACAAAAATTGGTAAACCTAGGGGTATCACCTTCTCTAGTACCTCACGGTGGGTAGTAGAAGGCGAGGCAACAATAATCCCCTCTAACTTACTATCTGTAGTGGGCAAACCAATCGAAACCCTGGTGGCCCCCATTTCCAACAAAACAGGGTGTTGCGCCTCATCTGGCTCCCATACTTCCACCACGGCCTTCATCGCGACCAAATCCCGCAGTATATTTTTACCCCATATTCCTCCGCCGACGAGGCCAATCCGTTGAGCTTCTGTCTGTTTTTCCCCTTGCATTACCATTGGTGTTTTTTATCGCGATTACGGATGCGGAAATTAATCTTTTTCGGAATAGCTTTTAGGAATTTAAAAGGCTTTTGCCCGCGGACCATCAGCCATGAACGCTTTTCCCGCCGAAGGCTTGCAAGTTCGCTCAGGCAATTCCCCAGCGCCTTTACCCGGGCTTCCTCCCAGCGTTTAGTGTCTTCCATCACCACCGACCATTCTTTCAGCTCCACCAAACGCTTAGCGGTTGGCCAACCAGGGTGCCCCCCTCGCTTGAAGTAAAGGAATGTTGGATGGGGGTCATGAAAGACCTTGAGCCCTGGGTTTTCAAGGAATTGCCGCCACATATATCTATCGGTTGCTTGATCCTGCGGAGTCGTTCGCCAGCCTTCGGGCAGCGCCTTGTAGGCCGCCAAGGTATGTCCAATGCTAGAGAGCTTATGCGCTCCCAGGGTTACTTCAGGATTGGTCATGTCCTCCACCGGGCCGTAGCCGTGGTGCTTGGCTCCTAAGCTGATTTGTTGATCACGGCTTACATCAAAATGGTTAACGCTAACAAAATCGTAGTGCTGGAGATGGTCGTATAAAGCAAGCAAGTGGTTGGGCAGCATTAAGTCACGATCACATAGGTAGGCAACAATCTCTCCTTTGGCCTCCTGTAAAGCGGCATGGCGGTATTCTTCGCCACGGCGAGGATGTTTAGGATGATCAAATAATCGGATTCGATCGTCCTTCTCTTGTAGCTGCAGCACTATTTGCCGGGTCTTTTCCGTAATTCCATCTCCGATCACGAATACTTCCAACTCCTGAATGGTTTGGCGAAGAACGCTACCAATTGAGTAAGGCAAGAGTGGTCCGCGGTCAGTAGTCGTCGGTATAACTACGGTGGCTTTCATATTAAAATCTTCATCAGTTGCGAAGGTAATTTCGCCACGAAGTTAATGACCAGTACCTTTAGGATAGTCAAATCATGAACTCTCCTAATACTAAGCAAGCTGCTTTGATGTTATGTCTTCCAAGAAACGCCCCAAATCTATTCAAATTGCTGTTTTAGCTTTGCTTGGTCTACAAGTTGGCTTAGTTATAGTAGGTTGTTTCTTAAACGAAAAACACTTCAACTGGGTGCCTTACGACGAACTCTCTAACTATGAAATACAAGTAACCATTGCTGATACTTCGCTTTCGGAAAAATCGATCTATCAGCGGTACCGACGGCCAGCTAAGCACCGTGAAAACAGAAGTATTTATAATCTGATCGCTCTCGTCAGACTTTATGAAACCACATATGGTAGTGAGGACCGCGCTACCGTTACCATAAATTACCGTACAAATGGCCATTCAGCATCCTATTGGTCGTGGCCTGAAGACCGCATTCAAGCAGGAGAAACGGCTTCCTCGCAACGTTAGCATAGCCCTGTATGCCCTATTAGCCAACCTCATCTTTGTCCGTTTGGGAATGCTTCCTATTGCCTGGATGGACCTCCCCTATCTTCCGTTCATCAGTTGGCTGGATAACATTCCCAGCATCGTCATCAGCATACCGCTTACAGGGGTACTTATTTTCTCTCCTCTTGCTATTCTGGTACAATACCGGCCAAGGCTATTTTCCTTGCTAATTGGTCTCTCTATTCTATTTATAGTACTCTCCAGCCGCCCCCTGTATTCCACCAACCTTCTCTTTCAGGCTTGTCTGTTTCTGCTCATCGGACTTTACCGAGGAGATGACCGTCCTTTCCGCTGGCAACTGGTCATTCTTTACGTCGCTGCCGGATTAAATAAAGCACTGCTGGCTGACTGGTGGAACGGAAAATATATGGCCAATTTTGCCGTAGAATTTGGTTCCGACCTGAATTTACTACTGAAGCTTACGCTAGAAAATGAGTGGTTAGCAAAGCTACTGGGTTGGGCAACCATATTCACAGAACTCATAGTTCTTCCCGCCTTGCTTTTACGTCGTAGAACCATTAAACTAGCTATTGTTATTGGCGGATTATTACACATTGGCATGCTGGTGTTAACCTTCGGTAAGCTTTCCATCCTCTATCTTTACCTTGTTTCAGCAGCCTACCTCTTGTTGTACCGTTTACCGAAAAAAGAGGATAAAGCCTCCTTCAAGACAAAGTATCGTAATGAAATTGTGGCTGCCTTGTATTTCGGCATACTCTTACTTTGGCTGCGTGCAAATTCAGTTATCGCCTTTCTCGATAAATTAACCTGATGCCCAGCTCACTTTTCAGTAAAGAAGTTCTGATAAATAGCCTCCATTTAATTTTGGAGCGGGGTCTAAAGCTTGCCCTAAGCCTCTTTGTAGGCGTATACGTAATTCGTTACCTGGGGCCAGACAGGTACGGGATGTTTAGTTACGTAGCCAGCCTGGCGGGGCTACTACTCCCCTTTGCTCAGTTGGGTTACCCTACGGTAGCGGTTAAAGAAATGGTGCAGCAGTCAGGTAACAAGCACGGTGTGCTCGGAGCAACACTGGGGTTAAACGTGCTGGCGTCTGGCGTCATCTTTCTCATTCTAAACCTACTGGCACTTTTTTATCTCAAATCGGATACCCGCCCTTTACTCCAAATCCTATCACTGCAGCTACTTTTTTCTCCCGCAAAGACCGTGGACGTCTATTTTCAAAGTGTCGTTAAAGCCAGGTATCCGGTGCTCGCCCGTAGCATTGGTCAGCTACTAAGCGCAGCTCTTCGCCTCAGCGCCATCTTCCTTGCGGCGGGCCTCGTGTGGTTCGTAGCGGTACAATCTGCAGTAGGTCTCGTAGTGGCCGCCTTACTGGTCTACTTCTACCAAAACTATGCGTCTATCCCATTAAGTTCATGGCGTTATGACCGTGAAGCAGCCAGGCGGATCTTCCTTCTCTCTCTTCCGCTTGTTCTGACCAACCTGTTCAACGTCGTCATACTACGCATTGATCAGGTCCTTATCCGGCAGTTATTAGACGATACCGAAACCGGAATTTATGCTGCGGCAGCAACATTGAGCGAAGCCTGGTACTTTCTTCCCGGGGCCTTTCTTACTTCTTTGTTCCCAGCCCTGGTTAGAGAGCACAGCCAATCCAGGCCAGCCTACTTCGCCAAGATGCAAAGACTATGCTCTGTGTTTTTCTATATAGCAGTCGTCGTAGCTTCAACATTCTACTTCTTATCAGACTGGGCGGTGCCATTCTTACTAGGGCAAGAATATGTCCGTTCTACCGGAATCCTGGTGGTTCATGTCTGGGCGGGTTGTTTCGTATTTCTCGGTCGCCCCGCAACAAAGGGTTTGATCATTGACAACTTGAACCAGTATTACTTGCTCGTCCGCCTTCTTGCAGCAGGGTTAAACATCGGCTTAAACTACCTCCTTATTCCAAAGCTGGGCATAATAGGCGCAGCCTACGCAACCTTAGCGGCCTATGCTTTAGCCCATTGCTTTGGGTACGCTCTTTTCAAACCAACACGGCCTTATTTCTGGATGCAACTACAAGCAATCGCTCGTCCAGTCCGCTGGGTTTTGGGCGCGGCCGCAGGTGCAAAGTAAGCTTTCCAACAAGCTTGGAAACGGTCGTTCATTTTCTATTTTCCTCACTGGCGCAGCTCGCTTTGCTAGTTGCGCCAGTGAGGAAAACAGAAAATGAACGACACATCACCCTACCACGAAGTTAACCATGCGCTTAGGCACGACGATTACCTTCCGGATCGTCTTTCCTTCCAGGTGCTTCTGCACGTCGGGGTTTTCCTTGGCCGCGGCTTCGATATCGTCCTTAGAGGCACCAGCGGGGAAGTCCAACGTCAGGCGGGTCTTGCCGTTGAAAGCAATCGGATAAGTAAAGCTGTCTTCTACGAGCCATTTCTCCTCTACTTCGGGGAATTGGGCTAAATGAACACTGCCTACACCACCGAGCGCACTGTACAACTCGTCGGCAACGTGCGGGGCGAAGGGCGCAATAAGGCGCGTCATCGGTTCCAAAACGGCGCGTTTGTTGCACTTCAGCTTACCAAGCTCGTTGGTGGCAACCATGAAGGCGGAAACACAGGTATTGAAGCTGAGTTTATCAATATCCTCGGTTACCTTCTTGATGAGGGTATGGAGCACCTTCATTTCATCCTTCGTAGGTTCTGCATCAGATACCTTCAGTGCTTCGCTGTCAGCGGTATACAGGTTCCAGAAACGGCGGAGGAAGCGGTAGACACCATCGATACCGGAAACAGACCAGGGCTTTGCCTGGTCGATCGGGCCGAGGAACATCTCGTACATCCGGAAACAGTCCGTGCCGTAGCGGGCACAGATGTCGTCGGGGTTGATGACGTTGTGCTTTGACTTCGACATTTTCCCCATCTGGTAGGAAAGTTCAAGGAACTGCTTTCCGTCCTTATCGGTCTCCCAAACGAAAGTGCTCGCCTGACTGAGTACCGTCCGGAAATAAGCTGCATCCTGCGCATCGTCGGCGGAAAGCCCATCGATCTGGTCTTTGTAGATGCGGTACATCATTTCGTTGTCTACACTTGTTTCTTCGACCATACGCAACGGCACCTTGCGGCTACCAGTAGATTCATCAAGTACAAGCTGGCCTTTGCCTAACCCATCAACCTCTAAAGGAGTATTTTCGGCCACGCCGCTGCCCACCCAAATCGGATGGCGCTGCCCGTCTTCGGCCAGCATAACTCCAAGGTGAATACTCACAATCGGCGCACCAATCATCCCCTGGTTCAACAACTTCTTATACGGCTCACGCGTCGGCACCTTCCCCATATCGAAGAGAAACTTGTGGATCAAGCGGCTGTAGAGGATGTGGCTCACGGCGTGCTCGGCACCGCCAACGTAGAGGTCAACATCCTGCCAGTAGTCTACTACATCTTTAGCGACAAATTCCTCATCGTTGTTGGGGTCCATATAACGGAGGTAGTACCAGTTAGAGCCAGCCGTGGCGGGCATTGTATCGGTCTCACGACGGCCAGCGGGCGTAATCTTCCAGTCGGTCGCACGTTCCAACGGCGACTCCCCAGCAACGGCGCGGAAGTCTTTCATCGGCGGCAATTCTACGGGAAGATCGGTTGGAGCGACGGCCTGGGGCACCTCATTTGCGTCATATATAATCGGCCAAGGCTCGCCCCAGTAGCGCTG
>CAYPIM010000088.1:0-3221 GCA_964410795.1 uncultured Lewinella sp. | reverse complement strand
TCATCGCTCGGCACGGCCATAATGGCACCGGTACCGTAGTCTTTTAACACGTATTCGGAGATGTAAATCGGCACCCGTTTTTTAGTAAAGGGGTTGATACAGTAGCTCCCCGTAAAGGCACCGGTAACTTTGGTTTCGGCCTGGCGGTCTACTTCCGAGCGGGAACCTACGTAGGCGAGGTATTCGTCAATTTCTTTTTGCTGCGCTGCCGTGGTAAGCTCAGGTACGAGGTCGTGTTCCGGAGCGACAACCATGAAGGTGGTGCCGAAAATCGTATCCGGGCGCGTAGTAAATACTTCAAGCTGTTTGCCGTGCCCTTCAATATCAAAGAAAGCCTGGGCGCCAGTGCTGCGTCCAATCCAGTTGCGCTGCTGGGCTTTCAGCCCGTCGGAATAATCCACCGTATCAAGGCCTGCGAGCAAGCGTTCGGAGTAGGCTGTAATGCGGAGTTTCCACTGCGTCATTGCCTTTTGCACCACGGGGTGGTTGCCACGCTCGGAGCGACCATCTTTAACTTCATCATTGGCCAGCACCGTGCCGAGGGCTTCGCACCAGTTCACGGAGCTATCGCCGCGGTAGGCCATGCGGTAATTCATCAGCACGTCGCTTTGTTCCTTAGGAGACATTGCGTTATAAGCTTCAGCCGAGAGATCGAGCGTTTCCGTTTCGGCGGCGGCGAGATCGCGGGTGCCGTGGGAGGTTAAATGAGCAATGAGGTCAGAGATCGGACGCGCCTTATCGGTTTTATTATCGTACCAGCTGTTGAAGACCTGCGTAATGATCCACTGTGTCCACCGGTAATAGTTAGGATCAGAAGTATTCACCGCCCGGTCCCAATCGAAGCTCAGGGCCAAAGATTCCATCTGCTCTTTGTAGCGCTTAGTGTTCTTTGCCGTCGACTCGCTCGGGTGAACCCCCGTATCAATGGCGTACTGTTCAGCTGGCAAGCCAAAGGAGTCAAAGCCCATTGGGTGCAGTACATTGAAGCCCTGCTGCCGTTTGCTGCGCGTCACGATGTCCGAAGCGATGTACCCCAGCGGGTGCCCTACGTGCAACCCTGCCCCTGATGGGTAAGGGAACATATCAAGAACATAGAACTTTGGTTTGTCCTTATCGTTGGTGGTACGGTAGGTTTTATGGTCTTTCCAGTACTGCTGCCATTTCTTATCAATGGCTTTGACGTCGAACTTCATGGGGTATTAATCTTTGCGGACGCAAAGGTAATGTTTGTAGGGTGGTTTTTAGTTGCGAATGATAGCGCGAAATGAACCACTATTGCTAAATCTTTCCTTGAGTCTTTTTACATAAAGCGCATGGCCTACCCGAAGAAAGACAACATGATCATCAAGGAAGTCGGTGGCTCCATAATAAGTCTCGAATAATCTATTGGGAGCCTGATGGTGAATGACTAAATTTCTTCCTAACCGATCCATTGCCCAAAATCGAATTTTACTGTCTTGCCGGTAGTTTGTGTAACTCAGTCTCAGTTCTTTTCCGCTAGCAGTCATCAGGTCAATATACATATAGTTATTAAAGGTACTTGTCGTATTCGGATCAGGGCCAGAAAGCTGACCAGCAAGCTCTGCTGAAATCAGACTTGGATTCTTTGCCAGATCAATGAGGAAACGAATTTCTGGCTCTGGGAACTGGTACTTAAACTGAAAGCTCTTAACCCCTATTCGGCGGTGCGCGCCCTCACCAGAAAGTAAACGCAACAGCTCTGTGGTATCCAAAGAGCTCGTAAATGGATAAGACATAGTCAAAGGAGATGCTCCCGTTCGAAGTGCTGCTATTAAGTCATTTATGGTTTCTTGAATAATTTCCCCTGGTCGCCTCGTGGTATCAGATGGGTCTTTAATTAGTTTGTTACCTTTCCGTAAGTACAGAACATCATCAGTCCCTTTAGCATAACATCCTGAATAACTAGACGTAAATCGAATTTGTACTATTGAGTCTGCATTAAAAGTAGATAGCCTTTCTTTAAGTAGCTCATTCTTGGCCTGTGCTTGCCCTTGTTCACTTAAAGGAGTTGAATAGTTTTTATTCAGCGATACAGGTTTCATAAGTCTGGCTTCATCACGCAATATGCAACTTGAAACTAACCTATCAGCAGCATCAAATACATACAGCCTTCCGTCTCTTTCGACAACATAAACCTTATTGTTCCTGAGCCGGATAGTGCCCCATTCTATATTTGGCAACCCATAGAAATCAGCTATCTGCCTTCCGTTTACTGACGATTTTATTTTTAAACGATTGCTATAGCCTAAGCAAACTACTTGATCAACCTCACTATAAGCAACATTTTTCAGTTCAGGCAACAATTCCCATTGAATATTATCAGCCCTGGTTCGGTACCATAAGAAGCCTTGCATAACGAAAAGCTCATCTCCGGTACTTACTAACCGGCTGATAATATTGAGGAGATCATCGTTTAACTCAGGTACAAACACACCTTGCTCTTCCGGAGAAGGAATCCGTTCGTAATTTATGCCTCCGTCATTAGAATAGAAAAGATGCGCATTTACATTAGCTTGTAAAACTATTTTGCTAGCCTCTGTACTGACTGCAGTCAATGGTTTATTATGCTCATGACTTTTTTCTATCCTCCATTGTTTCCCATTATCACTACTACTTAACAACACTTTGCTAGACTGCCAAAATAGGCGATTATCAGACTGCCGCCGAAAAACATTCCGATCATGGTAGGAGAATTTTTCGTTATCAAAAGCACTCCAATGCTCACCTCCATCTTCAGAAGCAAAGCCGCTAGTGTTTCTCACACGACCAAGAGAAGAGCCTCCTCGGTTAAGAAGCTGGGTTACGTATACAAGTGTATCTCCAGAACGCACAAGTTTTTTACCAATGCTGAACTTGGTTGCTCGGGAGAAAATACGGGTAATTATAGGCCCACCACCCGAAGCGGGGTAACGATAAAAGTCTCCACGACGGCTAGCCAGTAATAGGTCTTCGTTTTCAGCAACTTCAAACCCAACAAATTTAGCGTGCCTAAACTGGCCCAGAAGAGCTGTCGACAACAAAACACCACAAAAGAGCATCATTATTCGCATGTAACAAAAGTACTGTTTCCCAATTGAAAGCGGACTTCAATGGCCTATACCCATGCCTCTTAACCTCACCTTGCACCCGCGCGCCGCCGCCCACAAAACCTTAAGAGATAACCGCAATAAACCATATAGCCTCCTTGAAAGCACCAAAAA
>CAYPIM010000087.1:0-22491 GCA_964410795.1 uncultured Lewinella sp. | reverse complement strand
TTTCAAAAAGTATGACGATACGTAAAGATGTGTGTATACCGTAGCGCTGTGCGTCTCGACCGGGAGAAGTTACTCAGCAGCAGCACGCAACACCTCCACCACTTCCTCCTGCGTACTCCGCGTCTTATCCCGTGCGTACCAGGTATGCAGTTGCTTTTGAAACTCCGTGTATTCCGGTTGCTCACTTTCGGGCGTGTGTTTATAATCCATGACCATTTGCTGGGCTACGGAAGGGCGCGGCCCCCAATCGCCAAGCACGGCCTTGGTCTCCGCATCGAGGATGATGACTTTGGGAATAGAACGAGCCCCATCGGTAAGGAACTGATCGGTAAGTTCGGGGTTTTCGTCGCGGAGGAGGGTATAAAACTGAATTTGAGAGGTGACATCGGCCATCCAGTTCAGAACGGGCAAAATCTGGGCTGCGTCGCCACACCATCCTTCGGTAAGTACGAGGAGGATGAGTTCGCGGTCCAGGTCAGCTATGAAAGCAGTAGTTGCTTCGGAGAGTTTGGGCTTTCGGTCCAGCCGGTTCATCCGCGCCTGATTGAGGTGGGCAATCTCGATGTAAAAATCTGATTGGTTATCACCGGTGGTCTTCCCCTCGTTTTCGAGCAGCTCGGTGAGCATCAGTCGGTAGTCGGCATAAGACTGGGCTTTGGCGAGGGAAGTAAGAATGAGTTCACGCATCGTTGCTGGGCTTTGCGGAGGAAATGCGTAGATGGAGGGATTAGTTGTTTTGTTTACACTGTACTAGTGCTTAATACCTTTGTTCATAGACCATCCTTTGCCTTTATAACCATCTCTGCACCTGCGTCCGCGCCTACTTGATGTACTTCCGCAGTGCAAGCGCCACCCCATCCTCCTTAGCCGCTCTGGCCACGACATCGGCCACGGCTAAAACCTCCGGTTTTGCGTTGGCTACCGCTACGCCCAGGCCAACGCCTTTCAGCATTTCAATGTCGTTGTAATTGTCGCCGAAGGCGACGCAATCAGCCAGCGTCAGGTCAGGGTATTTGTGTCCTAAGACCTTATTGATGCCCGTCAGCTTGGAGATTTCCTTACTGGCAATCTCCAGGTAATCATCTTTGGAGCGGTAAAGGTGAAGCGATTCTCCGTATCCATCCTCCAGTAAAGCGACCATCTTATCGATACCTGCTGGCGTACCCATCACCATGATCTTATGCGCGCCCATATTCCGGGAAGACCAATCCTCGATGACTAATTCACCGGCTTTAATCACCGGCTCCACCCGGGTGTTGTTTTGCTCCCGCTGCGCATAATGATCCATTCTTTCTACATACCATTCTTCGCTGTAAAATAGTTGAA
The DNA here is from genome assembly GCA_964410795.1 of uncultured Lewinella sp. Classification (GTDB taxonomy): domain Bacteria; phylum Bacteroidota; class Bacteroidia; order Chitinophagales; family Saprospiraceae; genus Neolewinella. The sequence goes on along the minus strand of CAYPIM010000087.1, from coordinate 21,165 downwards.
CAGACAAATTCAAGTCCGAATTAAAGGCATTAACCGCCCGAATTATTTCCATTGGGATTTCCTGGGAGTGAACCACCTCTCCGTCCACCATCACCAGCCCACCGTTGTAGCAGACCAGAGGTAATCCGGAAATACTCAGGTCCTCCTGAATCCAGGTCATCGCCTGTGGCATTCGGGAGGAGATGAGAATGAAGGGAATACCAACATCCATTAAGCGGGCGACTTCGGTTTTTAGCGCAGGGGAAGGTTCGCGTTGGGCGTTGAGTAGGGTTCCGTCAATGTCGGAAAAGGCGATTTTATAGGACATAGCGGCAAGGTACAACGGTCGAGGAGTTTCACTCCGAGCAGAGACGTAAAGGAATTTCAAAAGCTTCCGCACGGCACTGCCCGGAGTAAAACGCCTCAATTATTAATGTACTGCTCAACGCACCACTACCCGCCGCGTCCATTGCTCCTTGCCGGAGGTTCCCCGCAAAAAGTAGGTTCCTGAAGGCAGGTTGTTCGGAAGTACACGTTTTTCGACGTCACCACTACCGTTTAGCTGCCATTCTGCTACCTGGGTACCGGCGGTATTAAAGATAACGACCTTGGTTTCCGCTTTCAACCCACGCACCATAAGCGGTGCGCCGGCGGCTACCGGATTTGGATAAACACTTACCTCAGCGCTGGTTTCTACCCCAATCGGTGCGATATCTGCCGACATTCCGCGCCAGGGGCGCTCCGGTTGTTTCTCAGACGCCAACCACGGATCATCCGAACGCTCCATAATCGACTTCTCCCCCGTGAGGGCTAAATCCGTATTGTCCACTTCGCGTCCCCATCCTCCTGGCCAGGGAAAAAAGAAATATGGTCGCAGCAGAACGCTAACGTCTTCCACTTCGCCCCAGCGTCCGGAGCAGGGGGTTGCGTACCCGCTGTAGCTCATCACTACCCGTAGGCGACTCATACCCCAAAAAGTACCGGGGGAATTGAAGGTGAAGCTGTGATCGCCGGTACCGTTCCACTGGTTGAGCAACTCTCCGGCATCGGTAAAGTCGCCATCGCCGTTTTTATCGAGGTAGGTACGCCAGTAGAGCCGGTAGCCCGAACCGGACCGGAAACCCGGTCTTAGGTGTACAGTATAGCTAGAGCCGTGGAACATGGTAGCCGTAGCATGATTGTAGTGCCAGCGGTAGCCACCGTCGTTACCGCTGGATAGCCAGAGGTTGTTGCTACCGCCCGTTAGCCGAACGCGGGAAATATGCTCGTAGCTGGAGTTCCGACGGACGTCACAGTAATCCTGCGGCTCGGCGTCGTGGATGGTGATCGGCATGACGCAAACACGGCTATCACCGGAGACGTGGTTGAAGGAAACCGTGTAATAGTCGGAGCCGAATCCGGCGATGTCGGGTACGTTCATCGTCAGGTCTTCTACACCACAATCGTCACTTAAATTATACCAGGTTTCGGGGTAGCTCGTATGCTGCTGATCGGGCGCAACGAGGTAGATGTTGACCGGCTCGCAGTTCAGGCTCGGCATTGAATGGTCCTGTACCTCGACGGTCGACCAGCAGTAATTGGTCGTAATGCCGTTGCTTACCCGCAGGCGCACGGTGCGTTCGCCCAGGCCGACTACACTCGGCCAAGCGGAGAACGTAAGAGGCCGCCCAGTGGGGTCGTACGAGCCAGCGTCTATCCAGTCGGCTTCTACGTTAATCTCACAATCACCTGCGGGCAGGGCCACTACGACGCGGTCCAGGCAGATCGCCGTGATGGCGAAGGCAGAGGGTGATGCCACAAAAAAAGCAATAATGAAAGCAAACGAGTAGAGGAGTTTCATAATCCAGTAGTTTGCCCCTTTATGGCGGGTAGCTGGAATACGTTACACCTTGCTTTTTTTTAAAAAAGTCAGGGCTAAATGGGGTGCTTCGCTCGGCGGTTTAAATACAGCCTAAGCAGGTCTACTAAAGCGCTACCACGCACTCCCAGGCTTCCTTAATCGCCCGCTTAGCGTCCAACTCTTTAGCGTTCAGCGCCCCGCCAACTACGTGAACTTTAGTTCCTGCAGCCGCTAGTTTTTCGCTCAGGGTATCCAGTGGAATCTGGCCAGCGCAGATGACGACGCTTTCTACGTCTAGCACGCGCGGCTCTCCCGCGACGGTGATGTGCAAACCCGCATCATCGATTTTGTCGTAGGTACACTGGGCGAGCATATTTACCTGCTTCATGGCGAGGCTGGAGCGGTGAATCCAGCCGGTCGTTTTACCAAGGTTTTTGCCGTGTTTTCCTTTGGAGCGCTTCAGTAGGTATACTTCTCTAGGGCTGGGCAGTGGTTGGGGATTTTCAGCCAATGCTCCGCCGCGGGCGTAGGCTTGGTCTACGCCCCATTCCTTCATGTAGTCGTCAACGCTTAGGCTTACGCTCGGGTGGTCAAAGTCGTGACTCAGGTATTCGGCCACGTCGAAACCGATGCCTCCGGCACCGATGATGGCTACGGATTTACCGACCTTCTTTTTGGCGGCGAGCACGTCCGCGTAATCGAGTACTTTTTCGTGATCAATGCCGGGGAAGTCGAGCCTGCGAGGTGTTACTCCGGTGGCGATCACAACTTCGTCAAAGCCCGTTAGATCATCGGCTGAAGCTTTGGTGTTCAGGTATACGCGCACGCCGTGCTTTTTCAGCATTTCGCCGTAGTAACGGATCGTTTGCTGGTATTCTTCCTTACCGGGAATGACGGTGGCCATATTGAACTGCCCTCCCAGTTTATCGCTTGCTTCGTAAAGCGCCACGTCATGACCACGTTCGGCGGCGATGGCGGCGGCGGCCATTCCGGCGGGGCCAGCTCCAACAACAGCAACTTTTTTAGGCGCGGCCGCAGGTGCAAGGGAAGGGTTTTGATACATGGTCTCGTGGCAGGCACGAGGATTGACAATACAGGAACTCACCTGCAACGTAAAGGTGTGGTCCAAACAAGCCTGGTTACAGGCGATACAGGTATTGATCTCTTCTGGCTTACCCGCCAGCGCCTTCGTCACAAATAACGGATCCGCCAGGAAGGGTCGGGCCATACTGATCATATCGGAGCAGCCATCAGCGAGCACCTGTTCGGCCACTTCAGGGGTATTGATTCGATTCGTTGCGATCAGCGGGATGTTCACTTCGCCCATCATCCGTTTGGTGACCCAAGCGAAGCCGCCGCGTGGCACGATGGTACCAATCGTCGGCACCCGCGCCTCGTGCCAGCCAATGCCGGTATTGATGATGGTTGCACCAGCCTTCTCGATCTCTTTGGCCAGGTGCACCACTTCCTCCCAGGTAGATCCGCCTTCCACCAGGTCGAGCATTGAGAGACGGTAAATGATGATAAAGTTCGGCCCTACCGCTTCCCGCGTCCGCCGCACGATCTCCAGTGGAAACTTGATACGGCTTTCATATGCCCCGCCCCACTCGTCGTCGCGGCGGTTAATCTTGGTTACGATAAACTGGTTGATCAGGTAGCCTTCAGAGCCCATGATCTCTACACCGTCGTAGTTTGCCTGCTGGGCCAACTCAGCGCATTTTACGTAGTCCTTGATGGTTTGCTCTACCTCTTCGCCGGTGAGCCCACGTGCGGGAAAGGGCGAGATCGGCGCTTTGGTATCCGAGGCGGAGACATTATGCTCCGAATAACCATAGCGACCAGTATGGAGGATCTGCATGCATATTTTACCGTCTTCAGCGTGTACCGCGTCAGTGACTACTTTATGCTTCCAGACCTCTTCCTCATTGTCTAGCGGATGGCCAATGGGTAGGGCCAGGCCGGCTTTATTTGGTGCTACTCCCCCCGTTACAATTAGCCCGACCTGACCGCGTGCACGCTCAGCATAGAAAGCAGCCAGGCGTTCATGACCTTCGGGGATATCTTCCAACATGGTATGCATGCTCCCCATCAAAACTCGGTTTTTCAGGGTGGTGAAGCCGAGGTCGAGGGGTTGAAACAACTTAGGGTACTGAGACATCTTTGTATTTGACTTTAAGGTTGGTGCCGCAAATTAGCGAATTTTCGCTTATCAGCCCAAAGTGCGCTTTAATAGCCACCAAACAGATAACCCACCCGAAACCCAGCAGCGGCCTCCGGCACATTCCGGCGGCCTTCTGGAAACAGGTCAAAAGAAAATAATTGATCCGCTTGAAGTACTTCCTCCGGAGCCGTAGTACTGGAAGTTGCACCGGTGTAGGTAACCTTCCGATTGGCCATACCCAGGCCCAGGTAGACATCAACTACCACATTTCCGAACGCTAGAAAGCGAATTCCCAGCTTACCGATAACGCCAATTCGATACCGATCTTGTTGAACGTTTTCTACCCTCAAGCGCCGGCCATCGGCGCTGTCATAAACACCGTCTTTCCTACGGCGAACTTCCGTGATCGGCACTTCAATACCAAGGTAAAGGGGAGTAAATTCCGGGATAAAATCAAACCTAACTTCGGGGCGGATTCCAATGAAATTATATTTCTCATTATTGGGTAAGCCAAGTAAGCCCTGGGTAAAATCGGAGCCATGCTCCACGTCGATAAGAAAGCCAAAGCGAGAAGGTTTGTATTCTATACCAAAACGCAGACGCGGCAACAGGTTAATTACGCTTGCCGGCATCACGTTAATACTTACGCCACGAAGGGTAAGTAAGGTTTCATCAACATCGTCGGTTGCCGGTACGGGAGCATCCGTTTGCGCCATCATGATGGTAGAGAATAAACAAATAATCAGTGCGGAGGTGAAGTGTAGTTTCATGTGGGTAGTGTAGTTAAAACCAGTTAATCATATATACTTACAGATTAGGAATCCAGTAGCCCAGTCGCAAACCGAGGGCCAATTCTGCTTTGACCTGCCCGCCGTGTTTCTTTAGTTCACAGCATCCCCACTCCATCGTTTGTTCCTGGGGCGGGCCAGGATTTTCAAGATTGGTAAATCTATAGTGGCGGTAGGCTGCTCCGCCGCCGAGATAGGCATCGATAAATACACGACGAAAAGCAATTACCTGCCAGCCTATTTTCAAGATCGCCGAAGCCCTGATCCTCCGCTCCGTTGCTGTTTCAACGTAGAGAAAGTTCTGTTCCCGGTCTAATAGATTACCACTGTGCGATTCTTGCTTCAGGGTCAGGGGTAATTCAAGCCCTAAATACACCTTGTCTGAACTCCATTTCAGTTGGTAGCGCAGCTCAGGGCGGAAGCCCCAAAAAACATATTCCGGATCGGAATTGCCATCGAAGAGTACCCGCAGCTTATCCGCGCCGTATTCAAGGTCTAGTAGATAACCAAAACGTTTGTGCTTGTACTGCGCGCCCAGGCGGAGGCGAGAAGGGTTATTAAGCAGGCTAAATGGCATCAGGTGAATGCTCAGCCCTGATGCTTTTGCGGATGGTGCTTTAGCGTGAGAAAGCAAAGTTCTATCGTCTTCCCAGTTTTGTGCCTCAGTTGTGCCACTAAGTAAAAACAATAAAAGAATTAACCATAGCTTCATTTCACTAAGATAGTCTATTGAATTAGAAACTCCTTGCGAAGTAAGCGTGTGCCTGAGGGGCGCCTTACAAATCTGGGTTTGTTCCTTACAAATACGCAAAGAAAGGTCTGTCTTTCCAAGCTAGAGAACAGAATTACACTGATCATAAACCTGGAAAAGGCTAAATAATATGAGTAAATCAGGGCGGTGACAAAACTGAACTTAATAACAACTACTACCAGAGGGTAAAGTGTGTGTATATCTGGACAAGCAGGGTTTATAAAAGGCGTCTCTTCCCTAAAGACCGCAATCAAGCGAAAAACGTTGGGGGAGATAGCAAATTTCTTTTCTAAAGTACAGGTATAGCTTGTATAAACCAGCTCAAAAACCTGCATTGCACCTGCGGCCGCGGCCCTACTTACTTGTATCCAAATAGACTTTTAGGCGATGGCTAGCCTGATCGTAGCTGCCGTACAACGCCAACTGAGTATCTCCCTTTACAATCAGGTAACCACTGCCACTACCGGGTACTTCACTCTCTACGTACTGCCGCCGAACGGTGCCACGTTGGTCGCGCACATTTCGGTACCCGAAATAAGTTGAGGACGTAACCAAACGGTAGGCGTGTTTGCCACGGGGAAGCTTCAACTTCAATTGGTCCTGGCTACGGCCGTTCCGGTCAAGGCGAATACTATACTGCTGGCCAGCAATTTCCAACCTGACCGTTTCTGCTTTCTGGTTCTTGCCTAGCGTGTTACTAATGCGTACGAAATAAGCACTTTCAGCCGGTGGAGGAGTGGAAACAACTACTGGGGAAGAGGGCGTAGAAGGCGTATTTCCTGCCGCACTTCGCCCGGGGTACATTCGGGCGATGTAAAGTCTATCGATCGCCGAAAGCTCATTGTTCATGCCTACTTCATACCGGCCTTTGGTCAAACGGCCATCTACCGGATAGTGCATAATCGAGGCCCGGTCATGAACCGAATACTGCGTATCGTTCCGGTTGGCCGTTCCGATAACATTGTCGTAGGTAGTCTTACGGTTCCAACCCTGTGTTTTCAGATAGTGAGCATAAACGGCGGCTTCATCCCAGGGAATCCCGCCAGCTGGGTTCTGGTGTTCGTGCAATAGGCCAAGGGCGTGTCCGAACTCATGTAAGACCGTCCGCCTCACTTCGTATTCTGGTGTCCGGTCCGTAAGCCAGCCAAAATTCATGCTGGGCTTTTGCTGATTGGCCCTTGCCGAGCCACTTCCTACCATCGACCACGAAGAACCGTTCTGGGTGAAAGCCACCCGAATATCCGCTGGGCCAGAAGTCACCACTTGAAACCGGACGTTGGCAAAGCGCGTCCACTCCCTGGCGTGATAAATTACGCGGCTTCTTAAATCAGAACTACCGCTGAGGAATTTTACGGTTATCGTGCTCCCATTTGCCCAAGCAGTGCTAGCGCTCCGACCGGGCTTATAGCTTACGGCCTTCTGCACCACCCCGGGCAGGTTAGCATAATCGGAGGAAACAGGAGCATCCGTAGGAATGACGGAGCAGGTATGAATGGTCTGAGCAACAGTTACAGCCGGGGCAAATACAAGCGTCATCAACAGCACAACGGAGCTGATGCAGGACAAGCAGGTTCGCATGGTAATTTAATTTTTGGGATACTTAGGGACGGGAAAACAATCATTAAATCGGTGTCCTCGAGAGCGGACACACCTATAAAGCCTGAACCGATGCTTTTCGTCTTTACTTCGGAGAATTTTAACCGAGATTGTCTAGATTTAACTTTTACCCAAAGGCTATGCGCTTATCTAAAATCCGAACTATCTGACTGTTTGACTATGTGACTCATACCACTGGACATTTCGCATCATGGCTTCGAGGTTTGATTTTCTGCCTCTCCCACATGTCTCGCCTAAGGCTCGACGGAGAGGGAGCCAAAAATGTCCAACAGTGTGTATGTGGCTCTTAAAACTATCCTTCCCGCTTTCCGTTTACCAACCGCACCCCAAAATTTATTCAAATATGTCTCAGGCCAAAACCCTCGGCGATCTACGCGCCACTGGCTATATCTCCCGCTCCGTAAAGCAGGAACTTCGTGAAAATCTGATCAAAAAATTAAAGGCCAAAGAAGAAGTTTTTCCTGGTATTATTGGTTTTGACGATACCGTACTCCCAGATATTCAGCGTGCCGTACTGAGCCGTCACAGCATTTTGCTGCTTGGTCTGCGTGGCCAGGCCAAGACTCGGATTGCCCGCTTACTCGTCAACCTGCTCGATGAGTACATGCCCGTTGTGGCGGGCTCAGAACTTAACGATGACCCATTGGCCCCCATCAGCCGTTATGCTGTAGACCTCATTGCTGAAAAGGGCGATGACACCCCGATCGAATGGGTCCATAGAGACGACCGCTACGTAGAAAAACTGGCAACTCCCGACGTATCCGTAGCCGACCTAATTGGCGACGTTGACCCCATCAAGGCCGCTACCCTAAAACTGACCTACGCTGACGAGCGTGTAATCCACTTCGGCCTGGTACCGCGCGCTCACCGGGGCCTTTTCGTGATCAACGAACTGCCCGACCTGCAAGCGCGCATTCAGGTTTCGCTCTTCAATATTTTGCAGGAGGGCGACATTCAGATCCGGGGCTTCAAGTTGCGTCTTCCACTTGATATTCAGTTCCTCTTCACGGCCAACCCCGAAGACTATACCAACCGGGGCAGCATCATTACGCCGCTGAAAGATCGGATTCAGAGCCAGATACTGACCCATTACCCAAAAACCATAGAGACGGCCAAAGCGATCACGAAGCAGGAGGCCGACCTGGTCGAGTCTCAATCAGACATGGTTGAGGTAGACGAGTTACTCAACACCATGCTCGAACAACTCGCCTTCGCCGCTCGCGAAAGTGAGTACATCGACGAAAAATCCGGCGTCTCCGCCCGCTTGAGCATCACCGCACTGGAAAACCTCATCTCTACGGCTGAACGCCGTAGCCTGATCAACGCCGACAAGAAAACCGCCGCCCGTATTACTGACTTTTGGGGCGTGGTACCCGCCATCACCGGTAAGGTTGAACTCGTTTATGAAGGTGAACAAGAAGGCGCTTATGGTGTAGCGATGAAGCTGCTCAGTTCCAGTATTAAGACCTCCTTTTTAGCGCATTTCCCCGACCCGAACGAGACGGAAGCGAGTGGCCGGGCGGACTCCGACCCCTACGGCGTCATTCGTGCCTACTTCAGCGGAGGCAACGTAGTTGAGCTGCTCAACGATGCCTCCAACAAGGACTACCACGCTACGCTTGACGGTGTGGCGGGCTTACGGCAGATCGTCACCTCCACCTTTCACGACCGGAAACTTGGCAAGGAAGAAACTTACCTCTACATGGAGCTTGTCCTCCAGGGTCTCGCCGAAATGGAAGTCTTGAATAAGGAGACGATGCAGAACAGTCTTAGTTTCCGGGATATCCTGGCGGATATGTTTGGAGAGGGGGATTTGTATTAATATTTATCTTAATTATGGAGTATGGTATAACTCGGTTATCTTTATATTTATGAAAAACCTAATCCTATACTCCTTACTCCTTACTCCTTACTGCACTTTCTAGCTGCAGTAATCTGGATATTGAGAATCAATCAAGTCATATTAAAGATGATATTAGATTCCTTGAACTCGAAGCTCAATATGATATCATCTTTACTTTGAAAGATGATTATCTGAAAAATAGAAAAAACAATACAAAATCCGTTGATTACCAAGAGATTGTTGATGCTCATGAGGAGCTTGTGTTGACAACCAATGAGTTGACTGAAATCTATGGCGAGCAGGAACTAATCCCTGAAATAACAAGTCTTGCTGAACAAGATGCGTCATCCCCCGGTAACAATGATCCTGACGCAAGGAAATGTTGTGATAGAAACGAAGATGGAACTGTAAACGGTTCTTGTTGTAATTTCTGGGAAAACATAGTTGCTGGCGTTAGATCTGCTTTAGGATGTACTGTACCCGAATTTATCTTTTCCGAAACGAGCGAACAGTTTGACGAAAGAATAAATGACTACTACGATTGTCTTCAACAAAAAATTTGTGTCTCATGTTAGGATATCTCCGTTCACTCTCTTTTCAAGAAAAAGCAATTATAACTACATGCTTGGTTATCGGCTTTGGACTACTACTATACTTCTCAGTAATTGAGCCAATGATTTTGGCAAGGCATATTTCACCAGAAGAGATGGCAAAGAGGTATTACTAAAACATACGTTTCACCTCTCTACACTTATTATTTCACCTCTCAGTATTTCTAGTACTGAGGGGCAATTAATTTTATGCCTTTAAACTAAGTACTGATTTGACTAGGCATTTCAGGTATTTGAAGAATAATTCTCTCTCTTACTTTTCTTGTTGGTAGTTTTACGGTGAATTAAACCTCTTCTTCATGCTCATAATCGGTGGCTACACTGAAAGAATGGACGAAAATACCCCGGGCAAAGCCCGGGGTATTTCTGTTTACGACTTCTTCCCTTCTGATGGCCGCATCCAGTTTCTTGGCTTCGCACCAGCTATAAATCCGAGTTACCTCATCACCGATCAAAAACGCAGCATCGTATACGCCGTTCATGAGAAGGATGCCAATTCCGGAGCTGCGGTTACGGCCCATAAGGTAAACCGTAACCAACGCGGGAAGGTGAGTTTTGAGCAGATCAGCAACGTTGCCTTACCCGGAGATGGCCCTTGCCACCTCTCTTTTGCGGGTGATACCGTTTTGGTATCCAGTTACAGCAGCGGTCACCTCCACGTAATAAGCAGAGGTGAGGACGGGAGTCTGGGAGAAATCCTCCAGAATATTAAGCTTGAGCCCCAAAATACGGGTCGTACTTCTCATGCTCATTGTGCCGTCTATTTTCAGGAGCGGGAAGCAGTCCTCCTCTGCGATAAAGGTGATGACCAGCTTAAAGTGTTCTCCCGCGCGGAAAACGGTACGCTTACCGAAAGACCGGAGCTTGCGCTCTCATTTCCTGAAGGCGAAGGGCCAAGGCATATTGCCCTACACCCCAAAAGCCTATTGGCGGTCGTTAATGGGGAATGTGTTGGCCATGTCCATCTGATTGACCTGAGCGGCGACAAACCACTCCGGGCAAACGTTGCGAACTATCTTCCCGAAAGAGTGCTAGATGAAGCCACAGGGGCAGCCATCAAATTAAGTGGAAATGGCAAAATGATTTACGCCAGTGATCGTACCTACAGCATCATTACCGCCCTACGAATTGACGAGCGAGACAAAAAAATGGTAGTTCGGGACACCTTCCCCAGCGGAGGTGAATCCCCCAGAGATCTTAGCTTGTCTCCAAAAGGAGAGTGGTTACTGTCCGCTAATACAGCAGACCATACCATCGGTGTTTTCCGTGTCGGGCCACGCGGAGAGTTGGTACACTACCACACTTTCAAAAAAGTTCCTTCTCCTAGCTGTTTGGCTTGGTTGTAGTTGACTGATTGCAAGCTATAGCTACCTTACATACGAGTGATCGGAACAATAAAACCCGCTTTAACCCGCTGAAAGCAAGGTTAAAGCGGGTTTTTGGGTCCGAGCGCTCGTAGCGCAAAATTAGCTGCGCTGTACTTCGTGCTCGGGATGACTCGTATTAGGAGGGCGGCGGCGCGCAGGTGCAATGGAGCGCTTTAGGAAAACGAGTTGATTTAAACATCAGAAAGCATTAGTTACTGACCGTCCGCATAAGGCCCATCCCCGTTAAGAAAAAGATACCACCAATAATGGCCACTCCCCAAGGGTTCTGCCCGAAGGCCAAGCCCTTATTAAAGACTGACATAACACCTACGGCGAGGCCAATCGCGCCAACGATGGTAAAAACGATACCGAGTATTTGCTTGCTCTTCATAATCTTTTGATTTTGGGCGAAGATAATGCGCTCGGGGGCAATTAGGATTCTATAGGCTAAAGGTCCATTATGTACATTCCGCTGCACAAGAGTGTACAAATACGCAATCGAATAGGTAGTAACCCTCGTTCTTTGAGATATTCATTTGATTTTTTGTGTAAAAGACGTTGAGTGTCATACCTTTTGACCTAGCTTTAATATTTCGCATATGTTTATTGCAAATGCGTAACCTACACATCGATTCTCTCATGCGCACACCAGAAGAACTTAAAGAAGAACTACAAAGAGATCATCCGGAAATGCGGGTACTCCTTGATCGGCCCGAAGACCCCGGCTACGAAACAGCGCGTAAAACCTTCAATCGCCGCTTTGCGAAGCGGCCCGCCGCCATTGCATTTTGCATGTCTACAGAGCAGGTGGCCCACGTTGTGAAGGTTGCCAAGGCGAATCCTGAATATCCACTGCGGGTAAAATCCGGTGGCCATGACCACGAAGCAGAGTGCTCAAAAACTGATGCCATCGTCATCGACTTCCAAGGGATGAAAAACATACATTTTTCTGAAAACGACTCCCTGGTCACCGTAGAGCCTGGGCTTCGCTTTAAAGATGTCCTCTGGCGACTAGACGCAAAAGACGTAAGTATTCCCCACGGGACCTGTGAAACCGTCGGTATTTTCGGCTTCACGCTCGGTGGTGGATGGGGGCCTTGGACGCGCCTTCACGGCATGTGTTGTGAGCGCTTGGTTGGAGCAACTATTGTGCTCGGCGACGGGACAATCCGTGAGATTAGTGCAAGCGATAAAGACCAATCTTCTCTAAAGATGCTCTGGGCGCTGCGTGGTGGCGGCGGTTTCAGTTACGGCATTGTAACGAAGATGGTCATCAAAACTTTTCAACAGCCAGCAGATACGTTGCGCTTTGCCTTTACCTGGGACCAAAATGTTCTGGGCGAAAAAATGCCCGCCGCCATCAAAATACTCGATGCCTGGGAACAAGTCATCAAAGAAGATGTTAACCCGCAGTTGATGGGCACCAATCTGCAAATCATGGCGATTCCGGAAGACGATTTATCCGTCGAAAATTCCATCCATGATTGTACCTTCTACGGCTATTACGCTGGTCTGGAAGAAGGCCTTAGGAAAGATCTACTGGAATGGTTCGGTCCCTTCCTAGAGGAGCAACTAGAGGTAAAACCTACCCATAAAAACCAGCCACCGAAAGTACAAAAAGTGCTCTCCAGCCAGCAAAGTTTTTCCCACTGGGACCGAGTTTCCACCGCTAAGAAGATAGCGGTACAAGAAGAAACAGAACTGTTGCCCGGTTACATGCCACCCGATATAGACTACCCCGCTCCCCACAAAATATCTAGCAGATTGGTCCAGGAAGGCGGCCTGGGGCGGAAAGGGCAGGAAAGTCTCATCCGTAGTTTACGCTCCCGGCTCATTAGTCAGGATGGGATTGATGCTCATCTACATACTTACGTTACGCTTGGGGCAATTAGCGGTCGATTTTACGGAGAGGAATATGATTATCCAGATTTCCCGGCGGGCAGTTCATTCCCCTTCAAAAAGAGACCCTATACCATTCAATACCAAGCCTGGTGGGACGAGACCGAGGAAGATAAGCAAGCGGGCAAGACCTATCAGGTAAAGACTTATGCCAATCAGGCGCTGGACTGGATTTCGGAATGCAGCACTAGGCACTTCCCCCAAACCAGTGGCTCGTTCATTAGCTTCAAAGACAGCAGCATTCCTACCCATCAATATTTCATGGAGAGTTATGAACAATTGAAACAGATCAAAAAGACCTACAGCAGAGATCTGAATAATATTTTCAGCTCTCGTAAAACCATTCTGTAAGGAACGCCTCATTAAAAAGTATCCGATTTAGGTCTGGCGCTTTTGTTCCAATCGATCTTAAATCGGACGGTTATTGATGCGGCGCTCCTAAGCACTTCAAGTCCAGCCAAAACCTTACCCATGCTCCACTTAAAAGCCCCGATACTGTTTTAGGCGCGGCCGCAGGTGCAGAGAAGGTTTTTGAGAGATCAGGCAGGCTATTACACTTTACTCGTGCGGGGAAATTGGAGAAACCGAATAAGATTCCTTTGTCCAAATTGTACGCGCTAAGAACAGATCGTACCTTGCGGCTCATGTCTAAGACTACCTACGAAACTGTCATCGGCCTTGAAGCCCACGTCCAGTTGGCTACCGAAAGCAAGGCCTTTGCTGCAGACCGCAACCGCTTTGGCAACGAGCCTAACCGCAACATCAGCATGATCACCCTCGGCTACCCCGGCACCTTGCCGATGCTGAATGAACAACAGGTGCGCTTTGCGGTAAAACTCGGACTGGCTTTAGGTTGCAAGATCAATCGGCGGAGCACCTTCGACCGTAAAAACTACTTCTACGCTGACTTGCCGAAGGGCTACCAGATCACCCAGGATGAGCGCCCCATCTGTATAGGCGGAGCGTTGCCCATTAAAACTTCCTCTGCACCTGCGGCCGCGCCTGAAAAAGCTGAACCGTCTTGGCGCTCCGTTAAACTTCATCATATTCATATGGAGGAAGACGCGGGTAAATCAATTCACGCCGTCGGTGAGCCTTTTACAAAGGTAGACTTAAATCGTGCTGGTACTCCCCTACTCGAAATTGTCACCGATCCGGACTTGCGCTCAGCGGAAGAAGTAGATGCCTTTATGAGTGGTATGCGTCAACTAGTGCGGTGGCTAGGTATTTCCGATGGAAACATGCAGGAAGGAAGCCTGCGCTGCGACGTTAACGTAAGCGTTCGCCCTGAAGGTCAAGTCGAGTTCGGTACGCGCTGCGAAGTTAAGAACATGAACTCGATGAAGTTTGCCCGGCAGGCCGTAAACTTCGAAGTAAAGCGCCAGATCGGGCTTATAGAAAAGGGGGAGAAAGTTCAACAACAAACCAGACAGTTCGATCCTGAGACTGGTACCACCAATGCCCTGCGCGACAAGGAAGATGCCCACGATTATCGCTACTTCCCCGATCCGGACCTTCCTCCGGTATCCCTCACCGATGCCTTCATCAATGAAGTTCGTCAAGAAATCGGCACCCTTCCCTGGGAAGCTTACGATCAACTAATTGCCACTCACCAACTCACGACCGCAGACGCAGCACAGCTAAGCGAAGATCGTGACGTTTACGAAACTTTTATTGCCTACGCCAATGAGTCGCCTTCCGCCAAGGACTTGGCAAAACTGTGGGTCAACCGGCTTCTGCCCTGGCTCACCGAAGAACGCCTTACACCTAAAGAGCTTCCACTTTCCCCTGAAGAGATTGCTCGTTTTCAAGAACTCATTCTCGCCGGAGACGTTGCAGCCTCTGTTGCCACCGCCAAGCTTTTACCCGATCTTTTACTAACCCCAGGAGACCCGCTGCAACGCGCAGAACAACTCGGCCTAATCCAGAATACTGATACGGACTTCCTTGGTGGCCTAGTTGACGAAGTGATTGCCGAATTCCCCGATAAAGTAGCTACTTACCAAAAAGGAAAAAAAGGCCTGATCGGTTTTTTCATGGGAGAAGTAATGAAGCGGAGCAAGGGCAGTGCGGGGCCAAAGGAAACGCAGGCGCTACTGCGGGAAAAGTTGGGGTAACAACCTTAACGGGGAGTTTCGTTCTTAGTAACAGGAAGCACTCA
This sequence comes from uncultured Lewinella sp., assembly GCA_964410795.1. Taxonomy (GTDB): domain Bacteria; phylum Bacteroidota; class Bacteroidia; order Chitinophagales; family Saprospiraceae; genus Neolewinella. The sequence goes on along the minus strand of CAYPIM010000087.1, from coordinate 6,148 downwards.
GTGCACCTTTTCGCTTTAAATAGACTATGAATGGTCATCTTCAGTCGCGCTCAATGAATTCCAAAGCATATTTAGCTTTTGCTATAAACCTTTTTTATGAAACTTATTTCTCCCCCAAAAGCACTATTTCTATTCCTCACTTGTTTGTTGTTGTCATGGAGTGTTCTTCAGGGTGCTACTTATCACGTATCTCCAAGTGGGAATGACAGTGCTTCTGGCACCTCAGGAGATCCATTTAAAACCATTAGTCAGGCAGCAGCAATTGCTTTAGCCGGTGATGTGGTCATCATCCATCAGGGATTGTATACAGAGACGGTCCGGCCAGCCAACAGTGGTTCAGCTGGAAACCCGATAGTCTTTCGGTCCGCCCCAGGAGATCGGGTCGTTATCTCAGCAATGACACCTATAAATGGTTGGACGAGCGATGGAGGAGGTCGTTACAAAGCCAACATCGGGTGGGACCTGGGCCAGCTCAATTTTGTCATGAACGGTGAAACCGTAATGGACCTTGCCCGGTGGCCAAACAATACGGACGGTGACCCCTACAGCCTTAATTCTATGCGTAATGATGGTGGCAGCGGAGAAAACACCGCCAATAATGCTTACTTACTGGATAGTGACATTCCCTCTCTTGACTGGACCGGAGGCTCCATTCTATTCTATGGTGACCGGCCAGGGGCAGGCTGGACCACTTGGAAATCCTTTATTACCAGTAGCTCATCAGGAAGAGTCAATTTTGATGTAATCAAGAACCAGCCATGGATACTTTCGAACCATCCACCTTCCGATGGCGGCGATTATTATCTCGAAGGAATTAAAGCCGCTCTGGATTACCAAAATGAATGGTATTTCGATGAAAGCAACAATACGCTATTTGTACAACTACCGGGTAATGCTGCTCCTCAACCCGGACAAATCATGATGCGGCAGCGAGATCTAACTGTAGATTTGAATGGTAGAAATTATGTTCATTTTGAAAACTTGGCCGTATTCGGAGGCGGCATCGAGATTAACGGTGAGGGTAACGAGCTGTACGGGCTTTCTTCTTTTTATGGAAGTATGACCAGAGGCATTTCTGATGGTTTCAATGCTGGTGCAAATGCTATCTTCATCAAATGGAGCGCAACAAATACCCGGGTAGAATATTGTGAAATTGCTTTTGGTGCAGGTTCTGGAATCTGGGATGCTGGAGACAATACCGTTATTGACAACTGTCACATTCATGATTTCAACACCATTGGCACCTATGATGGAGACATAATGGCCAGAGACGGGAATAATACTACCATCACGAACTCGACACTTTATCGGAGTGGTAGAGATGTTTTGCAAATCATAAATAAGGGCTCAGTAGTTGCCCACAATGACTTTACCGCAAGTAATCTGATCAGCGATGATTGTGCCTTGCTGTATTCCATTGGCCCTGGCCTGAATCTTGAAATACATCATAATTGGTTGCACGATACGGAGGGCCGCGGGAGCCTGAAAAAAGCCGCAGGTATTTACCTGGACAATGATGCCGGAGACGTATCCGTCCACCATAATGTTGTTTATAATACGGAATGGTCAAGTATCCAGATTAACTGGGACGGTGCGAACATCGATGTATTCAATAATACTTTATGGGACGGGGAGGTTGCTATGGGGGCCTGGCACTTGACGGGTACAATGTTCACTAACGTAAAAGTATGGAATAACCTGACCAATAAAAACTCTCTGGAGCCACAATCGGATCAACAAAACAACCTGGTGATGTCAACCTCGGCTAGCCCTTTCGTAAATGAAGCGGCCCTGAATTTCCAGCTAAAACCAGGTGAACAAGGCATAGACTATGGGCGAGTTATTGCGGGAATAACGGATGGTTACCAAGGAACTGCACCGGACGCCGGTGCCTACGAAACAGGCGCTACACCATGGCAAGCGGGTATACAATGGGATCCTGCAAGCGGCCCTGCGGGCCGTTGTTATGGTTTACCCGGCGAAGGTTGTGCACCCGATGGGCCCCTACAGGCACTACCAGTAACCCTCAGCCATTTTTCTGCTAATAAGCAAGGCAATAAGCAATCTCTGCTCCGTTGGCAAGTAGATCGGGAAATTGATTTCTCCCACTATGAAATAGAAAGATCTACTGAAGCATCGCCCTTCGAGACCATTGGAAGCGTAGCTGGAACTGGCGAGAGAACTTATGCTTTTATTGATCACCAACCTATCAAAGGAGACAATCATTACCGCTTGCGATTGATTGACCGGGATGGGTCTTTTGCCTATTCTGACGTTCAATTATTAAACTTTACGGACGAGGCGGCTTTTTCCGTCTTCCCTAACCCCGCCAGGCGCAGCCAATCCGTAACCCTTTCTCCTGGTACAACTGAACCGGCTGAAGCTAGGTTATTGGACGCCACCGGACGGTTGTTGGCTACACGAACCATCACTGGACGGGAAAACTGGACACTTACTTCTCTTAGACCAGGCCTGTATTTTATTGAACTACTACGGAATGGAGGAAAAGAAGTAGAGCGGCTCGTAGTGGAGTAACGAATGGCCAGCATCAGACTTATGTGTTCTATCTTTGCGCCTTCATGGACAGACTCTACCCCGCCCACATGGAAGCCATCGCTGAAGCGCTGGGCAATATCTTCGGAGAAAACAAGTACGCCGACCGCGAAATAGCCCGCGTACTTCAGGCCGACAAACGCCGCGGGAGTAAAGACCGCGCCTTCATCGCTGAGCATACCTACGGCGTAGTTCGTAACTACCGCCTGCTACGCCACGTGATGGGCGGCTCCAAACCTAAAAAACGAGAAGACTGGTGGAGGCTAACGGGTATCCACCTAATGAGCCAAGGCTACGAATTGCCCCAATGGCGCGAATTTGGCGAGCTGGACGAAGATCAACTTAAGGCTCGCTGGGACGAAGCCAAAGCCACACGTGCCCTCCGCGAATCTATACCAGACTGGCTGGACAAGGTCGGAGAAACCGCCCTCGGCGAGGAACTCTGGACGCCCACCCTGGCAGCCCTCAACGAGCAGGCTCCGGTATCCCTACGAACCAACACCCTCAAGACGACTCCGAAGGAACTGATCGAAGTCCTCGCTGCCGAAGGCATCGGGACGGAGCCTATCTCCGCCGACGGGTTACTGGTAACAGAGCGCAAAAATCTCTTCGCCACCAAAGCTTTCAAAAGCGGCCTCTTCGAAGTTCAAGACTTTAGCAGCCAACAGGCCGCACCCACTTTGGAAGTTGAACCCGGACAAACCGTAATCGACGCCTGCGCCGGAGCTGGTGGTAAATCGCTACACCTGGCCGCCCTGATGGAAAACAAAGGACGCCTGATCAGCCTTGACATCCACGACTGGAAGCTCAAGGAGCTAAAGAAACGTGCACGCCGCAACGGCGTCTCTAACCTGGAAACCCGCGCGATTACCTCCACCAAAATCATCAAACGCCTCATCGGGCAAGCAGACCGGCTCTTGCTGGACGTCCCCTGCTCCGGCCTCGGCGTGCTGCGCCGCAATCCTGACGCAAAGTGGAAGCTCAGCCAGGACTTCATCGATCGTGTCGTTAAAGAACAAACTGATATTCTGACCAGCTACAGCCGGATGGTAAAAGAGGGTGGCAAAATGGTTTACGCAACTTGTTCAATCCTCCCGCGTGAGAACGACGATCAGGTAGATGCCTTCCTGGCCTCTCCCGCCGGAGAAGGCTGGACGTTGGAGCATAAGCATACCTTTTTGCCACAAGTAGAGGGCTTTGATGGCTTCTTTGTTTCGCGCCTGGTTAAACAGTAGTGGCCGCTTTCACGGGCTTACGCAAAGCGTTATCTTAAATGCTCAGGCAGCATAATCCCCTCCGCGTCCGGCCCCGCCACCGGTGTACCTTTCAACGGCTTAATCGGAATAAGCCCCGTCCAGATTGGCCTGTCACTTTCTACCTCTGAAGGAGGCCCCTGGCGGACCTTAGCTGAAGCCTCTGAGATCGGAACCTTTATGGCCATTGTTTTGGCCATCTGTTTGTCCGTCATGGGCAGGAGATAATCCCAGCTACCGGGCACCATTTTTTCGGTTAGGTTTTTGAAAGCTGCGTACTTTTCGTCGTGCTCATCAATCACTTCTGGTTTACCCCACAACACCACCGACCGATAATTTATGCTGTGGTTGAAGGCGCTTTTGGCGACAACAATGTCGTCCGCCAGGGTAACGGTGATGCAGACTTCATCGAGTTGAGCGAGGCTGCGAAAGAAATGACTACCGACGGAAGCATGGAAGTATACCGCATCATCCATCCGGACTACGGACTGGGGAATGGACCTTACCCGGCCTTCCCAGACAAAGCTCATGGTACAAAACAGCGCTTCATCTAGAATAGGATAGATAATCTCAGCGTCCTGGTGGCTACGCTTGGGGTAGCGTGAGGGAGTGATTCGCGATTTACTTTTCTGTGCTTCGTGCTCTCGATTCATGATTCTCAATTTATTATTTTACCGTCGGGCTGGATGACTTTTTGGGCGCGGACGCAGGATGCAAAGTAGGTTTACAGGCAAGGATCTACAGCCTGAAAGCACCACAAATCTATTGGCCAATCGGACTACCCTACGGCTCCAATGATTGTATTTTAAATAGTCCACCCTTGTTTTCTGCCGCCTGAAAACGGTAACTTTGGGTCCAGCTTAAGGTTGCCGTCTAAGCTGAAGAATTCATTCTAGTATGCTCCAGCAAATCAAGATCGACCGCGACGCCCCCCTGCCCCACTACCGCCAACTAAGTGATCAGATCATTGATCAGATTCAGCAAGGATACCTTCAGAGTGGGGCAAGACTCCCCAGTACCCGCCAGCTAAGTCAACAGCTTGGCATCCACCGTAAGAGCGTCGTGCACGCCTATGAAGAGCTGGCACTGCAAGATTGGATTTATACTGCTACCGGCCGTGGAACATTCGTCTCCGATGACTTGCCCGATACCATTGCAGAACAACTCCTGACCAGTCTTCCGGAAACCGATGCAGCTTCTTCGCCGACCCAACTAATTTTGCCGGAATATATGACGGTAGCCGAATCCGTCACCCACCTACCCTATCACCTTGACGATGGCTTGCCTGACCCTCGCCTCATTCCCTTTGTCGAGCTGGAACGGGCCTGGAAATCTGCCCTTCGCCGGGGCAATCAGTACCATCGCCTGGGTTACGCTTCCCCGCAGGGCATCCGCCCGCTACGGGAAGCCATAGCAGACTATCTAACCAAGACGCGCGGACTCAAGGTTACGGCAGATCACATCCTCCTTACCAGGGGCGTTACGCATGCTTTCCACCTTACCCTCACCGCAATGGTAAAGCCGGGCGACAAAGTGATCGTGCCCGAGCTTAACTGGGCCAACGGAAATAATACCATCCGCTTTCATGGCGCTAAAATACTTAAGGCGCGGATCGACGAAAAGGGTCTCGATACCGAGCACGTAGCGGAGCTGATGGCCAACCATAAAGTTAGGATGATCTACCTGACGCCCCATCACCAGTACCCAACTACGCTCATCATGCCCGCTGCGCGGCGCATACAGCTACTTGAGCTCGCCCGGGCGCACGGTGTCCACGTCTTTGAGGATGATTACGACTTTGACTTTCATTATGGCAACGTCCCGATCATGCCCTTAGCAAGCGCCCGACATGATGGCTTATTACTCTACGCAGGTTCCTTCACCAAAGCGATCTCTCCTGCCTTTCGGGTCGGATACCTTGTTGGAGATCCCGCCCTTATCTCAGAGCTCACCAAAATCCGTCGCATCGTAGACCGGCAGGGAGACCCTACGCTGGAGCATGCGTTGCTGGAGCTTTTCCGGCTTGACGTCCTCCCCCGCTCTTTACGCCGCGCCCGGGGAGTGTACCAGAAACGAAGGGATGTTCTTGCCCGCTTGCTATCTACACAGCTGAGTGAAGTAGCTACCTTCAAAGTTCCTGATGGCGGCATGGCTATTTGGACCCGTTTTCGGGAAGACATCGATCTGGTTTCAGCCAGTAAACGGGCGCATAACCGAGGGTTGAGCTTCTCCAATGGAGCCGCTTATGGGCGTGACTGGAACGCGACCCGGCTAGGATTTGCATCAAGTACGGAAGCAGAGCTTACAGAAGCCGTCCAAATTTTCAAGGCTTGTCTTTTGCC
>CAYPIM010000086.1:1731-22674 GCA_964410795.1 uncultured Lewinella sp. | reverse complement strand
GGTCTGTTTACGAAATTGGTTCGTTGGAGGTGAGTTGCAGGTTGCAGGTTGCAGGGTGATAGGTTAGTTGTGCAACGTGTGACCTGAATACTTACAACCTGAAACCTGCAACCTTGAATATTTTTTCCTCAGGTATTTCGCTGGTCCAATAAAGTTCGTATCTTTGCGGGCCGAAAGCGACCAAGCGCGCAAATATTAAAGATATGCAGTCTGTACAAGTCAGCGGTGAAGTCCGCGAAAACCTGGGTAAGAAATCAAGCAAGGCCAACCGCCGTGAGGGCCTCGTTCCCGCCGTTCTTTACGGTGCCGGAGACCCGGTCCACTTTACCATCAAGGCCCTTGATGTACGTTCCCTCATTTACACACCAGAGTTTAAGCTTGCTGAGCTTACGGTTGGTGGTAAGACGTACAAGGCCATTGTGAAGGATTACCAGTTCCACCCGGTAACTGATGCGCTTCGTCACATTGACTTCCTTGCGCTGCAAGACGGTCACCCCGTCAAAGTACAGGTTCCCGTTGTATTTGAAGGTACCAGCCCCGGTGTTCGTGGAGGTGGTAAGCTTCAGGTTGCTGTTCGCCGAATCAAGATCAAAACTACTCCCGAGAACCTCGTGGATAAGCTGGTTCTGGACATCAGCGAGCTCGAGCTCGGCTCTGCCATCCGTGTACGTGATATCAAGCCGAACGAAGGCGTTGAAATTATGAACCCCGCTGGTCAGCCCGTCGCTTCCGTTGAAGTACCGCGTGCCCTTCGTTCTGCCGCTACGGCCGAAGCGAAAGCTGCTGAAGCTGGAGGCGAAGAAGCTGCTGAAGAAGCTGCTGAGTAAGACTCAGTTTAATGCTTACTGGAAAGCGGTATCGGGAGGTTGCTCCTGGTACCGCTTTTCTGGTTTGGGAGAATGGTCTGATAAAAAATGCTGCACGGATGCTTGCGGGTGGAAAATCCTGGTTTAGCGATCTGATTGATTTGCTCTTTGAGCAGAAGCGGACCGAGCACTCTCCCCGGTGCAAGAAGAAGTCTCTGCTTGTAAACAGAAACCTTTTAGGGGGAGACCTTGAACTTAACGGTGGTTTTACCTTCCAACTAGGAGGTGCAACTTAGTACGAATAATTGCCCAATACATTCGGGCTCGGAGAGCCCGTCGTCCACTCGCTACCGGAGGTCGCATCGGCCAGGGCTTTCTTAAGCCTGTTGTACATCCCTACTTTTAAGTGTTCTTTTTACCGAGGCATCTACACACTTCTCCAAACAAAAAAGGTAGGAATCAAAAAAGCCAGCTCCAAAACGGAGCTGGCTTCCAGCGTTAGCTTACTAATTTCTAAACTACTAACTCCTACTTCCCCTTCATAATCGACTCAATCCCCTTGAGAGCAACGTCAATTTTGTGGGCAAGTTCCATCTGATGGCCGCCGACAATTCCTTTGTCGGCGGAGTTGGTGCTGGAGCGCAGACTGGTCAGCGTAGCGCGAGCGGCGGCCTTCACGTCGTTGGAGACTTGGTCGCTTCCGAGTAAGCTGGCGAGGCCGTCTACGTAGTTGGCCTGGAGCGTGCGCCCGAAGGTGGAGTTCGTATTGGCGGCGGTGAAGACACCGGCGCGGGTCTGGTTCATGAGGTCCATCAGTCCGTAGGCTTTGGCGTCCATGGCTTTTTGCTCGGCCAGGCGGTTGAGGCGACTGGAGCTCATCAGGGTGCGGAGGGCAGAAGCCTGAAGACCTTCAATCTTACCGGCTACGCCGCTGGCGGAGATGCGGCTCAGGATGCCTTCGTCCAGCAGCCATTCGGGGGTAGTGAAGATTTGCGCGTTGATGAAATCAACGGCGGCCTTCTGCTTTGCGGCGGGGATGACGGTGTAGACCTGCTTGTTCTCGTCAGCGGTCCGTTGCCATTCGTGTACGCCACCAACGTTGCTGGCCACGTGGCCGGTGTAGCGGCGGAGCTGACCGATCACGTTGTTGTACACTTCCTCATGATTATCGAACATCATGCCGTCTTCGGCCATCCACTCGTTGATCTTCGGGACGATGCGCTTGAGGTTCTTGATGCCGAGCTCGGAGGCCAGCACGGCGTCGTCGCTCAGGTCTTCCGTTTGGGCGCTGGCGTCGTGGCCGCCCCTGGATTGTGCGCCGAAGCGGAACCGGGCGTCATCGGCCTTGGCCTTAATCATGGCGTTCAGGGCGGGCTTTTCAGCTTGCCAGCTGTCGACTTCGGGCATTGGCTTGTAGCCGTACTCGATGGAATGGAAGTCGTAGGGGCCGATCTTGGGGTGCAAGCCTGCGCCTTTGTCTTCGGGCTGGGCGACGTAGTTGAAGCGTGCGTAGTCCATAATACTAGGCGCAGTGCCGTTTTCCTGAACAAAGCCCGGGCTGCGGAGCTGCTTTACGGTGTAAGCCGCAGAGCTGCCCATATTGTGGGGTAGGCCAAGCGTGTGGCCCACTTCGTGGGCGGAGACAAAGCGGATCAGCTCGCCCATCACTTCTTTCTTGAACTTGGGCGTGCGTGCTTCGGGGTTGACGGCGGCGGTCTGGATCAGGTACCAGTTGCGCAGTAGGTTCATTACGTTGTGGTACCAGATGATGTCGGACTCCAAAATTTCGCCAGTTCGTGGGTCGTGTACGTGCGGGCCCATGGCGTTCTGGATGTCGGTGGTTACGTAGCGAATCACGGAGTAGCGAACGTCTTCCGGGCTCCAGTCGGGGTCTTCTTCCTTGGTGGGTGCGCGCTTGCTCATGATGGCATTCTTCAGGCCAACGGACTCGAAAGCCTTGGCCCAGTCGTCAACACCCTGTGCGATGTAGGGCGCCCAGTCTTCCGGCGTTGCGGGGTCGATGTAATAGACGATGGGCTTCTTTACGTCCACCAGTTCACCGCGCTTCCAGGCTTCCATGTCCACGGGTTCAAGGCGCCAGCGGGTGATGAAGCGCTGGGTCTCGGCGCGTTGTGCGTCGGAGCTGTAGTCTGTCTGACGGATACTAAAATAGCTCACGCGGGGATCGTATGCGCGGGGGCGCATGGGGTCTTTAGGTAGTAGGATGAAGCTTTGGTTCATCTCTACTGACATTGTTCCAGTTACTTGGTTATCAGGCAGTTTGCTGCCGTTGTAGGTGAGTACGTGGCGTACTTCTACGTTGCTGGGAAAGGCCTTGGTGGACATAATTAGGCTCCGGCTTTTGTCCAGGCTACGAATGCCAAAGTTCTTGCGCTGGCGGTCGCTCATGGCTCCGATCATAGCAATGTCAGTGGTGAAGAATTTGGTGACATCGAGGACGACGGAGGCGCTGTCTTTGCCGTAGGCTTTGATGTCGAACGTACTCACGATTGGCTCGAAGTTGTTGTTGCGTACCGACTCGTAGACGGGGTCGTCCGGGCTGGCGACGGAGTTGTAACTCACGCTGCGCAGGAGGATCTTTTTGCCGTGTTTTTGCCAGCGAACGACTTGTTGTGGCCGACTTTTTGTGCCTGCACCACCGAAGTTGAGTCCTTTCACAAAGCCTTTGATGCGGCTTACGATCAGGATTTCATCTTCTAGTAGGGAGAGTGGCAACTCAAAGTAAAGATTGCCGTCTTTGTTGATGACGCCGAAAAGCCCCTCTTCTACGTCGGCATCTTTCATCAACTCTTTATACGGGTCCTTTTTTTCTTTCTTTTCTTTTTTGTCTCCTTTATCTGCGTCTTCCTGCGCAAAGGCAAAAGGGGAGGAGGCAATGAAGGCAAGTAGTAGCAGAATTCTTAGCATATCACTTTTTGATTAGATTGTTAAACTAGGCGAGCACGAGGTAAACCGCCTGCGCAATGTACTACAACTGTAATAAGCTATGGGTGTTCACTTTGGGATTTATAAGAATTGCTGCGAGAACTCAAACTGTGGGAGGTTTTAGGGCGCGGCCGCAGGTGCATTGTAAGGTTGAAGCAGTTTGGCTATTCCTGGAAAAGGTTGTCTTTTAGGTTGAGTTGTAAAGTGATTCTGATGGCAATGTTGGGGTATGGAAAAATGAACGTTTAGGAAGGCTGTTCGCAACTATAAATCGAACTTTCCGTTGCAATATTTAAGCCCTTCTTGTAGCCAGACGTTTCTAAGGTGAGACCTATGGAAAGGACCGGTAAATCGTGCCTGCATCGAAGGGAATAGCCGTTGAATAATAGGACTAACCTAAAGTGGTATTGGTGTCCCATTTGATGGTGTTGGTACACGTTTTACCATGATCCTAGCTTGAATTTGCTTCCCTCTCCGCGGGAGAGGAGTTAGGTTGAGGTAGCGCGTGAAGACGTTAAGAAAACGCTGTAGTTCTATCCCGCAAATGGACTAAATTGGTAGCAAAAACGTCGTTCGATTTTGGTTTCAAAAAACCATTTTTGCATCCTGCGTCCGCGCCAGATTGCTGCATATTGAAATGTACCTACAATCAAATTCGTTAAATGTTTAAGATTTCGCTTGTCGCTTTGTACCTTTGTTTGCAATGATACCCGTATGTAAACCGACGCGAAATAAGGTTTAGCAGAATTAAATTCTACCATATTCATCCGGGCAACTGTTTTTAGCTTTTGTAATCTCAAGAAATCGTAATCTTATGAAATTAGTCTTACGCGCTTTTTTGCTCGTGCTGGCTTCTATCGCATCCCTTGCCTCTTGGGCACAGACGGATACGGTGAACGTCGCTACCATAGCGAGCATTAACATCACCCTTGACGACAATTGTCAGGCGGTGATTATTCCCGAACAAGTTCTGGCTGGAGATTTTGACGCCGACGGTGATGGCACCGAAGCTCCTCTTTCCGCCTTCACGGTAATCGTTGAAGATGGTAATGAGGCCAACCTAGGTGTAATTGATGGCTGTGGCTCTTTCCTTTTCCGCGTAGAGGCGGATACCATGCAGGTAAGTGGTTTTACCGTTGGCTGGGGTACCGTTGTTGCTGAAGACAAAACGGCTCCTTTTTTCACGAGCACCCCCGTTGCACCGGATGGTCCGCTCTATTGTGAAGCTATAGATGGTGTTAATCTTGGTGTCTTGCCCAATACCGTTAGCCGTTGTTACACGGTTAATACTTTTACCAACTCTATCGTTCCTGGTACACTGGATCCCGCTTTGCGCGCGCGCCTTTTGGCTGGCGGAGGCTTGCCTGGTGCTACGGATAACTGCTCCGAACTGGTTGAAGTTTGTGTTAACGATATTGTCACCCGTGATGCGGATGACCCTCAGTGTAATGACATTCTCCTTACCCGTACTTTCACCGCTACGGACGGAAGCTGCGTAAGCGCTGGCGGAGAGACCAACGCTGCGGCCGTAACGAGCTACGAAATTGTCTTTACTCGCCCCTCTCTGGATGACTTGAATACGGACAATATCCCCGAGGTAGTAACCATTGAGTGTAACGAATTGGATGCGCTCGGTCTCGTATTTGGCGACGTGCCAGCTCCCCGCCCGCAAGACCTTCCCTTCTTCGACGGGCCAAACGGAACTACTATTCCTCTGCGATTAGGCGCAGATAGTGATTTTTGTGGTATCGGAGTAACCTTCTCCGATTCGCCGTTGATCACTACCTGTGACCTTGCTTACAAAGTAGTTCGTACTTACACGATTATTGACTGGTGTAACACTTCCGATGTTCGTACCCTGACCCAGGTAGTAAAGATTGGTGACTTTTCGGCTCCGGTCTTTACCGCACCCGCAGAAGCACTTGAGTTCCAGACCAACGGTGGTATCAATTGTGGTGCTTTCATTCGGCTTGACATCAACGGTCTTAGTTTAACTGATGCCTGTGGTTCCGATGTTGACTTGTCTGCCTCTATTTACGTAGACGGTGATCTCGATACTGCTCCGCTGGGCAGCTACACGGTTAGCCTTGAGAATGCTACCGCCGAAATTTCTGACTTACTTCCGGTAGGTGACCATATTGTACGCTATCGCTACATTGATGATTGCGGTAATTTTGGTGAGACCGATGTAAACGTCAGTATTGTAGATGGTACCCCTCCTGTTGCGATCTGTGAAGACGGACTCAACGTGAGTGTAACCAGCAGTGTCTCTCCTGACCCTAATGCTTCCGCTGGTATCGCTATCCTCACCCCTGAGATGATTGATAACGGTAGCTACGACGATTGTTCTGACGTTACGCTATCAATTGGCCGTGTACGCCTTCTGGCGAGCGGTGCTTATGAGTTACTTCCCGGTGCTGTTTACGGTCCTGAAGTAGTGCTTACTTGTGATGATGCTGGTGAAGTCCTGATTGGTTTACGCGTTACGGACGCTAGTGGCTTGAGTAATTTCTGCTGGATGACCATTTTGGTAGAAGACAAAACACCTCCGAGTTGCTTTGCTCCCGGTAACCTTAAAATTAGCTGTGTTGAATTAGATGCCGCTGGCTTACCCAGTGATATCATGGAGGCCAGTGATGAATTGTTGGACGCCACTTTTGGATCTGCTACTGGATTAGACAACTGTGATGTTACCCTGACGCAAACAGTATCTGGCGATGTTAATAGCTGTGGTATTGGTTCCTTTACCCGGCGGTTTACGGCTATGGATGCTGCGGGCTTTACCAACAACCAACTTTGTGTTCAGAACATTCAGGTTGATGGCTTACATGATTACACCATCCGTCTTCCAGGAGATGATCAGGCCTTCTGCATGCAGATGCCCAACGTTGGTGAACTCGAAGTGGAAGAGAATGGCTGTGACCTGATTACTAACCAGGTAAGCCGTGATACTTTCACAAGCGATGCCGACGAGTGTTACAAGGTTCGGATTGAGCACCTGATTATCAACTGGTGTGAATACAATACGCTCGGAGAGCCCTACCAGGTGCCGCGCGATTACGACGGAGACAATAACCTACGTGAGGACGTATACCTTTACATTCAGCCAATGTCAACAAATACGTTGACTGATGATGTTGCCTACCTGGACGGAGACAATATTTTTCAGAACAACAACTTTGCTGATCCACTTGATCCCGGTCCTCAGGGAGATAGCGGTAACCCTTATGGTACTGATGATAGCCGTGGCGCATTCCGTTACTACCAATTTGTGAAAATCCGTGATGAGGTTGCTCCTCAAATTGTATCGGATAATGAAGAGGTTTGTTTTGCCGCAACAAGCGTTAATTGTACAGGGTCGGTCTCTCTCTCCTTTGAGCTTACCGATAACTGCACCCGCCAAGAACAACTTGGAGTACGTGTTGAACTAGACGTTAACTATGCTTCAACGATTCCTTTCTCGCGTACCCGCTTCCTTCAGGATGGAGAAATCAGTAGTGATCTTGAAGGTAATTACTTTATCTCTCTGGAAAACGTTCCGGTTGGCAGCCATGCGATTCGTGTACGAGGAGCAGATAATTGTGGTAATGTAGACGTTGCCATCATTGAGTTCTGCGTAGAAGACAGACTGGCTCCAACGCCAATTTGTATCCACCAGACTACGGTTACGCTCATGCCTAACGGCGACGGAACCGGATCTGCGGCCTACTGGGCTACGGACGGTATCGCAAGTGATGTTGATGATTGCTCTGGCGAAGTGACTTACTCTATCTACAAAGAACTTGAAACCTTTGCTCCGGGCTTTACACCAGCCCCTGGCCGTGACGGTATCATCTTCGATTGCGAGGATGATCAGACCGTTCAGGTACGAATCTATGCCTTTGATCCCGCTGGACAGAACGATTACTGTAGTATTCTGGTTCTGGTACAAGGAGCTCAGAATTCCTGCGCTTCGGAGAACTTCGGTAACATTTCTGGTACGGTAGCTACCATTGACGGGGAACCAGTGGAAGACGTAAGTGTCGCCCTAATTGGCCCTGCAGGTACAGAACTAACCGCAACAACTGCTGGTGGAATCTATACTTTCCAGGCACTTATCGGGCGGGAGGATTACACGATAGATCCTACTCATGAGGTTTACCTCTCGCACAGCCACGGAGTATCTACATTTGACTTGGTATTGATCACACGCTATATTCTTGGCCTGGAACTCCTAGGTTCGCCTTACCAGTACCTGGCTGCAGATGCTAATGGAGATGAAGATGTATCCGTGCAGGATATTATTGCTATTCGTCGTCTCATCTTAGGTCTTGATGACGCCTACCGAAACAACTCTGCCTGGAGATTCGTAGACGTAAACTTCGTTTTCCCAGTCGCTACTAATCCGTGGGCTACAAGCTTCCCTGAAGTAGTTAACATCAATAACTTTGACGCAAGCATTCGTGATGCAGACTTTATCGCGATCATGGTTGGTGATGTAAATGGTAATGACCCTAACGGTTTCACGACAAACGATGGTACAACACCTCGGAATGGCCGTGTATCACTAGAGGCTTCAGAACTTGATATGATTGCTGGCGAGACCTATGAGGTTGCGCTTACAGCAAACGAGGCAGCAGAACTTTCTGGCCTTCAGGGTACGGTGAGCTTAACGGACGATGTACTTGTTCAGGATGTGACTCCCGGTCAACTTTCCAGCGGCCACCTCAATACTGCATTGATGGAGCGTGGGAAAATAGCTTTCAGCTACGATCAGACACTGCGTGGCACTGAGCCTTTGGTGACACTACATCTGAAAGCCGTAAATGATGTTCGTCTTAGTGATGTTCTTTCTGTTTCTGATGACCTTATTCGTGCCGAGGGGTATACCGCTTCTAACAATATGGTAAATCTGAACGTAGCCTTTGCCAGTGATGAGCCAACTTCTGAGACGGCAGAACTCTTCCAGAATACTCCCAATCCGGTTTATGGCCAGACCACGATTCGGTTTGATTTGCCTGCAGCGAGTGATGTTCAACTCACCGTTCGTGACATTACCGGGCGCCTGTTGCTTGAGCGCGCCATTTCAGGTTCTGCAGGTCAGAATCGTGTAAACCTGGATCGGAAAGACCTTGGCGCTGCTGGTGTGGTAACTTATACCATTAGTGCTAATGACTTTACTGCGACTAAAAAGATGGTAGTAAACTAAGGAACTCCCTCTGTTTAGGACAGTAAACGAAAAAGCGGCTACGGATGAGAAACATCCGTAGCCGCTTTTAATTTTGTTGACTCAGCCTTCGTCTTAAAAGTCTTAATACCGCATATCTTCAACGTGATAGCCAGGGAATTCGGCTTTGTCAAAAATGAAGGTCTTTCCGGTTAGGGCAACATCACCTTTCGTTTTGTCGAGGTGAAAGGTGAAACGGGAACCATCACGGGTGAAGGCTTCGATAGAGGCTAGCTCTTTTTTAGCTTGGTCTATTTTAAGACGAAGCTTCGTGAATTCGCTGTTGTCTCGGTCTACGGGTTTCATTTCGATGGCTTGTAGCATACGGCCATCTACAACATCTTTACCCTGTAGGGCTAATATGTAGTTGTTTCCTTCGTAAAAGCTAAACAGTGTTTGTGGCGTGAGCATCCCGGTCATTTCGCCTGGTTCGGGAAGATTGTTGATCATTACTTCTTTGTTGCCATGTTGGATCATATAGGCAGCCTCTGCGTTGATGATACCTTCCTGATCGCCTAGCATGAAGCGAACGAAATCACCCTGGCGTTTTAGGCGACCTTGTTGTGATTCTACTTTACTGCCAGGAATCCGAATTTCGAGCCTAAAGTCAGCTTCCATAGTTTTGTACGCGTCGTACTTACTTCTAAGGCTTTTTATTAACCTAATTGCCTCGGGATCACTATCTTGTGCTTTTACGTACTGCTTGTTTTGTGCCTGAAGGATTGTTCCTGAAAACAATAGGGGGAAGATAAGTATCAGTGTAATTAGTCTCATGGTGAGTTAATTTTATGCTAGAACGTAGAAAACTAAATAAGGATGCTTTTTTCTCGTTAATGTACAGTTAAACGTGAGAAAGTTGCCTTGGAAACTGATGGGGGAAGGAATATGAATTACATTTCTTTAAATTCTCCTGCTTTTTCAGAACAAAACTTTTCTTAAGAATATTACCATAGCAGTGCTGCGAATTTGACACCTCTGCTAAATAAACCCTGTTCGGCAAGGTCACCAGTGAATTTTTGACCATCTTTTAAATGTTTTAATAAACGTTATGACAAAGTTTAATAAGTCTGGCCTCAATGCCAGTGCTGGGAACCAGGTACAGGAACTACGCTACAACCTATTGCAAGCTTGTAGTTGGCTAACTAATGGTACCCGAAAATTGCTAAAGCCTTACGGAATTACGCCAAAGCAATACAGTATTCTTCGTAACCTCTCAACTACCAGCCCGGAGTCTGCTTCGATTCAAGAAGTTCGTGAAGGGTTGGCGGATAAGATGTCTGATGCTAGCCGTTTAATTGACCGACTGGTGAAAAAGGGCTACCTCGACAAATTTCCTTCTGACTACGACCGACGCAGCAACCGGGTGAGGATCTCAAACTCGGGCCTTGAAATCTTGAAGGAAATCAATGACCGTAAAGAAGACTTAGACCGCCTGGTAAGCGACCTGCTTAGCGATAAAGACCTGCAAGACCTTAACCGGCTGTTGAGCTTGCTTCAATAGGCATCGCTCAAGTGCTTAAGATGAGGCTGGAATACAATTTGTACAGGTGTAGAGCGTACTAATTACAGTCAAATATTGCTTAATCATCGGCAAAAACGCCTTCAAGGACGGGCGGTATTATACCTTTAGGCTATGAACTTACCAGCAAAGATGGCCTGGCGATACCTCTTCGCCCGAAAATCAACCAGTGCGATTAACCTCATCACGATGATTGCGGGTTTTGGCGTTGCTATTGGAACCGCTGCCTTGCTACTTGTACTGAGTGTCTTTAATGGCTTTGAAGACTTGTTTCTAACGATGTTTAACAACTTGAACCCTGATGTCCGCATTGTTGCGGCAGCTGGCAAAACGTTCGATGTAGATGCAACAACGCTTAGGGGACTAGACAAACTTGAAGGTGTCGCAGCAGTCTCACAAACGTTGGAAGAAACGGCGATCTTTAGCTACGACGATAAGCAAAATGCAGCTACCATAAAGGGAGTTGATGAGGCTTTCCCCCTCATCAACGGCATTGACAGCATGGTAAACGACGGAGCGTATGAGCTCGATGTGTCCGGGCGAGAAGGCTTTGGAGCAGTAATAGGCTATGACCTGGCCGTAACCTTAGGAATAGACCCGCTTAATCAGTTTGAACGGTTAACGGTATTTATGCTACGCCCTAAGCCCCGTGGAGGTGGCTTTATGACAACTGGGAGAACTAATTATTTGCGGCGAGAATTTCGGCCCACCGGTGTTGTCCGTAGCCAGGAGTCTATGGAAAATCAAGCGGTGATTGTCAGCATTGATAAAGCGAGAGATTTACTAAGTGTGAGTGATTCAACCGTTTCTTCCCTTGAGATTGCACTAAAGCCGGACTTTATCAATAAAGCCACCTACCGGCGTATTGAGGAGTATATGGGCCCGGCCTTTCTGGTGAAGGATCGTTACCAACAGGAGAATACGATTCTGAAGCTGATGCAGATAGAAAAGTGGGTAGCTTATGCTATCGGTAGCCTGATGATGATCTTGATCAGTTTTAACTTGGTGGGCGCACTATGGATGGTCGTACTGGATAAACGCCAGGACATTTCAATTTTGCGCAGCTTAGGGATGACGGCAAGTAATATCAGTGGCGTTTTTATGCGCGTGGGCTTACTACTCTGCGGGCTGGGACTCTTTTCTGGCTTTGTGCTTGCAAGTCTGTTATTTGTGCTACAGAAATACTTCGGCCTGATCAGTTTGCCGGGCTTGCTCACTGAAGCTTATCCAATCTCCTTCCGCTGGCATAACTTCCTTGTTGTTGCTTTGACTGTACTGAGTATTGGGCTATTAGCCTCGCTCCTCCCTGCGTGGCGCGCTGGTAAAGTCGGCTCGGTGATCAGCGAAGAGTAAATTTAAACACACCACTGGGCTTCTTCGAGGTTTGAATTTCTGCCTCTCCCACAGGTCTCGCCTTAGGCAGCCGCGTAGCGAAAGGCAGCCACAACACGTCTAGTAGTGTGAATGGGCTTCTTTGAAGACTTCCTTATGGGAGCGGCCTAAACCTACAAACATTCTTTGCATCCTGCGTGCGCGACAGATTCGGGATGGCTCATGTTTCCTGATAAAGTAATGTCGGCGTGGCGTATTTTAGGCAACGCCTACGTTTGCTTCGGAGCGGTAGAACTCACGGAAGGTAATCATCCGCTGCTTCTCTTCGTCCCAAAGCTTGTTGAACATCATCGGTAGGCTTTGGAAGAAACTCACCTTGGTTACATACTTCTGAAGAACGGGGTTTTCTTTAGCACAACGACGAAGGTTGTAGTTGGGGATGCGGCTGGAAAGGTGGTGGATATGGTGGTAACCAATGTTGCCGGTCAGGAAGTGAAGGAAGCGTGGCAACTTGTAGAAGCTGGCTCCTTTGATGGCTGCCGTGAGGTAATCCCAGTTCTTCGTCCATTGCATATAGGTATGCTCATGCTGGTGCTGTACGTAAAAGAACCAGAAGGCAATGATGCCAAAGAAGAAAATGATGGAGCCCTGAACGATCAGAAAAGCTTTCCAGCCAAGCAAAAAGCCGAGGCCAATGTAGACCGCCGCGATCAGGATGTTGTTGAGGTGCTGCTTCATGTGTACCTTCTTCCAGCCCTCAAAGCTGATGCTGGGAACACGTAGCATTACCCCCAGGTAGATGACTGGAACAATTACGAACAGTACGACGGGGTGACGGAAAGCCCGATATTTGAAGCGACCCCATTTGCTTAGGTCACGGTATTCCCCAACGGTGAGGAAGTCGATATCCCCAATGTCGCGGTGCTCTAACTGGCCAGTGTGGCCATGGTGGTAGCTGTGTACACGGGCCCAGTAAGTGTAAGGAATAGAGCTGAAGAAGGAACAAACGAAGCCAATGATGTCGTTTACCTTTCTCTTTTTCAAGAAGGAGTAATGGCCACAATCATGCTGGATAATGAAGATGCGAACGAGGAAGAAAGCGTTGATTGCGCCAAGGCCCAGCGTGAGCCAAATGGAATAGTCAACACTGAAATACATGGCGATCCAGAGGGCAACAAAAGGGCCAAAGCTGCTGAACAGCTGGCCGATGGCTCTGCCAGTACTTGCCTTTTGGTACTTAGCTACGATAGACTTCCAGTGCTGGAGGCCCTGATTGATGTCTTCCTGGTTTTTGCCGATGGAATCTTGCACTTAAAGTAATATTTATATGATGATCGTTGTCAGGGCTCCTTAGTGTAGACCACAAGGTACGAAATCCCCGTTTGAAACGAAAGTAGCGAAAACGACGATTGACAAAACATTGACCCTGGCTCGGAATTTCGAGCCAGGGTCAATACCTGTAATTTAGCAAACGCCACCGGATCAAAAGTGTTGGCTTTTGCCTACGCTTTTTGAAAAGACTACCCTTTCATCAGGAGGAAAGCCGCTCCTTGGGGCCAACCTTCACGGGCTTCTTTTCCTTGTTTTTCTTTGCCAGATTGAGGGCCTTTTCGCTTACCCATGGCTCTTTTTGCCTTTCGCCCTTTTTTGCCTTTGCGCTTCGCATTCTTGGCCCCTTCAGGGAGGTAGCTAGTTGCAATTTCACGCTTTTCTTTGCGCCATTGCTCCTGTTGTGGAGCCATCCGCTCTTTAATCCGCTTTAGGTCTACGGCGTACTTTTTAGTAAGGGCTTTCAGCTCAGCGATCTCTTCAGCATGATCTTCCTTCCAGGTTTTCATAGCGGCCTTTTTGGCGGTAAGGTCAGCTTCCGAAGGCTTCTCTCTCCGAGCCTGCCCTTTGCCACCACGGCGACCAGCTTTTCCTTTTGGCTTGGCAGCAAATACGGGGCGTAGGCGATCAAGAGCTGCTTTGTCTTCGGCTGAGATAAACTGCTCCATTTGAGACCGGGCAGCCGAAATTACGGGCTTTACTTTGGTTTCCTGGTGCTCCTTCAGAGCAGCGACCATTCCTTTTTTATCTACAGCTTCCCAGCTGGCTTTGCGTTCGGCCTTCAGAGCAGCTAGTTTCTTACGTTGCTCAGCGGTTAAGACGGCTTCAACTTTAGCCTGAGAAGCTTCAAACATCTTCTTCATCGCTTCGCGATTGGGGCGCTGATCAGGGTTTTGCGTCCGCATTTCCCGCATACTGGCGCGGCCTTCCTCTTTGATGGCTTTTATCTGGGCTTGCTGCTCCGCAGTCAAATTCAGTTCCGAAATAAGGTGGTTGGCTCGGTGGCCCTGCCCTCTTTGGGCGGTAGCGATGGTTACGGCAAGAAGCAGCACCATCATGGTCATCATTACTTTACGCATTGGTCGTTTTATTTTGCGGTTCAGTAATTTGACGACGCTGAAGAAAAAAGGTTTAATTCCTGCGAAGTGATCTCCGTCCCTTAGAAGCCAAAGAGCTCCTTCATCTTATCGAAGATGGCCGTATTTTCGTAGATGCCAGCGAAGTGCTCAGCGCCAGGGCCATAGGCGAAGACCGGGATAAGATCAGCGGTGTGATAGTCGGAGGTAAAGGCACCGTCTATGGAGTCCATTTTGGAGCCGTACTGGATGGCGTAGCCGCCGGTCTCGTGGTCAGCGGTGACGATGACGAGGGTCTCCCCGTCTTTTTTCGCGAAATCGAGCACTTTGCCGATAGCGTTGTCAAATTCGAGCATTTCGCTGATGATATAGTCGGATTTATTGGCGTGGCCTCCCCAGTCGATCTGGGAGCCTTCGATCATGAGGAAGAAGCCCTTGTTTTTGGTGTCACGCTTTTGTAGGAAACCCGGTGCCATTGCTGAGGCGGGTACCAGATAGTCTCGGCCCTGACTGAAAGGTAGCGGCTCCCGGTCAGCCGTGAGGTAGAAGTAATTTTTACTGGCGTTCGGGCGCACATCTTTCATGTCAATGTTGACAAAACTTTCTACTACGTAGTTGTTGCTGCGCAGTTCTGCACTGAGGTTGCGGGTATCCATCTCGCGACGTTCGAAGAACTTGGCACCGCCGCCGATGAGGAGGTCTACGTCGGTTTTGGTAAAGTCAGCAGCGATCTCTTCGTAATTTTTTCGTGCCCGGTTGTGGGCTACGAAACTTGCGGGCGTAGCGTGTACGATTGAGCAATTCGCTACCAGTCCGGTGGGAAGCCCCGCAGCCTCCGCCAACTCCAGAATGGTGACGACGGGCATGGTGTCCGTACCAACACCAATCGCACCGTTGTAGGTTTTTACGCCAGCGCTGAATGCCGTGGCGCCTGCGGCGGAATCCGTCACCAGGTTGTCTGCACTGTAAGATTTATGAAGGCCAATTACCGGAAAGTCCTCAAGATTGAGCTCGTTGCCGTTGCTGTACATTCCGGCGGAGATTTGCGTAATGCCCATGCCGTCACCGATCATTAAAATAATGTTCTTGGGCGTTTTTTTTGCTTCCGGAACCGTAGGTGCAGGAGGCGCGGGCGCAGGTGCAGGGGAAGCTGGTGGGGCGGAAGATGTTCCCACAGTGTCCGTCGGTACCGGAGGGCAGGAGGTGAACACGAAACATAGGGCTAAGAGACAGGAGAGGACTTTTGCGTTCATGCAGCAAAGATAGTGTATAGCTGAAACGAAACCGTTGATCAAAAGAGAAAGAGCGTATCCTTAAAGTTAAGATTTGCCTTGCTCTTTCTTACCCCGCTTTGCATCCTGCGTCCGCGCCTAATTGCCCTGCGATAATGTGTAGTTTTAAAAACCGGCCCACGCAAAAAGAGCATGGGCCGGTAAGGTCATGGTGAGTATTAGGTACTTCTACCAGCGGGAAGTATCCAGAATAAGGCGGACTTCAGATTTTACGAGGGTTGCCGCAGCGTTGGTTTTTTCCATCATTCCGGTTATGTCTTTTCCAGGGTAGGCTTTCTCGAAGTAAGGCATGGGGCTGCTGTTGGCCAGGTAGCCAGAAAGACTTTCGTACAGGTCTACGGTTACGTCATGAAACGGCTCGTCGGCTCCCCATGGCAATACTTTCGCACCAACTACCCAAGCCAGCATTTTCCCATCCTTGATCCGGGCGGCGTGTACGGGATCCCAGATGTCTTTTTCCGCCTGAACGTGTGCGCTACGGCTGCCGCCTTCGGGAAAATCAAAATGGTTATGCACGGCTACTTTCACTTTGTCCCAGTCTGCTGCGGGCAAAAGATGGGAGACCGTGTATACTTCTTGCTTCACGAAGGAGCGCAGCGCACCTGTATTTTTATAAATGGCCATCTCTTCCTCCGTCAGTATGTCCGAAGGGTTGGAATTATAGAATTTGCCAGTTAGAAGGGCGGCAAGGTTTTCTTCGCCCGTTACGCTGGTGCGGGTCGCATAGTTGTAGGCACCATCGCCGGTACCTGGCATCAAGATTTCGGTCAATTCCCAGTTGGTATACTTGCCAGCCTTGATGTTGGCCTGGTGGATTTTTTTCCAGACCTTTTCCATGGCCAGGTAGTCGGCGTGGCCGCCGGCGGGGACCATGAAGTAATCGTGGACGTGGTAGGTGGTGGGGCGGTCTTCCGCCTGAGCGTTGATGACCTGGCTTGCTAAGGCGAAAGATGCGATAGCGAGGATAAGTTTGAGGAAGAATTTCATAGTAAATAGTTGGTGCAGCGGCATAAGAGGGTTAGCCATCCGCAGGTGATTGAAGAATTGATCGGTGGAGCGCTTGAAGTGCCTGTTCCGGATCGGTAAAGCAAAGTTGGGGGGAAGCGTAAAGGTGTTTGTCCACATTTTCGTGTGGAGGGGCGCTAAGGGACGCCAGACAAATAGCTTAGCGGTTTAGGTCGTCTTGTTTTGCCCCATTTTTTGCTAAAAATTATTTCCGTAGCTAAGGCTATGCAAAGAATTTTTAACAAAAAATGGAATAAAATAACAGGACGCGCATCTTTATTCAGCACGAAGATGTAGTCGTACAGCGTTGCCGATTCGTCGGGGTAGCGGTACTTGGACTTCAGTATTTACAGGGACTTTCTGGTCGAAGTAGGGCGGAGGATGAAACGGGTGAAATTGTCGTTGGGCTGAAATCTGGTAGAGGCAAGTTTATCGCTTCTTCCGTCTACGTGAATAAACCTATTCGTCGCCTTGAGTCGAATACGGAAAGATCCATCTGACTGGGGTTCGAAGAAAAAGCGGGTGTGGTTGTCGTTGGGTTGGAAGCGAGTGGAGAGGAACTTGTCTTTACTGCTGTCTACGTGCCAGTGACGGCCATTGGCTTTTACTTTAACCCGGTAAGAGCCATCATTCTGACGTTCCAGGATAAAGCGGGTAAAGTTATCGTTGGGTTGAAAACGCGTGGATACGAGTTTGTTGCCCCTTCCGTCTTCGTGGAGCATCCGCCGTGTTTGCTTAACGAGAATTTGGTACTCGCCAGAAAGATTAGTAGGGCGGAGGATGAAACGGGTGAAATCGTCGTTGGATTGAAATCTGGTAGAGGCAAGTTTGTCGCTTCTTCCGTCTACGTGAATAAACCTATTCGTCGCCTTGAGTCGAATACGGAAAGATCCATCTGACTGGGGTTCGAAGAAAAAGCGGGTGTGGTTGTCGTTGGGTTGGAAGCGAGTGGAGAGGAACTTGTCTTTACTGCTGTCTACGTGCCAGTGACGGCCATTGGCTTTTACTTTAACCCGGTAAGAGCCATCATTCTGACGTTCCAGGATAAAGCGGGTAAAGTTATCGTTGGGTTGAAAACGCGTGGATACGAGTTTGTTGCCCCTTCCGTCTTCGTGGAGCATCCGCCGTGTTTGCTTAACGAGGATTTGGTACTCGCCAGAAAGGTCAGCGGGGTTTTGAGCGGATAAGAAATAGCTCGGAGCCATCATTAAAATGAGGCAAATGGTAAGGAAGAAGGATTTTGAAAAGGAAGTCATGATAAATTGATTATTAGTTTAATGAAAACGCCTGTTGTCTTCTGCAAAGGAGAACTAAAGGCGTATCATCGTTTTGTTGGAGGACATGGCAAAGGTGCGGGGAGTTAGCAGTGGCAACACCTACATTTTCGTGTGGAGGGTCGAAATACCTATACGCTTAGAAGCGTGGTTTTTGGAACAATCAGGGCGCGGACGCGGGTGCAATGAATGGTTAAGGAGCAATGCCAATAAGAGGACATCCCCCTGCTCTTCAATCCTTTTGCTTGCACCTGCGGCCGCGCCCACCACTAGTACAGTGTAATTTGAGTTTGTTGACTTTTGTGCTGGTGGATTTTGGTGGCTAACAAGGCGGGAAAACCGGAACCTAGCCGTAGTTACGGAAGTGATTTTTCGTGACGGTAGCGGGCAAAAGATCAAGTAAAAAGTGCTGAAAACTAAGTTTAGACTGTACTAATAGCTGCTGAGCTGAAAGCATCGGTGCGCACTCAAGCTATATGCCCTCCACATGAAAATGTAGATGTTCCCTGCTCCTTCTCCCTGCACCTTTGTATCGACAGTTTTCCTGAACGGGGAGCAGTAGGAAATACGTTCTGTTCCCGCATCTTAATTTACTATGTACTCATTTTTCAGACCATCGTTTCTCCATGCGCTTAGCCTTGCTTGTGCGTTACTGCTCTCTATGGCGATAGGGGCGCAAGCCCGCTATCAACCCGTAAAGTTTGGGGGCAAAAAGCAAATTTTATTCAGCCCTTCCGCACCGCTGGACTTAGGCGAAGAAGGCACCATAGAATTTCTGTTTCGTGCAGATAATACGGGGGCCAAGAATACCAAGACCCAGACGAAAGCTCCGACCAAAGCAACCCAGACCGGCTTGCTTAAACGTATTTTGGGGCCGAAAAAGCTTCGCCTAGATCAAGTTGGTACATCCAAAAAAAGGGCCTTGGTTGATACCGATACGCTAGGTGCCCAAACCTTGATTACCCATGCTACCAGTAGCGGCACTCAATTTACCGTTTACCTAAACCGATCGGCCACCCGCATCGGACTTTATAACGGTACGGAATTCAAGTCAGTCGTTTTTAATTTCAACGATGCTAAGTTTCACCACGTAGCCCTTGCTACTGCTAACGGGAGAACGGCTGTAATTATCGACGGTACCGTTAGGGATACCCTGGACGTTAGCTACGGTGCTTCCGTTGATGCGCCGGTGGTATTGGGTTCTGCCAGAGACTATTCTCTACCGTTTAAAGGAGAGATTCAAACGGTCAGGGTTTGGCGGGAGGCCTTGGATGTGGATGATTTAAGTCAGCTTCAGGTATACGGCCAGCCAGCGCTGACACACGATAAATACCCGAGTTTGATCTTCTATTCGGAGTTCTCTGAAATCAGGGAGAGTATTTATTTTGCTCACCCTCCATTATTCCGTAGTGACTTACTGGGGGTTCGGGGGGATACTACGATCAGAGATATGCTCGGACCGGGAGAATATTATTCTGAAATTGCTTTCCAGTATTTTTCCGGGTGTACAGGGAAGCTAAATCTATATAAATCTAAAGCCGGTCAGGCAACGGATACGGTTCGTTTTGCCTCAGTAGGCGACACGCTTAATTTCCCGGACGGAGGGTCAATTACCTTCAAAGAAAACGAATACTTGACCGGAGTTACGTGTATGAATAACGGTGGTTGCCTCAAGTCGATCCGTTTTATTTCCAATCTCGGAGCTCACCCGATTGGTGGCGTGGTTGTTGCGCCCGAGGCCGAAAGCGAGATGGCAGTTGCGCGTTTGCCAGAGGGTGCTCTACTAGAAGGTTTTGAAATTGAGTTGACGTCAGATACTGCAAACGTTGCGTTCATTTGCGGATTCCGGTTGCTGTATTCTATGGAAGGGAACATTGATGTGTTGGGTGCGGGCAACTGGGCAGTAGATGATCAAGCAGCACCTGTCCGAGACGACGACCTGGCACGCCGGTTGGGCCACATCAACGAAAGCGATGGTGGGGTTAATCTCCATGGCAATTACACTTCGACCCCGGTCATCAAAATGGAGTTTGAGCCCACGACGGATAGCCTGGTTTTACTGATTGATTTGCCAGCAAGAGCAATCACCCCCGATAGTTTTGTGTACGCCGAAGTGTCGTCACCTTATAAGTTCGGGCCTAGTTCAACAGGGCGTCGGTTTTGGTGGAAAGACGGGAAGGTTCGGATTACTTTTTTGGAAGAAAATTCCTTTGAACTTTATGTAGACCCAGCAACTGAATTCCCACTAACGTCTAATATTTACACTTATCAAGGCCAATACGATAAGCGAGGAAAAGATAAAAACGAGTGGGGAGGTACTTTTACCCTCAACCAGCGACCGACCCTACTTGACTTTAATTTCCGTGGGTACAACGCTGCACGTATTAATCCTTTCAATTACCAGATTTCCTCAGGTACAGACAAGTTCGTTTTCGCTATGCCTACTGAGGATAGCTATGACTATTATTTCTCCAATTCTGATAAAATCGTGCCCTACGGCTTGTACTTCGCGAACGATCGTGAATCCATTTCCCGAGCACACTCAACAACGGTATCCTCCGAAAAAGACCACCAAAGTAGTTGGGAGGTCAACCTCGGCATGAACCTTGGCGTAGCAGGCATGGCCCTTTCCCAAAGCGGTGCTTTTCAGCATGCAACTGAAAAAATGCGTTCCACAAAGATGCTCCATACTACCAGTTCTTCTCACGAAGTGAAATATGCCCTAGTACTGGACCGTGCCCGGATGAAACTAGATCCTGAATTCCGAGCGGCTATCCTTAGAATGCGTGACGAACTTTTGGTAGTAGGGGATACAGTAACACTGGATGAGTCTTTGCTTTATCCCAACTATATGCATTTCATTGAAACCTACGGAACGCACTATCCTTACGCAGTCACTTATGGAGGGATGGCTTATCAGAACATCGCCCTTTCAGAAACTGCGGTAAGTGAAAGTGTAAGCAACGGAGCAAATTTTTCCCGTAAGGCCAGTGCAACTCTGGAGGGCGTTACACTGGGAACAGAAGTGGGTGGCGGTTTCTCCCAAAGTGATGGGAATACAAGTAGTGACATTAATGAGACCAAAGTTGCTTACACGGTCGGCGGAGAGGTTTCTTATAGCGAGGCAGGAGCTGGCTGGAACCTGCCTAATGGCGACG